>NZ_JBIAXC010000115.1:0-1030 GCF_042896295.1 Kitasatospora sp. NPDC001309 | reverse complement strand
GGACGGCTTCACGGGCTTAGCATCAAGAGGTTCAGCGTTGGCGCTTCAAAGCGGGTACGGGAATATCAACCCGTTGTCCATCGACTACGCCTGTCGGCCTCGCCTTAGGTCCCGACTTACCCTGGGCAGATCAGCTTGACCCAGGAACCCTTGGTCAATCGGCGCAAGAGTTTCCCACTCTTGTATCGCTACTCATGCCTGCATTCTCACTCGTATACCGTCCACGACTGGTTTCCACCGCCGCTTCACCCGGCACACGACGCTCCCCTACCCATCCACGCAGCCGTTAGGCCTTCACACGTGAATGACACGACTTCGGTGGTGTGCTTGAGCCCCGCTACATTGTCGGCGCGGAATCACTTGACCAGTGAGCTATTACGCACTCTTTCAAGGGTGGCTGCTTCTAAGCCAACCTCCTGGTTGTCTCTGCGACTCCACATCCTTTCCCACTTAGCACACGCTTAGGGACCTTAGTCGGTGTTCTGGGCTGTTTCCCTCTCGACCATGGAGCTTATCCCCCACAGTCTCACTGCCACGCTCTCACTTACCGGCATTCGGAGTTTGGCTAAGGTCAGTAACCCGGTAAGGCCCATCGCCTATCCAGTGCTCTACCTCCGGCAAGAAACACGTGACGCTGCACCTAAATGCATTTCGGGGAGAACCAGCTATAACGGAGTTTGATTGGCCTTTCACCCCTAACCACAGGTCATCCCCCAGGTTTTCAACCCTGGTGGGTTCGGTCCTCCACACGGTCTTACCCGCGCTTCAACCTGCCCATGGCTAGATCACTCCGCTTCGGGTCTTGGGCATGCAACTCAACCGCCCTATTCGGACTCGCTTTCGCTACGGCTACCCCACACGGGTTAACCTCGCTACACACCGCAAACTCGCAGGCTCATTCTTCAAAAGGCACGCAGTCACGGCCCACCAGCAAGCTGGTGAACGACGCTCCCACGGCTTGTAGGCACACGGTTTCAGGTACTATTTCACTCCGCTCCCGCGGTACTTTTCACCATTCCCTCACGGTACT
>NZ_JBIAXC010000114.1:0-1030 GCF_042896295.1 Kitasatospora sp. NPDC001309 | reverse complement strand
CTGAGGACAAGCCCTCGGCCTATTAGTACCGGTCAACTCCACCCCTTACAGGGCTTCCATATCCGGCCTATCAACCCAGTCGTCTACTGGGAGCCTTACCCTCTCAAGGAGGTGGGAGTGCTCATCTCGAAGCAGGCTTCCCGCTTAGATGCTTTCAGCGGTTATCCCTCCCGAACGTAGCCAACCAGCCATGCCCTTGGCAGGACAACTGGCACACCAGAGGTTCGTCCGTCCCGGTCCTCTCGTACTAGGGACAGCCCTTCTCAACACTCCTACGCGCACAGCGGATAGGGACCGAACTGTCTCACGACGTTCTAAACCCAGCTCGCGTACCGCTTTAATGGGCGAACAGCCCAACCCTTGGGACCTACTCCAGCCCCAGGATGCGACGAGCCGACATCGAGGTGCCAAACCATCCCGTCGATATGGACTCTTGGGGAAGATCAGCCTGTTATCCCCGGGGTACCTTTTATCCGTTGAGCGACGGCGCTTCCACAAGCCACCGCCGGATCACTAGTCCCTACTTTCGTACCTGCTCGACCCGTCAGTCTCACAGTCAAGCTCCCTTGTGCACTTACACTCAACACCTGATTGCCAACCAGGCTGAGGGAACCTTTGGGCGCCTCCGTTACTCTTTAGGAGGCAACCGCCCCAGTTAAACTACCCACCAGACACTGTCCCTGATCCGGATCACGGACCCAGGTTAGACATCCAGCACGACCAGAGTGGTATTTCAACGTCGACTCCACAACAACTGGCGTTGCTGCTTCAAAGTCTCCCACCTATCCTACACAAGCCGAACCGAACACCAATATCAAGCTATAGTAAAGGTCCCGGGGTCTTTCCGTCCTGCTGCGCGAAACGAGCATCTTTACTCGTAATGCAATTTCACCGGGCCTATGGTTGAGACAGTCGAGAAGTCGTTACGCCATTCGTGCAGGTCGGAACTTACCCGACAAGGAATTTCGCTACCTTAGGATGGTTATAGTTACCACCGCCGTTTACTGGCGCTTAAGTTCTCAGCTTCGCC
>NZ_JBIAXC010000113.1:0-1055 GCF_042896295.1 Kitasatospora sp. NPDC001309 | reverse complement strand
CTAGTGTCCTGAGTCCTTGATCCGTCGTTGGTCAGTGCATGGGACGTCCTGGGCCGAGGCTGGCCGAGCTGGTGTTGTCGGATCACGAGCGGCAGGTGCTCGGCGCGTGGGTGCGGGGCCAGTCCACCCCGCAGGCCCTGGCGTTGAGAGCCCGGATCGTTCTTGCGTGTGCCGAGGTCGAGCCTGACGGGCTTGCCCGCTCGGCCAGTTCGGTGGCCGCCTCAACCGGGGTGACCACGGAGACGGTCTCCAAGTGGCGGGGCCGTTTCCTCAAGGACCGTCTGGACGGCCTCGGCGACGCACCCCGCCCAGGCCGGGTCCGGACGGTCACCGACGAGCAGGTCGCCGAGCTGGTCCGGGTGACTCTGGAGACGAAACCGAAGAACGCCACGCACTGGTCGACCCGCTCGATGGCCGAGCGGGTGGGCCTGTCCCAGTCCACGGTCTCGCGGGTCTGGCGGGCGTTCGGTCTCCAGCCGCACCGGGCCGAGTCGTTCAAGCTGTCCACCGACCCGTTCTTCGTCGACAAGGTCCACGACGTCGTCGGGCTCTACCTCGACCCGCCTGAGCGGGCGTTGGTGCTCTGCGTGGACGAGAAGTCCCAGATTCAGGCGCTGGACCGCTCGCAGCCGGTGCTGCCGATGATGCCCGGCGTCCCCGAGCGGGCCAGCCACGACTACCTGCGCGCGGGCACCACAACACTGTTCGCCGCCCTGGACGCGACCACCGGCAAGGTGATCGGCTCCCTCCACCGGCGTCACCGCACCGCCGAGTTCAAGAAGTTCCTGGCCAAGCTGGACCGGGAGGTCCCGGCCGGCCTGGACGTACACCTGATCTGCGACAACTACGCGACTCACAAGACCGAGACCGTCAAGAAGTGGCTGCTGGCACACCCACGCTTCCACCTGCACTTCACGCCGACCGGCTCGTCCTGGCTGAACCTGGTCGAGCGGTGGTTCGCCGAACTCACCAACAAGAAGCTCCGCCGCGGCGTCCACCGCTCCGTCCAGGCCCTCGAACGCGACATCCGCGCCTGGGTCGCCGACTGGAACACC
>NZ_JBIAXC010000112.1:0-1070 GCF_042896295.1 Kitasatospora sp. NPDC001309 | reverse complement strand
CTAGGTGTACTGACCACGGAGGTTGGTGACGGGGTTCACGGCTGGGTGATCTTGAAATGAGTGAGGGCCTTCTGGCTCGGTGTGGATTGCGACATCTGCACCGGCTCCCAGAAAGGCCCTCATGCCACACCGTAACGCACCGCTGACCGAGACCGGCCGCCTGCGTCTGGCCCGTTGCGTGGTCGAGGACGGCTGGCCGCTGCGCAGGGCCGCCGAGCGTTTCCAGGTCTCGCCGACGACGGCCAAGCGCTGGGCGGACCGCTACCGAGCCCTCGGCGAGGCCGGCATGAGCGACCACTCCAGCCGGCCGCACCGCAGCCCACGCCGCCTGCCGTCCCGCACCGAGCGGCGGATCGTCAAGGTCCGGGTGCTCCGCCGCTGGGGACCGGCCCGCATCGCCTACCTGCTCCGCCTCAACCCGGCCACCGTCCACCGGGTCCTGGTCCGCTACCGCCTCGCCCGCCTGGCCCACCTCGACCGCGCCACCGCCCGCCCGGTGCGGCGCTACGAACGCGCCGCACCGGGCGAGTTGGTCCACGTCGACATCAAGAAGCTCGGCAACATCCCCGACGGCGGCGGCCACAAGACCCTCGGCCGCCAGGCCGGCCGCAGGACCCGCTCCGGGGCCGGTTACAGCTACCTGCACAACGCCGTGGACGACCACTCCCGCCTTGCCTACAGCGAGATCCTGCCCGACGAGCGCAAGGAGACCGCCGCCGCGTTCTGGACCCGGGCGAACGCGTTCTTCGCCCGGGCGGGGATCACCGTCCAGCGCGTGATGACCGACAACGGCTCCTGTTACCGCTCGCACCCGTGGCGTGATGCCCTCGCCGTCGAGGGCATCACGCACAAACGCACCCGGCCCTACCGGCCGCAGACCAACGGCAAGGTCGAGCGCTTCAACCGCACCCTGCTCGACGAGTGGGCCTACGCCAGGCCCTACCGCACCGAACAGGAACGCCGCGACGCCTACCCCGACTGGCTCCACACCTACAATCACCACCGCGGACACACCGCACTCGCAGGCAAGCCACCCGCCAGCCGCGTCCCCAACCTCACAGGACAGAACA
>NZ_JBIAXC010000111.1:0-1148 GCF_042896295.1 Kitasatospora sp. NPDC001309 | reverse complement strand
GCCCTGTCCGGCGCCCGGCTCGTCCTGCCCGGCGGGGTCGTCGACGGCGGCCGCCTGGCCGTCCAGGGCGAGCGCATCGCCGCCCTCTCCCCCGCGGCGAGCGGCGGTGAAGCCGAACCGGGCGACCTCGACCTGACCGGCCACACCGTCGTCCCCGGCTTCGTCGACCTGCACGTCCACGGCGGCGGCGGCGCCTCCTACGCCTCCGGCATCGCCGAGGAGGCCCTGCACGCCGCCCGCACCCACCTCGCCCACGGCACCACCACCACCGTCGCCTCCACCGTCACCGGCGAGATCGACGAAGTCGCCCGCCAGGCCGCCGTCCTCTCCGAACTCGCCGAGGACGGCACCCTCGCCGGCGTCCACTTCGAGGGCCCCTTCATCTCCCACAACCGCTGCGGCGCCCACCGCCCCGACCTGCTGCGCAACCCCGACCCCGCCCTGGTGCGCAAACTCGTCGACGCCGCCCGCGGCCACGCCAGGATGGTCACCCTCGCCCCCGAACTCCCCGGCGGCCTCGACTCCGTCCGCATGCTCGCCGACCTCGGCGTCATCGCCGCCGTCGGCCACACCGACTCCGACTACGCCACCACCCTCGAAGCCATCGACGCCGGCGCCACCGTCGCCACCCACCTCTTCAACGCCATGCCCGGCATCGCCCACCGCGCCCCCGGCCCCATCGTCGCCCTCCTGGAGGACGAACGCGTCACCGTCGAACTCATCAACGACGGCGTCCACCTCCACCCCTCCGTCCTCGACCTCGCCTACGGCACCGCCGGCGCCAACCGGGTCGCCCTCATCACCGACGCCATGGGCGCCGCCGGCATGGGCGACGGCCTCTACCCCCTCGGCCCCCTCCAGGTCCGCGTCGAGAACGGCGTCGCCCGGCTGGTCGAGGGCGGCGCGATCGCCGGCTCCACGCTCACCCTGGACGTGGCCTTCAAGCGCTCGGTGACCGTCAACGGCCTGTCCCTCGCCCAGACCGTCGAGTCGCTCAGCGCCACCCCGGCCCGCCTGCTCGGCCTCGCCGACTCGGTCGGCTCCCTGGAGACCGGCAAGCTCGCCGACCTCGTCGTCCTCGACTCCGACACCTACGACCTGGTCGCCGTGATGCGCCGCGGCCGCTGGGCCGTCGGCGGCGACCGCTT
>NZ_JBIAXC010000110.1:0-1235 GCF_042896295.1 Kitasatospora sp. NPDC001309 | reverse complement strand
GGTGACGTGGCGGTGCCAGCCGGTCCAGGAACGGCCCTCGAAGTGGTCGAGGCCCAGGGCGGTCTTCAGCTCGCGGTAGTCGTGCTCGATCCGCCAGCGGATCTTGGCCAGGCGAACCAGGTCCTCGACGGGTGTGTCGGCGGGCAGGTTGGACACCCAGTAGTGGGACGGCTCGGCCAGGTGGGCGGGCCACTGGGCCAGCAGCCAGCATGCGGCAATGGTGCCGTTCTCCGCGGGCCGGGGCCGGCGTCCGGCCAGCCGGACCCGCAGGACGACGAAGTCGCCGGTCAGGCGGTCGCGGGACCCGTGTCGCCAGGTGATCGTGCGGGCCGCCGCTCGGCCGGCGGCCCGCACGTGCTCGGCCAGCGGGATCGGGCGGGTGCGGTAGCGGGGCTTGGGGCGGGGGCCGAGTCCGCCGTAGGGCGGCTGGTGGGGGACCGCGTCCAGCGGGTGGGCGGTTGCCAGGCCCTTGACCTGCACGATCCACCGCAGGCCGCGCTCGTCGAGCGCGTTGCGGAAGTGGGCGTTGTCGCCGTAGCCGGCGTCCGCGACCACGACCGGCGCGGTGAGGTGCCAGGTGGCGAGCTCGTCGAGCATCTCCAGCGCGAGGCGCCATTTCGGGCGGTGGACCTCACTGTCGGGGACGCGGCAGTGGGCCCGCCGCCGCCCGGCGCGGGCGGCGGCGGCCTCATCCGCGGCATGCTCCGGGTCCCAGGCGGCGGGCAGGAACAGACGCCAGTCGAGCGGGCAGGACGCCTGGTCGGTGACCGCGTGGACGCTCACCCCGACCTGGCAGTTGCCGACCTTGCCGAGCGTCCCGGAGTACTGGCGGGCGACCCCGGGCGAGGCGGTGCCGTCCTTCGGGAACCCGGTGTCGTCGACCACCCAGGCGGCCGGTGCCAGCGTTTCCACCGCCCGGCGGGCGATCCGAGCCCGCACCGCCTCGACCGGCCAGGTCGAGGCGGTGATGAACTGCTGCAGGCGCTGGTGGTCGATCCCGAGGCGCTCGGCCATCGGCTGCATCGACTTGCGCCGTCCGTCCAGCAGCAGACCACGCAGATAGCCCAGGCCCTTGTCCCGCTGGTCCGCACGCCGCAACGGAGCGAAGAGCTCCGCCGCGAACGCCTCCAACTCATCACGTAACAGTGCCAGTTCGTTCGGAGTCACACCGACAGCGAACCGCCGAACCGCCAACCTGCCCAGACCCCGCGCAACACGTAACAAAGCACTACTAG
>NZ_JBIAXC010000109.1:0-1246 GCF_042896295.1 Kitasatospora sp. NPDC001309 | reverse complement strand
GGCGGGGGGAGTCGGAGGCGGGGGCCGGCACGGAGGGAGTGTCCGTGGTGACCACTGCTCCGTGCTGCGGCCGCGGTGAGGGCGGCCCGGACGGGAGGGTCAGGTACAGGGCCGCCGCGGCGCAGGCCGCGGTCGCGCCCAGGGCGTACCGGCGGTGCCGGCGGTGGCGGCGCCGGTCGGCGCGTCGGCGGATCTCGGCAGCGGGCAGGGCCGGTGCGGGCACCTGTGTGCCGAGCAGCCGCAGCCGGTCGCCGACGGTGTCGTGGAGGGGGTCAGACACGGAGCTTTCCTTCCTCGCTGCTCGGGGTCCGGTCGGCGAGTCCGGCCGCGAGCGCGGTCCGGCCCCGGGTGAGGCGGCTCTTGACGGCGCTGACGCTGGCGCCGGTCTCGGCCGCGACCTGCTCGACGGGGAGGTCGCACATGTGGTGCAGGACCAGGGCGCTCCGCTGTGCCTCGGGCAGGTCGCGGAGCGCGGTGACCAGCATCAGGTGGTCCTCGGTGGGCGGTTCGACGGTGGGTGGTTCCGGGCGGTGGTGGCGTCCGGCCAGGTGCAGGCCCCGGGCCAGGCGCCGCCAGCGGGAGACGGCCAGCCGCCGGGCCGTGGTCCGGATCCACGCCTCCGGGGCGTGGTCCAGGTCGAAGGTGCGCCGTCGGTCCCACGCGCGGATGAAGGCCTCCTGGACCACGTCCTGCGCTTCGGACCAGTCGCCGGTCATCGCGTAGAGCTGCCCGGTCAGGCGGGAGAAGGACGCCGCGTAGAAGGCGTCGAACTCCTGTGGCGTCATCAAGGGCCTCTCCTCCGGGGCTGTCCGTCAGTTCGCGGCGTCGGCGGCTCACGCGGGAGCACTTCCCGGCGGCGGTGGAGCCGTGCGTCCCGGGTGGAGCCTCCCGCTCTGTACGCACGAGTGCCGCCCCCGGGTTGCACCCGCTGGCTATGGCCTGGATCACATGTGCGGGGTGCGACCTGCCGGGCGTCGGGAGGCGTACCGGGGTGCGGGCATCAACCGGACGCCCGCAGGAAAGGACACGGATTTCATGCGTATCCGCCCGATCACGCTCATCGCCGCCACCGCCGCGGTCATCGCGACCGCGGGGGGAGCGGCCACCGCCGCGACCAGCGCCTCCACCTCCACCCCCACGGCCGCGCCGTCTGCCGCGCCCACGGCCGCGGCCCAGAGCAAGCCCTCCGCTGCGCCCTCCGGCGCGGCTTCCGGCGCCGGCTCGTCCGCTGCCGGCGCGCCTGCCA
>NZ_JBIAXC010000107.1:0-1846 GCF_042896295.1 Kitasatospora sp. NPDC001309 | reverse complement strand
GTACTGGACGTACTTGGGCGATTCGGGCGTGCGTCCAGGCGGGATGCCCGGCGTCGCGCGCCTGGCAAGATCCGCCGGACAGGCCCTAGCCGGAGCTCCTCCCGTTCCACGACATCGTGGCCGGAGCCGTCGGCCTCTCTCTTGCCCTACGCCCGGTCGCCCAGTCCCTCGGTGAACTCGCGCTGATGCTCGACCGCCCGCAGGAGGCCGCCGACCACTTCGCCCGTGCCGAGCGCGTCGCCCACCGATGGCACTCGCCGCACTGGGCCGACGCCGCCCGCGCCGACCTGGCCCAGGCCGGGTCACGGGTCCGTCGATCCGGCCTCGACGTCGAGCGGGCTGCGCTCACGGCCGGCGGGTAGGACGCTACGGCAGCCCTGGCCGGTGCTGCTGACCGGCCGATGGATCGGGAGTCACCGCCGGCTCGTGGTCCGGGCACTCCACGCGCAGTTCACCGTCGCCGAAGGCCGCGTCCACGAAGGCGCAGTGGTGGGGGTGTTCGGGGGTCTCGGGGTGGGCGAGTGGGCGGTAGAAGCGGCAGGTGACACAGGTGCGGGAGACCGGGATCGCACGCTGCTCCTGGAGGACCCGGATCATCGCGGTGGTGCCGCGCAGCATGGCGGCGACATCGTCGTCGTCCAGGGCGGCCAGGGCGACCGCGAGGGGTTCGGGGACGACCGCGAGCCGGGCGGCCTCGGCCTCGCCGGCCTCGGTGAGCAGCAGGGATGCCGCGCGGGAGTCGGCCGGGTCGCGGCGACGTTCGACCAGTTCCTTCGTGACCAGGGCCCGGACGGCGTCGCTGACGGTGGGCGCGGTGGAGGCGAGCGCGGTGACGATCTCGCCCTGGCGGCGCGGGCGGCGGTCCCCCGCGAGGAAGACCAGGATGTCGGCCTGAAGCGGTGTCAGCTTCGCGGGCCCGGCGTTGTGCCAGCTGCTCAGTCGCAGCGCCTGGCCCAGCCTGGTGAGCCCGGTCAGCAACTGTTCGCTCGGCGACAGTCCCGGGAGTCCGGCGACGCCCTCCACCTCCTCCACCCTTCTCCCTCCACGCTCCGGTCAGCCCGGTCGCCCGCTTCGGCCTTGTTGGCCTTGCCTCTTGCATTGTAGGCAGCGCCAACTATATTTGGCACTGCCAACATCAGTTGGCAGTGCCAACAACAACCCGTATCGGGAGTCTTCGCCATGCCTCGTCTCGCCGTCGTCAACCCCGACACCGCCACCCCCGCCGCCAAGGTGCTGCTCGACAAGGTCGAGCGCGCCCTCGGCGTGACGCCCAACATGATGCGGGCGATGGCCAGTTCGCCCGCCGTGCTGGACGCCTACCTCTCGTTCAGCGGCGCCCTCGCCAAGGGCGGCCTGACCGGCGCCCTGCGCGAGCAGATCGCCCTGGTCTCCGCCGCCGAGAACTCCTGCGAGTACTGCTACGCCGCCCACCACGTGCTCGGCGCCCGGGCCGGCGTCAGCGAGGCCGACCTGGCCGCCGGCGGACGTGCCGAGGCCGCCGACCCGAGGACCGCTGCCGCCCTGCGCTTCGCCCGCTCGGTGATCCGCACCAAGGGCTTCGTCTCCGACGCCGAGCTGGCCGAGGTACGCGAGGCCGGCTACTCGGACGGTGAGGTCGGCGAGATCATCGGCGCGGTGGCGCTGAACGTCTTCACCAACTACTTCAATTCGGTCGGCCACACCGAGGTCGACTTCCCGGCGAAGACCCTGCCGACCGTCTGACCCGCCCTCCCTCCTGCCGGGGGGGCGCCCCAGGGGGGGCGCCCCCGCCCCACCCCCACCCCCCCCCCCAGCCCGGCCCCCCCCAAAAGGGGGGGCGCGCCCCAGCAAGCCCCCCCCCGCAGTC
>NZ_JBIAXC010000106.1:0-2086 GCF_042896295.1 Kitasatospora sp. NPDC001309 | reverse complement strand
GCGGGGGAGAGGGCGGCGATGCGCTCGCCCTGGACGGCCAGGCGGCCGCCGTCGACGACCCCGCCGGGCAGGACGAGCCGGGCGCCGGACAGGGCGAGATGATCGATGACGGTCACGCGCATCTCCCACACTGCTCACAACTGTTCATGGATCCCAAACTACAAGCAACTGTGAGCAGCGCATAGCCGCTTGCGGCGCCGACCGTGGCCTTCCCCGCTCCGGGGTTTCGGCCAAATGCGGGGCTGCTTCGCGACGGTGGCCCGGAATCGGCGCTCCCGGGCCACCGTCCGGAGGGAGGGTGCTGAGCCACAGGGCTGCGCCCGTGGGGGCGAGTGCCCGCACAGCAGACACAGGGGGTCTTCAACGATGGCTGCTCTGAGCTACGAACTCCTCACCGATCCGGCCCCGCTCCAGGTGCCGGAGGCGGGCGAGGAGCCCAACGGATCGGTCTACCTCGTCGTCTCCAACCCGACCCCGGACGAGGTGATCTGGTACTCCATCGAGCTGCGGGTGCCCTGCGGCCAGCGGGAGGGGGACCTGACCGCGCACCCGAAGTCGATCAACGCCCGGATCGCCCAGAACAACGCGACCCGGGCGGGGGAGGACCCGACGGCGGTCTGGGACGACGGCAACGGCGTGCTGACCGTCACTCCCCGCCCCAACTCGCTCTTCCGGGAAGCCGGTTCACTCGTCCTGGTGCTGGACGGCTTCACGGTCTCGGACAAGCCGGGGCTGGTCCTGCTCCAGGTGACGGAGCGGGCGGCGAACTGCTCCAGGGCGCAGCGCAACCCGGTGACCCTGGGCCTGGTGAAGCAACTGCCCAAGGTGCCGCGCAACTTCCGCCCGCAGGAGTCCCTGGTGGCGGGTGGCGCGGACGTCGTCCTGCGCTGGGACGGCCCGGCGAACCTGGAGTACCGGATCCAGGGCCCGGACGGCCTCTCGGTGCCCGTCCCGCAGCGGACCGGGGCGGGCTGGGAGTGGGCGCCGAAGGCGGGCGAGGAGCCGAAGCGGGACGCCACGTACACCCTGACGGCCACCCTCCCGGGGCGCGCGCAGCCGGGGTACTTCCTCACCACCACCGTGCACCTGCGCAGCCCCGAGTTCGAGGCGGTGACCGCGACGGCCGGGGTGCACACCCCGTGGGTCCGGGGCACGACGACGGCGCGCGGGCGGATCACCTTCACCGGGCAGGGCGCCCAGATCCGCGACGAGGCCGATGCGCTGGGCACCCTGGCGGCCGCCGGGGTGGAGGCCGTGACGGTGGAGGCACGGCAGGTGGACGCCGTGGAGCTGCGGGCCGCGGAGGCGGCGATCGGCACGGTCACCGCCGGGTCGGTCCGGGGCCACGACGACGACGCCGGGCGGATCGAGTTCCCGCCCGGCGGGATCAGGGTCGGCCACGGCAGCGGCGGCGACCTCGGGATCGTGACGGTGGAGACGGTCAGCGCGGCCGGGGTCAACACCGGCTGGGTGGGGGACCGTGCCGGGGCCAAGGGCTGGCTGGAGTTCCCGCAGTCCGGGGTGGAGGTCCGCAAGGACGGCGGCACGGACTGGGGGACCGTCACCGCCGGCGAGGCGGACCTCAACGACCTGGTCACCCGCCGTGCCCAGGTCAGGGAACGCCTCACCCTCCAGGGCGGGTTGACCGTCGACAAGGTGCTGGAGACCCAGGACGGCCCGCCGCGGTTGATCGTCCACGGCGGCCTGGAGGCCGAGGGCGACCTGAACGCCTGGCGCACGCTCACGGTCGCCGGGGACCTCAGCACCAAGGCGATGCTGCGGGTCCAGGGCGAGTCGCGCTTCCAGGGCAAGGTGAACGCCAACGGGCACCTGTCGGTCCGCAACGGACAGGAGTGGATCGTGCACACCAATGACGGGCAGGTCTCGGTCAAGGGCGACCTGCGGGTCCACGGGGCGTTCCGCGCTGACAGCTGACAGCTGACAGCTGACAGCTGACGGCGGCCTCGGGGGGGGCCGCCGGGCCCCCCCCCCCCGCGCCCCCCGGGGGGGCGGGGGCGGGGGGGGGGGGGGTTTGGGGGGGGGTGGGGGCGTTGGCGTGAACCCCCGCCGTGAGGCGGTTTGTCCG
>NZ_JBIAXC010000105.1:0-4142 GCF_042896295.1 Kitasatospora sp. NPDC001309 | reverse complement strand
GCCGGGGCACGCACCTCGCCGCGTTGTCGTCGGTCGCCAATGCGCTGCATTGGGCTCCCTCCTCCGCCTTGCGATGCACGCACCCCAACGCCGCGACCTATCCGACAAGATCCAAGAGACAGGCCCTAGCCGTCCCGCCGAGCATGACCGCCGGTGCCGGCCCGGCGCGTGCCCTCCGGGCCAGCCGCGACTCCGTCACCACGCCACCCCTGCCCCTCCTGCCGCACCGCCCCGACGCCCCGCACCGCCTCGACGAGGAGCACACACCCCGCGATGACCGCCAAGCCCGAGACCCCTGCCGCCGTTGCCGCCCGCACCGCCGCCCCCGCCGTCGAGGTGTCGCCCGCCGTCGAGGTGCCGCCCGGCGCCGTCGCCGTGGTCGGCCTGGCCTGCCGGCTCCCCGGTGCGCCCGACCCGGCGGCGTTCTGGGAGCTGCTGCGCGAGGGCCGGGACGCCGTCGGCGAGCCCCCCGCCGACCGCTGGCCGGCGGACACCCCCGGGGTGCCGCGCGCGGGCGCCTTCCTGGAGCGGATCGACACCTTCGACGCCGCCTTCTTCGGGATCTCGCCGCGTGAGGCGGCGGCGATGGACCCGCAGCAGCGGCTGGTGCTGGAACTCGGCTGGGAGGTGCTGGAGGACGCCGGCCGGCTGCCCGCCCGGCTGCGCGACAGCCGTACCGGGGTGTTCGTCGGCGCCTTCCTGGACGACTACGCGGCACTGGTGCACCGGCAGGGCCCGGGCTCGGTGGACCGGCACACGCTGACCGGCCTCAACCGGGGCATGATCGCCAACCGGCTCTCCTACCAGCTGGGCCTGCGCGGTCCGAGCCTGACCGTGGACACCGCGCAGTCCTCCTCCCTGGCCGCCGTCCACCTGGCCGCCGAGAGCCTGCGCCGCGGCGAGTCCGACCTCGCCCTCGTCCTCGGGGTGAACCTGATCGCCGCGCCGGACAGCACGCTCGGCGCGGCCCGCTTCGGCGGCCTGTCCCCGCACGGCCGCAGCCGTCCGCTCGACGCGGCCGCCGACGGGTACGCGCGCGGCGAAGGCGGTGTCGCGGTGCTGCTCAGGCCGCTGGCCGCGGCGCTGGCGGACGGCGACCCGGTGTACGGCGTGCTGCTGGGCAGCGCCCTCGGCAACGACGGCGCCACCGACGGCCTGACCGTGCCCGGCGCCGACGGCCAGGCCGAGGTGCTGGCGGCCGCCTACCGCCGGGCCGGGGTGGACCCGGCCGCCGTCCAGTACGTCGAGCTGCACGGCACCGGCACGGCCGTCGGCGACCCGGTGGAGGCCACCGCGCTCGGCCGGGTGCTGGGGGCCGGCCGGGCCGCGGACGCCCCGCTGCTGGTCGGTTCGGCGAAGAGCAACGTCGGCCACCTGGAAGGGGCGGCCGGCCTGGTCGGCCTGGTGAAGACGGTGCTCGCGCTGCACCACGGCGAGCTGCCGCCGACCCTGCACCACCGCACCCCCAACCCGGCCGTCGACCTGACGGAGCTGCGGCTGCGGGTCGCCACCGAGCGCACCCCCTGGCCCGGTGCCGCGACGGCGGCCCGGCTGGCCGGGGTCAGCTCCTTCGGCATGGGCGGCACGGACGTCCACGTCGTGCTGACCGGCGCCCCGCCGGTGCCCGCGCCCGCCCCCCGCCCGGCGCCCCTGCCCGCGCCGGTACTGCTCTCCGGCCGCGGCCGCCCGGCGCTGCGCGGACAGGCCGCCGCCCTGCGCGCGCACCTGGCCGCGCACCCCGCGCTCGGCCCGGCCGAACTCGCCGGCCCGCTCGCCCTCGCCCGGACCTCCTTCGAGGACCGCGCCGTCCTGGTGGCCGAGGACCGGGCCGGGCTGCTCGCCGCGCTGGACGCGCTGGCCGCCGGGCGGGAGGCCCCCGGGGCGGTCACCGGCACAGCGGGCGCCGTCGGTGGCACCGCCTTCCTGTTCCCCGGCCAGGGCAGCCAGCGCCCCGGCGTCGGACGCGGACTGTACGCGCGCTTCCCGGCGTTCGCGGCCGCACTGGACGAGACCCTGGCCGCCCTCGACCCGCACCTCGACCGGCCGCTCGGCAGCCTCCTGTTCGCCGAACCCGGAAGCCCCGAGGGCGAGTTGCTGGACCGCACCGAGTACACCCAGCCGGCGCTGTTCGCGCTCGGCAACGCGCTGCACGCCCTGCTGCGCTCCTGGGGGGTGACCCCGGACGCCGTGGCCGGGCACTCCATCGGCGAGATCGCCGCCGCCCACGCCGCCGGGGTGCTCACCCTGGCCGACGCCGCCGTCCTGATCACCGCCCGGGGCCGGCTGATGGCCGAACTGCCCACGGGCGGTGCGATGGTGGCGGTGGAGGCCGCCGAGGAGGAGGTGCTGGACCGGCTGTCCGGCCGGGAGGGCGAGGTGGGCATCGCCGCGGTCAACGGCCCGCGCGCCGTCGTCCTGTCCGGGGCCGAAGCGGCCGTCCTCGCGGTGGCCGCCGAGCTCGCCGCCCTCGGGCGGCGCACCCGCCGGCTGCGGGTCAGTCATGCCTTCCACTCCCCGCTGATGGACCCGGCGCTGGAGCGGTTCCGCGCGGTCGCCGCCGGGCTGACGTACGCGCCGCCCCGGCTGCCGCTGGTCTCCACCCTCACCGGCCGCCCGGTCGGGGCGGACACCCTGGCCGACCCCGAGCACTGGGTGCGGCACGCCCGTGAGGCCGTCCGCTTCGCCGACGCGGTGCGCGCCCTGCACGGCCTCGGCGTGCGCACCCACCTCGAACTCGGCCCGGACGCGGTGCTCACCGCGCTCGCCCGGTCCACGGCGGCGGCCGACGGGCCGGGCGCCGAGGTCGCGGGCGCCGCGCTGCTGCGGCGGGGGCGGCCGGAGCCGGCGAGTGTGCTCGGCGCGGTCGGGCTGCTGCACGCCCGGGGCGGCGAGGTCGACTGGGCGCGGTACTTCGGTCCGGGCGCGGGTGAGGGTGAGGGCGAGGGTGCGGGTGCTGCTGCGGCCCGGGCGGTCGCGCTGCCGACGTACGCGTTCCAGCGGGAGCGGTACTGGCTGGCGGGGGCGGACGCCCTCCCGGGCGGACCGGGCGCGGCGGTCGAGCGCGAGCCCGTACCCGTCGTCGAGCCCGTCGGCGCCACCGAGCCCGTTCCCGCCGCCGCGCCCGAGCCCGTTCCGGCGGCGCCGGTGCGGCGGCCGGACGGCGAGCTGCTGGACCTCGTCCGGGCCCAGGCCGCCGTAGTGCTGGGCCACCCCACCCCGCACACCCTGGACGGCCGACGGACCTTCAAGGACCTCGGCCTGGACTCGCTGGGCGCCGTCGAACTGGCCGACCGCCTGACCGCCGCCACCGGGCTCGCGCTGTCCGCGTCCGCCGTCTACGACCACCCGACCCCGGAGGCCCTGGCCCGGCACCTGCGCGGTGACGAGCGGGAGGTGTCGGTGGTGCGGGCGGTGGTGGTGGACGAGCCGGTGGCGATCGTGGGGATGGCGTGCCGGTATCCGGGTGGGGTGGGTTCGCCGGAGGAGTTGTGGCGGTTGGTGGTGGAGGGGCGGGACGCGATCTCGTCGTTCCCCTCGGACCGGGGCTGGGACCTCGACGCGCTCTACGACCCGGACCCCGACCACCCGGGCACCAGCTACGCCCGGCACGGCGGATTCCTCACCGGCGCGGGCGGGTTCGACGCGGAGTTCTTCGGGATCTCGCCGCGTGAGGCGGCGGCGATGGACCCGCAGCAGCGGCTGCTGCTGGAGTCGTCCTGGGAGGCGCTGGAGTCGGCCGGGATCGACCCGGCCGACCTGCGCGGCAGCCGCACCGGCGTCTACGTCGGCGCCACCGCGATGGAGTACGGTCCGCGCCTCTCCGAAGGCTCCGACGGTGCGGACGGCTTCGTGCTCACCGGCAGCACGACCAGCGTGATCTCCGGCCGGGTCGCGTACGCCTTCGGGCTGGAGGGTCCGGCGGTGACGGTGGACACCGCGTGCTCCTCCTCGCTGGTCGCACTGCACCAGGCTGCCGCCGCGCTGCGCACCGGGGACTGCGACCTGGCCCTCGCCGGTGGCGTGACGGTGATGTCGAGCCCCGGCATGTTCGTGGAGTTCAGTCGGCAGCGGGGGTTGTCGGTGGACGGTCGGTGCCGGTCGTTCGCGGCGGGTGCGGACGGGACGGGGTGGAGTGAGGGGGT
>NZ_JBIAXC010000104.1:0-4250 GCF_042896295.1 Kitasatospora sp. NPDC001309 | reverse complement strand
AAGTACGTCCAGTACGAGGCCGACTCGGGCGCACGCCCAGCCGGGCGCCCAACGCCGCGCGCTGATCTGCCAAGATCCGCCGGACAGGCCCTAGATCGCGGCGGCCGCCTCACCCCCCTCGTCACGCCATGTGATCAGCCGGGGGCGGTGCGCGAAAGTGTCCGACCGGGCCGAATGTGCGGGCGATCCGGCTTGTAGGCTCGTAAGGAACAGCTCGGATTCTTGAAGGGGGAGCCCGGTGCGCGCCCGTCGCTGGACAACTGTGGTCGCTGGAGTCGTCACGCTGAGCAGCCCGGCGGTGGCGTACGCCCGCGGTGGGGGCGGTAGCCACGGGTTCGGCGGCGGTGGGGGAGGCGGCGGCAGCCACGGTGGGGGCGGTGGCAGTCACGGCAGCGGCTTCCACGGGTTCGGCGGCGGTTTCGGCTTCGGGTTCGGGGCCGGCAGCGGTGGGTTCGTCTCCCTCCTGGTGATCGTGGCCGTCCTCCTCCTGATCATGTGGGTCGTGTACCGGCGCCGGAAGGCGGCGCAGGCGGTCGGCCTGAACACGGTGTCGGACCGTACCGCGCACCGCGCGGACGAGCAGGCGCGCGAGCGCGCCGCCCAGGTCGCGGCCCGGGTCGACGCCATCGCCGACACGGACGCGACCTTCGACCGCGCCGCGCTGGAGCGCCGGGCCGTCGAGCTGTACGTGACCGCCCAGAACGCCTGGACCCGGCACGACCACGCCACCCTGCGGCAGGTCCTGTCCCCGGTGCTCTACGGCAAGTGGGCCGAGCAGCTGCGCGACTACGAGTCCCGCGGCGAGGTCAACGTCGTGGAGATCGTCTCCGGCCCGGTGGTCGAGCTGGTCGACGTCGCCAACCGCGCGGGCGAGGAGAACGACACCGTCACCTTCCGGGTCACCGCGACGCTCAGGGACTACGTGCGCCGCGGAGACGGCGCGGACGCCGTGCGCAAGGACGACTCGACGCGCCCGGTCGAGTACTGGACGCTGCGCAAGAGCCCGGCCGGCGAGTGGATCGTGTCCTCGGTGGAGCAGGCGGCCGAGGGCGCGCACCACCTGACCAACGCCATCGAGACGGACGGTTGGGACCAGAAGGAGGTCGCCCGCGAGGCGGTCCTCGAGGTGGCCGGGAAGACCGCGGTCAGGGGCGCGGGCGACATCCTGTCGCTGACCAACATCTCGTGGAGCACGGACGCCGACACCGCCGTCGGCGATCTGAGCGTGCTCGACGGCCGGTTCGACAAGGCGGTTCTGGAGGTGGCCGTCGAGCGCTTCCTCGAGGAGTGGGTCATGAACGACGGCAGCCTGGACTTCACGTCCGTCCGCACGGTCGACCGGACCGTCATGCGGGACGCCGTCGTCAGGTCGGTCACGGTCCGCTCGCTGGTCTCCCGCGATCCGATCGTCTTCCGCGTCGCGGTCGACGCGGAGGGCGTCTACTACGAGGTCGACCGCCGCACCGAGCAGGTGCTGCGCGGCGACGCGCGCCGACGCCGCCCGATCACCCTCGCGTTCGACCTCCGGCTGGACGACACGTCGACCAAGGCGTGGACCGTGGTCGCCGCCGACGTGGAGTAGGCGGCGCCGTGGACGCGCACGACCGCTGACGGGACGGAACGGACCCCTCGCCCGCAGCAGAGCGCCGGCCTCAGGGGGTGACGGCCACGGCCGAGCGGTCGGCGGCGATCCGTACCGCGAAGCCGGCCAGGGCGGTGCCCATCACGTAGCGCTGGATCCGGGTCCAGAGCGGGCGGCCGGAGAAGAACGTCGAGACCGATCCGGCGGTCAGCACGAAGATCCCGTTCACGAGCAGTCCGACGACGATCTGGGTCAGTCCCAGCAGCAAGCTCTGCGCCGCGATGTGACCCCGGCTCGGGTCCACGAACTGGGGCAGCAGCGACATGTAGAGGATCGCGATCTTCGGGTTGAGCAGGCAGGTCAGCAGGCCGATCGTGAAGAGCTTGCGCGGCGGGTCCGGCACGAGCTCGCGCTGCTCGAAGACCGAGGAGCCGCCGGGGCGCACCGCCTTCCAGGCCAGCCAGAGCAGGTAGCCCGCGCCGGCGAGCTTGACCGCCAGGTAGATCTCCGGGACCAGCGAGAAGACCGCCGAGATGCCCGCGGTCGCCGCCAGCAGGTAGGCGAAGAAGCCGGTCCCGACGCCGGCCAGGGAGATCAGTCCGGCGCGGCGCCCCTGTGCCACCGAGCGGGAGACGAGGTAGATCATGTTCGGTCCGGGGGTGAGCACCATCCCGAGCTCCACCGCCGCAATGCCTGCTATCGCGCTGATACCGACCATGTCGCCCCCGCCGTCAACCGTCCTGATCTGCGGGCGAAACCTAGCACGCGACGCTCTTTCGGATCATGCCCCGGTCGTCCGCCGAGGACTCCGGCGGGTCACCACCCGTTCACAGCAGACCTGATAGCGGGGCGCGGCACGGGCGGCGACGCTTGTGGGACGCGGGCCCGGGCCTAAGGTGGCCCGGCCGGGACGAAGGCGGAAGATCCATGTCGCGTTTCCTCGATGGCCGGCCGCGGGCGGCCGAGCGGCTGAGCCGGAGCGCCGGCGCGGTCGGTGCCGCACTCGGCTGCACGATGCTCGTCGTCGCGGGCTGCAGTTCGTCGTCGACGTCGCCGTCCACCGCGTCGTCCCGCCCGCTCTCGCCGGACGTGAGCTCGTTCTCCGGGGTGCTGCCGTCCGCGGTGGCCTCGGCGAAGGCGTCCGTGCTGGAGTCGGTCTCGGCTGCCGCGGCCTCCCGGTCGGCGGCGGCCGCCTCGTTCGAAGCCTCCGTGTCGGCACAGGTGTCGGCAGGCCGTGCGGAGGCACAGGCGGTCCTGGCGAGGACGGAGGGCCCCGGCAACGCCCTGTCGGACGTCACGCTCACCGGGCTGCCCAAGGCCCAGGCGGCCGGCTTCAACGCCGCGCTGGTCACGGTGGTGAACAGCACCCGGGCGACGGCGTCGTACGCGGTCAAGGTCGAATTCCTCGACGAGAACGGCAAGGTGGTGGACACCAGCTTCCTGGGAGTCAAGGACCTGGCCCCGGGCGCGAATGCCCAGCCCACCGCGTTCAGTCCGATCGATCGGGACAAGGCACTGCTCTCCAAGGTCACCCAGGCCCAGCGGTACTGAGAACGACGCACGCACGCACGGGCGGAGGCCAGGGGCCCCTGGGGTAGTCGTGTCCGGGTCAGGCGTGTGAGCATGACCGGATGACTGCGAGGACCGAAGAGGCGTACGAGCTCTACCGGGTGACGACTCCGGTGCTGGAGATCGCCTACCACCGGACCGGCGAGCGCCGCCGTGCGTCCGATGCCCCGGTGATCCTCCTGCACGGTTTCCCCTACGACGTGCGGGCCTACGACGAGGTCGCGCGGCTGCTCGCCGAGGCCGGCCGGGAGGTGCTGACGCCGTACCTCCGCGGTTACGGTCCGACCAGGTTCCTGGACGCGGGGACGATGCGCAGTGGCCAGCAGGCCGCGCTGGCGCGGGACCTGGTGGAGTTCATGGACGCGCTGGGGATCGAGCGGGCGGTCGTCGCCGGTTACGACTGGGGCGGGCGGGCGGCCTGCGCGGCGGCGGCGCTGTGGCCGGAGCGGGTCCACGGCCTGGTCGCCGCGGGCGGCTACACCGTCCAGGACATCGCCCGGGCGATGGAGCCCGCCGCACCGGAGGCGGAGCGCGGCCTCTGGTACCAGTACTACTTCCATTCCGAGCGAGGCCGCCAGGGGCTGGAGCAGAACCGGGAGGAGTTGTGCGGGCTGCTCTGGCGGCTGTGGTCGCCGACCTGGGCGGGGGCGGCGGAGGCGTTCGCGGCGTCGGCGGCGAGTCTGCACAACCCGGACTTCGTGGACGTCGCGATCCACTCCTACCGCCACCGTTTCGGCCTGGTCGAGGGCGATCCGCGCTACCGGGAGGCGGAGGACGCGCTGGCCGGTCGGCCGACCGTGGTGGCCCCGACGGTGGTGCTGGTCGGTGAGGAGAACGGCGTGATCCCCGCTGCGGATCAGACCGGCACCGAGCGGTTCACCGGGCCGTGCGAGGTGCGGACCCTGCCCGGGGTGGGGCACAACGTGCCGCAGGAGGCCCCCGGAGCGTTCGCTGCGGCGATTCTGGGCCTGCCCGGGTAGCCGCGTGCCGGCCGGGGGGCGCCCCCCCCCCCCCCCCCCCCCGGCCCCGCGCCCCCCCCCCCCCCCCCCCCCCCCCCCCCCCCCCCCCCCCCGGCCCCCCCCCCCCCCCCCCCCCCCCC
>NZ_JBIAXC010000103.1:0-4359 GCF_042896295.1 Kitasatospora sp. NPDC001309 | reverse complement strand
GGCGCGGGGGCGGGCGGCGGGGGGGGGGGGGGCCCCCGGGGGGGGGGGGGGGGCCGCCGGCGGGGGCCGGCGGGGGGGGGGGGGGGGCGCGGCGCGCCCCCGCCCCGGTCCGTCAGTTGGCGGGGAGCCTCGGGGTGCGCGAGGGCTCCGTGCGGCGCTGCCCGGTCGCCTCGAAGGCGGCGGCGAGCCGCAGGAGCGCGGTGTCGTCGTAGGCGCGGCCCGCGAAGGTGAGCCCCACCGGCATGCCGATGTCGGCCATGGTGCCCATCGGCACGGTCACGGTCGGAATGCCGAGGTGGCGCGGCACGAGGTTGCCGTTGGCGACCCAGACGCCGTTGCGCCAGCCGAGGTCGGCGGAGGCCTCGGCCACGTCCATGTCGGCCGGGCCGACGTCGGCTACGGCGGGGAAGACCACGGCGTCCAGGCCGAGTTCGTCCATCCAGACCTCCAGGTCGACCCGGCGGGTCTCCTCCAGGCCGCGCAGGCCCGCCTCCAGCAGCGGGATGTCGGTGAGGGAGGCGTACGGGCGCTCGCGCACGAAGCGCGGGTAGTCGCCGACGGTGTCGTCGAAACCGGCGTAGCGGTCGGGGAGTTCGCCCTCGTGCTTGGGGAAGATGCGGCTGCCGTCGACCTCGGTCAGGGTGGCGAGCGCCGGGTCCCCGTTCGCGCGCAGGAAGTCGTCCCAGGACCAGGCGGACAGGTCCTCGATCTCGACGGTGAGGTAGTCCCGGCCGACCAGGCCGCGGGTGAACAGCGAGGGCGCGCCGGGGCGGTCGGCCTCGTAGTTGGTCACCACCGGGAAGTCGACCTCGACGACCTCGGCGCCGGCCGCCTCCAGGTCACGGCGGGCGGCCTGCCACAGGGCGATGACCGAGGCGCGGGTGTCGATCCGCTGCCCGGTCTGGCCGCCGATGCCGCCCTCGGGGTTGGTGCCGGCCTCGGGGTCGGCGTTGATGTACATCCGGGGCACGCCGACACGCCGGCCGGCGAGGGTCGCCCCGGCCGCCGCCGCGTCGGCCGGGGCCAGCGCGGGGTAGGAGTCGGGGCGGACCTCGGAGGCCGCGGGCAGCTGGATCCAGGGCTGGGAGCGCCACAGGTCGCCGCGGGTCTCCGCGTCGTCGGCGACGACGACGTCGAGCAGTTCGAGCAGGTCGGCCATGGTGCGGGTGTGCGGGACCACGACGTCCATGGTCGGCACCAGCGGCCAGTTGCCGCGCACCGAGATCACGCCGCGGCTGGGGGTGTAGGCGCACAGGGCGTTGTACGAGGCGGGCGCCCGGCCCGAGGACCAGGTCTCCTCGCCGAGGCCGAAGGCGCCGAACGAGGCCGCCGTGGCGGTGCCCGAGCCGTTCGAGGAGCCGGAGCCGTACGCGCTGGTCAGCCAGTCGGCGCTGTACGGGCTCTCGGCCCGGCCGTAGACGCCGCGCTGCATCCCGCCGTTCGCCATCGGCGGCATGTTGGTCAGGCCGATGAGCACGGCGCCGGCGGCGCGCAGCCGCTCGATCGCGAAGGCGTCGCGCTGGGCGACGAGGTGCTCGAAGGCCGGCGAACCGGCGGCGGCGGTCAGGCCCTTGGCGAGGTAGCTGTCCTTGGCGGTGTACGGGATGCCGTCGAGCGGGCCGAGGGTGCGGCCCTGGGCGCGGCGGGCGTCGGAGGCCTCGGCCTCGGCGCGGGCCTCCGGGTTCATCACGACGAGCGCGTTGAGCGCGGTGCCGGTGCCGGGCCGGTCGTAGGCCTCGATCCGGGCGAGGTAGGCGTCGAGCAGGCCGACCGAGGTGGTCTCGCCCTTCTCCAGCGCGGCGCGCAGGTCGGCGATGCCCGTCTCGACGACGTCGAAGGGGTGGGTCATGCGGGTTCCTCCAGGGGTGTTCGGTCTTGCGTCGGAAGCGGAAGGTCGGAAGCGGAGAGTCGGAAGCGGAAGGTCGGGGCGCCGTGCCGGTGGAGCGGGTGGGTCGACTACACGACGGCGGGGGCGAGTTCGTCGCTGTGCGGGCGGTCCTGGCCCGGGTCGGGCATCCGGCGGTCGGGGCGGCGCGCGAGCAGGTAGCTGAGGCCGGCGAGGGTGACGGTGCCGACGCCGAGCGGTGCCGCCCAGATCTGGTACCACGGCGCTCCGGCCGGTGCGAGGATGGCGCGCGGCCAGCAGATGTTGACCACCTCGAAGCCGGTCCACAGCACCGCGAGGACGTTGAGCGGGGCGCCGAGGCGACCGTAGCCGACGGCCCCGGCGGGCTTCCAGGTGCCGCGCAGGCGGGCGGTCAGGGCCACCACGGTGAGCAGGAAGAACGGCACGAAGGTGGCGGCGCTGCCGAAGGTGATCAGGCTGCCGATGGCCGAGGTGCTCAGGCCCAGGGGCAGGGCGGCGGCGCTGACCACCGTGGCGGCGACCAGGCCGCCGATCGGCGCCTTGTGCCGGTTGACCTTGCGGACCTGCCGGGAGAACGGGAAGACGTCGTCGCGGGCGAGCGAGTAGAGGCCGCGGGCGGCGCCGCCCTGGGAGGCCATCAGGCAGGCGGTGAAGCTGATCAGGACGACGAGGACGAAGGGCTTGTCGGCCCAGCCGCCGAAGGCGTGGGTGACGGCGGTGGTGACGGGGTCGAGGTCCTTGACGGCGACGACGTCGGCGGGGTCCGGGTGGGCGAGCTCGACCGAGACGGCGTTGAGGACGACGACGAGCCCGACGCTGAGCAGCGACCACCACATCGCCCGGGGCACCTGCCGGGCGGCGTCCTTGGTCTCCTCGGCGGTGGACACGCAGGCGTCGAAACCGATGAAGGCCCAGCCGGCGACGGCCACGGCGGCGAGCAGGGCGCCGGTGTCGCTGACGCCCAGCCCCTTCGGGGCGTCGAGGAAGTCGGTGAGCAGGGAGAACCCGTGCTGCCGGAAGACCAGCAGCAGGGTGAGGCCGACCAGCACGGAGGCGACCGCCTCGGCGGCGATGCCCAGACTGACGAACCGGCGCAGCAGGTTGATGCCGTAGGCGTTGACCAGGGCGCAGCCGAGCATGAAGCCGACCGCGACGAGGACCTGCTCGGCGGGGGTCGGGACGGTGCCGAAGAGGGCGAAGAGCCAGGGCGAGGCGAGGTAGGCGACGGTGGTGTTGCCGAACATCACGGCGAACTGCCACAGCCAGCCGCTCAGCCAGGCGACCGCCGGTCTGGACAGGCGTCTGCTCCATTGGTAGGCGCCGCCGGCCAGCGGCCACTGCGAGGCGAGCTCGGCGTAGACGGCCACGACCAGGCACTGCCCGAGCAGGCACAGCGGCAGGGCCCAGACCCAGGCGCCGCCCGCGACGCTCATGCCGACCTGGACGGCGGCGTACAGCCCGACGACCGGGGAGACGACGGCGAAGCCCATGGAGATGTTGCCGAGCACGGTCAGGCTGCGCCGTAGCTCCTGCTGGTAGCCGAGCGCGGCCAGCCGGTCGGAGTCGGTGGCGGCAGCGGTCTCGGCGGCGTCGGTGGCGACGGTGGGGGTGTTCTCGGCCACTGGCTGCGCCCTCTCGATAAAACTAACTTTGTTAGCAACTGCTGTCGGTCTGGCACGATAGCCCCCGGACACGGAGAGCGGAAGAGGGGATTTCGGTGGGCCGACCGAGCAGGGCACTGCTGACCCGCGAGGGGATCGCGCGGGCCGCGCTCCAGGTGGTGGACGAGAAGGGCCCCGACGGGCTGACCATGCGGGCGCTCGCGGAGCGGCTCGGGGTCAAGGCGGCGTCGCTCTACAACCACGTGCCGAGCAAGGACGCGCTGGTCGACGCCGTCTCGGGGCTGGTCAACGACGAGATCGACCACGGGCCGCTGGGCGACCCCGACTGGCGGGCCGGCCTCGCGGGGTACGCCCGCGGCTACCGCGCGGTCTTCCGGCGGCACCCGAACGCCCTCGCCCTGCTGGCCCGCCGGCGGGTGGAGGCCGACAGCGCGCTGACCGGCTACGACGCGCTGCTCGCCCTGCTCGGCCGGGCGGGCCTCGCACCCGCCGACGCCGCCGAGGTCGCCGCGGCGGTGGACTACCTGGTGCTCGGCTCCGCGATGGAGACCTTCGCCGCGGGCTTCACCCGGGAACCGGCCGCCTACCGGCCGCAGTACCCGGCGCTCGCGGACGCCCTGGACGGCTCCCTGGCCCGGGGCGGCGGCGCGACCGAGCTCGACGACCGCGGGTTCGAGGTGGGCCTGGGCCTGCTGCTGGACGGGATCGAGCGCCGGACGTCATAGCCGTCGCGCTCGCACGAAGCGGCGGCCCCCACCCCCGGGGGGGGGGGGGGGGCCCCCGGGCGGGGGGGGGGGGGCGCCCCCCCCGCGGGGGGGGGGGGGCCCCCGCCCAGGGCGGGCTGGTAGCCAACGATTTAACCCGCAACGG
>NZ_JBIAXC010000102.1:0-4487 GCF_042896295.1 Kitasatospora sp. NPDC001309 | reverse complement strand
GGTGGGGGGTTTCCCTTTTTCCCCCGCACGGCCCTCGCGGGGGGGGGGGGCCGGGCCCCCCCCGGCCCGCCCCCCCCCCCCGGGGGGGGGCCCCGCCGGGGGGGCCCCCCCCCACGGCCCACCGACAGCAGCAACTGGAGCCGTTCCGAGGGCCTCCGTTGTCGCCGATCTGAGCCCCCAGGGTCACATCGGGTACGGGTCGAATCACTCGCCCGAGTGAACCATCCCATCCTTGATGGAGAATTTCACTCAAGGATTGATAGGATGCCAGCATGGTACTCAGTACGTTGGAAACGCTGCGGCTCACCATCGCCGCGATCCGGCAGCGCACCGGCGAGAGCCAGCGCCAGCTCGCCGCCGCCCTCGACCTGACCCAGGACAAGGTCAGCCGCCGTCAGTCCGGCGCCCAGCCCTGGTCCCTGGACGAGGTCGACACACTGGCCGGCCACTGGGGAATGCGCCCGCTGGACCTGCTCGCCGGCCCCACCCACGCCACCCAGGCCCTGACCTGGCCGCCCGGCACCGCCGCCCCCGCGGTCGCGCCGCTGCCGGTGCCGGCCACCTTCGCGCCCGTCCCCGCGCCGGTGCCGGCGGCCGCGGTGCCCCCGGTTGCCGCGCCCGCTCCCGGGGCGCCGGCCGCCCCCGTCACCGCCGAGGCCCCGCCCGTCGAGCAGCAGGTCGACGGCCCGGTCGCTCCGGCCGCCGCCGTCCCGGCCGCGGGGACCGCCCCGGTGACAACCACCCCGTCGAGCACCTCGGCGGCCGCCCCGGCCGGATCCGGGATCTCACCGACCTCCGTAGCCGTCGAGCAGCAGGTCCCCGCCGACGAAGCCGCCGGGGCCGAGCAGCTGCTCGTCGACGCGGCCCTGGTGGGCGCGTCGAGCGCGGACTACGACCGGGGCCCGGACGGCGAGATCGCCGTCCACCCGGCCGTGCCGTGCGAGCAGTGCGGCCGGCCGGTGTCCTACCGCATCGGCGGCCGCCCGCTCCACCTCGGCGGCTGGTGCACCCCCACTGCCAGTCCCGCGGCGGACGCGCCCCTCCAGCCGGCCCCGGCCGCCGTGGTGGACGCGCCCGCCCCGGCCGCCGTCGGCGCGGGCCAGGACGCCCCCGCGCCCACCGCCCCCGCGGCCGTTGTGCCCGGCCCGGCCGCCTCGGCGGCGCCGTCCGCGCGGTTCCGCGAGTACGCCGGCACCGGCCGGGAGCTCGGCTACTACCTCGACATGATCACCACGGCGGTAGACCAGGCCCTGGAGGAACACGACGGCGACATCGACGCCGCCGTCGCGGCGCTCGAAAAGAAAGCCATCCCGAACGGAATGGCGCTTTTCGACGCGACCCGGGTTGGCGCCGCATACGAGTACACCGCCTATCCGGAGCGCCTGGAATTCCTCTCCAAGAAATCCCGGAACGGCGCCGATGAAATCTGGGAAGGCCGCCACAAGTGGGAGAACAGTGAGCTGATGAAGCAGCTCAAGAGCGGCGCCCTCACCGAGATCGCGGTGGACGTCCTGGACACCAACGCCGCCTACTGCTCCGCCCTCAAGACCCACCTGCCGATCGGCGCGCTCCAGCACCGCCCGGACGGCGGCTGGGACCCCAAGCGCTCCGGCGTCTACCTGCTCGCCGCCCGCCCCACCTGGGAACACCCGCACCTGCCCGACCCGATCGGCAACCGCCACGAAGCCGGCCCGGTGCTCCTGGATGAGGCCACCGTGCGCCTGCTGATCCGCTGCCACAAGCTCGGCCTCTCGGAGGCCCCGCACATCACCGAGGCCTGGACCAGCGGCGCCTCCGAGGGCCTGCTGGAGAAATTCCGCCGGGTCCTTACCATTGCCCGCGAAGACGCCATCACCAACGTCGACCAGGTGACCGAGAAGTACGTCAAGGCGATGTATGCGAAATTCGCATCGACCATCGGAGAATCCACCTATAATCGCGACATCCGCCGTCCCGAATGGATGCACATCATTCGCTCCCAGGCGTTCGCGAATCTCTGGTACAAGTCCCACCGTGCCCACAAGGGCGGGCTGACGATTGTCGCGCTGCGCGGCACTGACGAATTGCATGTCACCGGCGGCGAATGGCGAAAGGCGAATGGCGGTGTTTTCGAAGAGGGCCGCCTGACCACGCAGCTGAAACTCAAGGACCAGTACACCCTGCCCCGTAGCCGGAATCGGAGCGCCTAAAAGTGTCGACTGACGGATGGAAGAACTTCGGGCGCTACGGCGCCGACCGCGACCGGGGAAACGTCCACGGGCGGGTGGCCCTCGGCCGTGCTCTGGAAGACGCGGTGGAGCGAATGATCATCGAAGGCGGTATCAAGTCCCCGCCGTCCACCCGCCGCGGCCTGATGGCCCGGATGCGCTACCTGATGGAACATCGGGGCGGCCGCGAGGCCCTCGCCGAAGCGCTCGCCGACGTCGGCAGCAGCGCCAACGCCGCCACCCTGCGCGCGTGGAAGAACGGCAGCCGCATCCCCCGCCGCGTCAACATCGATGCCGTCGACACCGCCTACTGGACCCTGCGCGCCCGCAACGTCCTGGCCAACCCCCAGCTCCTCAAGGACCACCTCAACCGCGATGGTCGGGGTACCCGGGTGGAGATCCACCCCATCAACCAGCAGGTCGTGGACGAGCCCCGCCGCCGTGACAACCTGCGCATCCGCGGGATCCAGGTCCGCTATGTCTGGGACGACGCCGTCGACGCCCTCGCCGCCGGCGACGCCGACACCCTCGAAGGCATCTGGGACGACATCATCGGCGACCTCGACTCCGACTACGGTGCCTACCAGTACGTTTCCTACATCGGCCTCGGCGCCTGAAGCGCGGCCCGGGCCACGCCCTACCGGTCCGGCGCCTGATGGAAGTCGGCCACACCCCCGAACAGGCCAGTGCGGCCGCCGCCCGCGAGCAGTCCGACGTCCTGGACCGGGCGCAGAGTGCCCCGCAAACCCCCGCGCTCCAGGCAGGCGAGCACGCAGGCCGGCGGCGTGCCCCGGCCGACCCACCCCGGCGCCGACGGCAGGGCAGGCCTCCGTCCACCCCTCCACCCAGCGTCCGAGCCGGCCGTCCCGCACACCGTGCCCACGGCGATGGCCAGCATGAAAGCGATATTGCCGCAAAAGACAACAACTGCCATTGTGAGCAGACGAGTTCGTATGGCGGCACGGGGGGCGCGGCATGAACAACTACCGGTTCAGGTGTGCGGAATGCGGCCGGTACTCGCCCTGGCTGCCCAAGTCCAAAGCAGAAGCCGACCACATCGCGCACATGTGGGAGGCACACAACGCGTTCTGTGACGCCATGATCGACTACCGGGAGAACGACCCGACGACACCCCCGTCGGGAGGCTGCCTCCTCGCTCTGGCCGGGTTCCTCAACCTCGCTACCAGGGCGTGGAAGCTCCTCTGAGGCACTGCCGACGCCAGCTCTGCCCCCCGGCGGTCGTCCAGGCCGCCGCCGATGTCCCGCTCCCAGCGCCGCGTCCCCAGGCTGCCGCCCGATCCCCGCTCGCCGTCGACCGGGTCCTCCACGCCGCCCTGACCCGGCTCAAACTGGTGCCGCCCTCGCACGGGCTGTTCCTCTGGTCCCGGGTGTGGATGGGTTGGGATGGGGTGTGCGGTTTGGGCAGCGGGCGTGGTCGGGTCAGGTGCCTGCGGCGCCGGGGCTGCCCATGCGCCGGGTCCGTGCTGTCCTGGAGCGCCGGGACTGGCCTGCCGTTCGGGGCGGCCGGCCCCGGGGCCGGGGGTGAGGGTGGTCCGGGTGCTGCCCGTCGTCGTCCGGGGCTGGCCTGGTTGCTGCTGCGCCGGGTCGCCATCAGGGGTGGTGCTCGGCGTGATGCGGTGTTTATGGGTGTTTTCCATGGCGGGGGTTGATGGGCTTTTCCCATGGGGCGGGGTTGGTGGTTTCAGTGGGAATTCGCGCCATATCGTCAACGGCGGCCGGGGTCCTTTCGGGCTGGAATGGCGGGAGCGTACGGCGGTTGTGGCGGGATTGCCTGACAGGCGGATTCTGATACGGCGTCGGGTGCGTTGTTGGGGCATTTCTGATCGGAGATCAGGGCAATGGGTCTAGACCACTGTGCGAGGCCGAGTCCAGGTGACGGATTGTGATGTGATGGCACGCGGGGTTGTGGCGTGAGGCATGGTGGTGACAGAATGCGATGACGGGCGAAGGGGGCCGGCGGGGATGCTCCCGGTCGTCCCCGGGAAGGCTCCTCCCAGTCAGCCCGGCGCACGGAGTGCGCCCAAACCCCCCACTGACCAGCAGAACTGCCCACCAGGCCGAGCTTGGCACCGGCCCGAAGGCCCCGGGGCGGAGCCCCGGCCACCCACTCAGGGCCACCTCGACCACAGGCCCGAGGCCCCGCCGACCAGCGGCGCGGACGCGCCGCCATCACTCTACGCTACTGCGCCCCGGAGGGGCGCCGCAACGCTCCGTCACGCTAGTGACGGCGCGTCATGTCTGCGGAGCAGACATCGGAAG
>NZ_JBIAXC010000101.1:0-4664 GCF_042896295.1 Kitasatospora sp. NPDC001309 | reverse complement strand
GCGGTCTCGACGAGCTGGCCGGTGGGCAGGACGCCGAGTTCGGCGAGCAGGGCGCCGTAGAGGCGGGCGACGGTGGTCTTGCCGGTGCCGGGCGGCCCGGCGAAGACCAGATGGTGGCTGATCCTGGCGGCGGGCAGGCCGGCCGAACGCAGCCGCGCCGAGATCACCGCGGCCGCGGTGGAACTGGCCGACCGTGAGGGCCTGGAGGCGGTCTCCATGCGCCGCGTCGCATCCGCCCTGGGCACCGGCGCCGCCTCGCTCTACCGCTACGTGGCCACCCGCGACGACCTGCTCGACCTGATGACCGACAGCACCGCGAGCGACTACGACCTGCCCGCCCCCACCGGCGACTGGCAGGCCGACCTGCTCGCCGTCGCCCGTCAGGCCCGGCAGATCATGCGCCGTCACCCCTGGCTGCCCGCCATGGTCATGAGCCGCCCCACCCTCGGCCCCCACGGGATCGACCTCCTGGAGCACGTGCTCGACGTGCTCGCCGACCACCCGGCCGCCCACGCCCGCAAACTCGAGGCCTTCGCCCTCCTCAGCGGCCTGACCGCGCTGTTCGTCCAGAACGAAACGGCTGCCGCGGACACCGGCGCCACGCGCCGCACCGCCGCCTACCTCCACCACGTCGCCGCTGCGGGAAGCCACCCCCGCATCACCGCCCTGCTCGCCGCCTCCCCGCCCGACGATCCTCGCGACCGGTTCGACGCCGTACTCCTCCACGCCCTGACCGGCGTCCTGGGCTGACTCCCCCGCAGCTGAACACACAGCTGATCACTCCGGCTACCCTCACCCCATGGAACCGGAGCATCCCCTCCTTCGCGATGTCTTCCCCGGCCTCGTCGACGAGCTGAGTGCCCTCCTGGAGAGTGAGGGAGAAGATGGCCTGGCCGTCAGCGTCAGGGATGTTCGGCTGGTCGGCGAGTGTGGCTGTGGTGACGACTTCTGCCAGAGCATCCGCACGGCGGAGCATCCGCGGGGGCAGCCGTACGGTCCCGGCCATCGGTGTGTGCCGCTCCTGCCTTCGAAAGGCATGCTGGTCCTGGACGTCGTGGACGACCGGATCATGTCCATCGAGGTGCTCGATCGCCCGCCCATGCGCCGCCTGAACGTGGAGCGGTGACGTTCCGGTGGGGTGCCTGGCGCGGTGCCCAGCCCACCAGGTGACAGGGTCCGGGTGACAAGATCCGGGTGACAAGATCCGGGTGACGGGCGCGCCACCGGCGTCCCCGTCCGCGTGACAGGGTTCGGACGACGAGGCAGCACGGTCCGCACGAGCCGGGTAGGTGGTCGCGGGATGGTTGCGGTACAACAATCCCTATTTGACGACTGATCGGAGAACCCTGAGATGAGCAGGTCAGGCCTGTCCCGCCGCGCCCTGATCGCCGGTGCCGGCGCCGCCGTCGTCGGGTGGAGCACCACTGCCCATGCCTGGGCCACCACTCCCGGCGCGGACGTCGCCGAACTGCCCGCCCTGGACGGGGCGGTGACGCTGCAGCAGGGCGAGGGCCTGGAGCGGTTCTCCACCGACTTCGGGCACCTGGTCACCCGCGCGCCCCGCGCGGTGCTGCGCCCCGGCTCGGTGCGCGACGTGCAGAAGGTGGTCGCCTTCGCCCGGCGCCATCGTGTCCCGGTGGCCGTCAACGGGCAGAGCGGGGACGCGGCCGCGCAGGGAACGGCCTCCCTGGAGTCGCACTCCAACTACGGCCAGGCCAACCCGCTCGGCGGCATCGCGATCGACGCCCGCGGCCTGAACCGGGTCATCTCGATACGGCCCGGTGAGGCCGTCGTGGAGACCGGCGCCACCTGGGCACAACTGGTCGATGCGGGCCTGGCCAAGGGCTGGGTGCCGCCCGTGCTGACGGACTACCTCCACCTGTCGGTGGGCGGGACGCTCAGCGTGGGCGGCATCGGCGGGGCGGTGCAGCACCACGGCCTGCAGACCGACACGGTGCGCGAACTCCAGGTGGTCACCGGCACCGGTGAGCTGGTGACCGCCTCGCGCGGGCGCAACCGGGAGTTGTTCGAGGCGGTGCTGGCCGGCGGCGGGCAGGCGGGGATCATCGTCCGGGCGACGCTGGCGCTGGTACCCGCCCCGGCGCGGTCCACCGTCTTCACCCTGGCCTACGACGACCTGGACGCCTACCTGGCCGACCAGCAGAAAGTGCTCGCCGACGGGCGTTTCGACCTCCAGGTCGGCAACGTCGTGCGCAGCGCGGACGGACAGCGCTGGCGCTTCACCGCCGAGTTGGTGGCGTACGGGCCGGCGGACCGGCCGGCGGACCGCCAGGCGCTGCTGACCGGCCTGAACCCGGTGCCGGGCGAGACGACCGTGGTGGAGCAGGGCTGGCGCGAGTACGCGTTCCGGGTCGACGCCTTCGCGGGGTACCTGCGCTCGGCCGGTTTCTGGGGGCTGCCGAAGCCGTGGCTGAGCCTGTTCCTGCCCGCCGCCACGGCAGGGGTGTTCATGCGGGAGGCCGCCGAGCAGTTGACGGCCGCCGACCTGGGGGCGGGGCTGCTGCTGTTCTACCCGTACACGCGGGCGAAGGTGGCGACGCCGCTGGCCGTCCTGCCCGATGCCCCCGTCGGCTGGCACTTCGACCTGCTCGCCTTCCCCGCGCCGGGCGCCGACACCGCCGCCATGCTGGAGCGCAACCGGCGCCTGTACGAGCGGGCCGTGCAGCTCGGCGGGAAGCGCTACCTCATCGGCGCGGTACCCGGCATGAGCGGCGCCGACTGGCAGGCACACTACGGAGGGCTGTGGGAGCGGGTGACGCGGGCCAAGCGGCGCTTCGACCCGGCGGGGATCCTGACCCCGGGCCAGGGCATCCACACCACCTGACCCCGCGCACCCCGGGCCCGCATCACCGGGCGCGGGCCCCGGGGCGGTCAGGCGTGGTCGCGGGCCGCCTGGGCGAGGGCGCCGAGCGCGAACTGCCTGGCGGGCGGGCCGGGTTGGGTGAGGAAGTCGAGCAGGAGGCGGTTGACGAGGTCGGGCTTCTCCAGCGGGGCGGTGTGGGAAGTGCCGGGCAGGACGGCGAGTTGGCCGTGGGGGGCGGTTCCGGCCAGGGCGGCGCTGTGGCAGATGCGCACGCCGTCGTCGTCGCCCTGCATCACCAGCAGGGGCATGGGCAGGTCGGCCAGGGCGGCGAAGCCGATGTCGGGTTCCTCCCGCCACATGGCCAGCCACTTGGCGAAGACCACGGGGAAGTGGGCCGGGCCGTCCGGGGACAGCGGCTCGTACTGGGGGCGGAGCATGGCCTCCAGAGGCGCGGTGTCGTCGAGGATCGCGGCGTCGGCGTCGGTGGAACCCGCACGGCTGACACCTCCGCTGATGAGGACCAGGGAACGGACCAGATCGGCACGGCGCAGCGCCGTCCGCAGGGCGACGGTCGCGCCCGCACTCCAGCCGACCAGGTGGACGGGGCCGGTGCCGAGGGTCTCCAGGAGGGCGATGAGGTCACCGGCCATCAGGTCGCTGGTGACGGGGCCCTCGACGTCGGGGGTGCGGCCGTGGCCGCGGCGTTCGGGGGCGTGGACGCGGAAGTGCGCGGCAAGGGCCGGGATCTGGCCCCACCAGCTGTCGGCGGTCACCCCTCCCCCGTGCAGCAGGACGACGGGGTCACCCTCGCCCTGGATCTCGCACCAGGTGCGATGTCCGCCGACGTTCACGTACTCACCCATGCCACGCCTCCATGTCTGCTCGCCCGAAACCCGAAAGCCCGAAGCCCGAGAGCCCGGAAGGCCCGAAGCCACTTGAGCATCGCTCAGGTCGATCATAGGCAGATGACCTGAGCTAAGCTCAAGTCCCCCTGCCCCCAAGCTTTCCCGCCGGAAGGAGCCCGCCGACACCATGGCGCTGCACCGCAATGACGTCATCGCCGCCGCACTGGACCTGCTCGACGAGGTCGGGCTCGAGCGACTGACCACCCGGGCGCTGACCGAACGCCTGGGCGTGGCCCCCGGGGCGCTGTACTGGCACGTCCGCAGCAAGCAGGAGCTCCTGACGGCCATGGCGGACACCGTCGTGGCCCCGGCCTTCTCCGCACCCGTGACGGGCAAAGGCGAGGGTGCGGAGGCGGAGGCAGAGACGAAGCCGGGCAGTTGGGCGGAGCACACCGAGGCGTTCGCGCACCGGCTGCGCCGGGCACTGCTGGGACGCCGCGACGGCGCGCGGCTGGTGTCGGGACACCTCGTCCCCGGAACGGCGACGCTCAGGTCCCTGGAGGACGGCCTGGCCCTGATGAGCACACAGGGACTCACACCGACCCAAGCAGCAGTGCTGGGGCACGCGGTGACCAGCTACGTCATCGGATTCGTCCTCCAGGAGCAACAGGAGCCCGCCCCCACCGGCGAAGCCGCCGGCCCGGACCCGGCGCACTTCCCGCTCCTCGTGCAGTGGCAGACCGAACACCCCGGCCCCGACGCCACGTTCGCCGCGGGCCTCACGCTGCTGACCACGGGCCTGGCCTCCCAACTCGCCTGAGGAACACCGAGGACACCACCCGTTCGGGCGGTCGGCGCGCGGTTCGTGTTGCAGAGGTGTTGCAGCGGGCGTGGCGGGACCCCGTCCCGTAGTAGCGTCTGCCATGAAGTCGCGCACCGTGCGCGGCGGTTGACGGGGGTTCGACTCGGAACGGGGGCCAGGCGTGGGAAGGGGT
>NZ_JBIAXC010000100.1:0-4978 GCF_042896295.1 Kitasatospora sp. NPDC001309 | reverse complement strand
AGGTGGGTCGTGCGCGTCGGGCGGGGGTGTCGTCCTTCGGGATCAGTGGGACGAACGCGCACGTGATCCTGGAGCAGGCGCCGGAGGTCGCGCTGCCTTCGGAGGAGGTGGTGGAGCCGTCGGGGGTGGTGGCCTGGCCGGTGTCGGCGCGCACCGACGCGGCGTTGCGCGCCCAGGCCGCACGACTGCTGGCCTACACCGAGCGGCACCCGGACGTGGACCCGGGCACGCTGGGCCGGGCCCTGGTCTCCACCCGCTCCGCTTTCGAGCGGCGGGCGGTGGTGCTGGGCTCGGAGCGCTCCGAACTGCTGGACGGCCTCCGGGCGTTGGCGACCGGTACGGATGCCTCCGGCTCCTCCGGGCCGGTCACCGGCTCTGCCCGTGACGGTGGTCGTACGGCGTTCGTGTTCACGGGTCAGGGCAGTCAGTGGTCGGGTATGGGGCGTGGGTTGTACGGGGCGTTCCCGGTGTTCGCGGCGGCGTTCGACGAGGTGTGCGCGGCGTTCGATCCGTTGTTGGGGCGGTCGTTGCGGGAGGTGGTGTTCGAGGGCGGGGAGCTGCTGGACCGTACGGAGTTCACTCAGCCGGCGTTGTTCGCGGTGGAGGTGGCGCTGTACCGGTTGGCGGTGTCGGCGGGTGTGACGGCGGATGTGGTGGCCGGGCATTCGATCGGCGGGGTGGTGGCGGCGTTCGTGGCGGGTGCGTTCTCGCTGCACGATGCTGCGGTGTTGGTGGCGGCCCGGGGTCGGTTGATGGGGTCGGCGCGTTCGGGTGGGGCGATGGTGGCGGTGGAGGCCGCGGAGGGGGAGGTGCTGGCCGAACTGGTGGGCCTGGAGGGGTCGGTGTCGTTGGCGGCGGTGAACGGTCCGCGTTCGGTGGTGCTCTCCGGTGACGACGGCGCGGTGCTGGAGTTGGCCGGGCGGTGGCGTGAACGCGGTCGCAGGGTCAAGCAGTTGACGGTCAGTCATGCGTTCCATTCGCCGCACATGGACGGCGTGTTGGAGGAGTTCACGCGGGTGGCGGGCGGGGTGGTGTTCGCGGAGCCGTTGCTGCCGGTGGTCTCCGATCTGACCGGCGGCCTGGCCACGGCGGAGGAGTTCGCGGACCCGGCGTACTGGGCGCGGCACATCCGTTCGGCGGTGCGCTTCCACGACGTCGTGCAGACGCTGCACGAGCAGGGCGTCACCCGCTACCTGGAACTGGGCCCCGACGCCGTCCTCACCCCGCTCGTCCGGGAGGCGCTGGACCAGGACGCCGACCCCGTCGCCGTCCTCCCGCTCGCCCGTCGCGGCCGTCCGGAGGTCCGCGTCCTGGCGGACGCGCTGGCCCGGCTGTACGCCGCCGGCGCCCCGGCCGAGGTGCTGCGGCCGCTGCTGCCCGGCCCGGCGGTCCCACTGGACCTGCCCACCTACCCGTTCCAGCACACCCACTACTGGTCGGCGCCCCGCCCGGTCACCGACGCCGCCGCCCTCGGGCTGGCCGAGGCCGGCCACCCCCTGCTGGCCGCCGCCGTCGGGACCGCCGAGGACGGCGGACTGCTGCTCACCGGCCGGATCTCCCCGGCCGGGCAGGCCTGGCTCGCGGAGCACGAGATCCTCGGCACCCCGCTGCTGCCCGGCACCGCCTTCCTGGAACTGGCGCTGGCCGCCGCCGCCCGCATCGGTGCCGACGGCGTCGAGGAGCTGACCCTGCACGCCCCGCTGCCGCTGCCCGCCGGCGGCGCCGTCCAACTCCAGCTCGCGGTCGGCCCGTCGGACGGGAACGGGCGCCGGACCCTGGCCGTCCACGCCCGCCCCCAGCGCCCCGGCCAGGAGGACGGCGAGGGCTGGACCAGGCACGCCGAAGGCCTGCTCACCGAGGGCTCGCTCACCGAGGCCCTTCCGGGGGCGGCTCCGGCGGCCGCGCCGGAGCTCGCCGCCTGGCCGCCGGCCGGCGCCGAACCGCTGGACCCGGACGCCCTGTACGCCCGGCTGCTCGCCCGGGGGTACGCGTACGGCCCCGCCTTCCAGGGCGTGCGCGCGGCCTGGCGGCTCGGCCCGGAGCTGTTCGCCGAACTCGCGCTGGGCGACGAACAGGCGCTCTCCGCCGAGGCGTTCGGCATCCATCCGGCCCTGCTGGACGCCGCCCTGCACCCGCTGGTGGACGCCGAGAGCGCCGACCGGGCCGCCGGGGGCGGCCTGCCGCTGCCGTTCTCCTTCGGTGCCGTCCGGCTGCACGCCCAGGGAGCGGCCCTGCTGCGGGTCCGCTGGACACCGGGCGCCGAAGGGGCCGCCCTCGCGGCCTTCGACGTCGAGGGCCGGCCCGTGCTGTCCGTCGGCTCGCTCGCCCTGCGCACCGCGACACCCGCCGACGCCGCCGACCGGTCCGCCGAGCGCGGGGCGCTGCACCGCCTCGACTGGATCCCCGTGCCGGTCGACGCCCGGCCCGCCCCCGGGCGGACCCTGCTGCTCGGGCCCGCACCGCAGGGCCTGTCCGCGCTGCCCGCCCTCCCGGACCCGGCCGCACTGCGCGCCGCCCTCGACGCGGGGCAGCCCGCCCCCGGGACCGTCCTCGCCGTCCTGCCGGACACCGGCGCCGACCGGCCCGCCGCAGCGCGCGAGCTCACCCGCGAAGCGCTGCGGCTCGCCCAGGACTGGCTGGCCGACGAGCGCTTGGCGGACACCGTCCTCGCCGTCCTCACCCGGCACGCGGTCGCCGCCACCGCCGCCACCGCCGCCACGGGCGCCACCGCCGCCACGGGCGCCACCGCCGCCACGGCCGACGGTCCCGCGCCCGACCCGGCCGCGGCCGCCGTCTGGGGGCTGCTGCGCAGCGCCCAGAGCGAGCACCCCGACCGCTTCCGGCTCGTCGACCTGGACGACGACCCGGCCTCGGCCGCCGCGCTCCCGGCCGCCCTGGCCACCGGCCTGCCCCAACTCGCCCTGCGCGCGGGCGCGGTACTCCGACCCGTGCTCCAGCCCGTGCCGTCACCCCGCCCGTCCCGACCGGCCGACAGCCCCGCGACGGGCCGGACCGACGGCGCCGCACCGGCCCTGGCCGACAGCCCCGCGCCGGACCTGACCGGGGGCACCGTCCTGATCACCGGCGGCACCGGCGGCCTGGGCGGCCTGCTCGCCCGCCACCTGGTGGAGCGGCACGGCGTCCGACGGCTGCTGCTGGTCAGCCGCCGTGGCCCGGCGGCCCCCGGAGCGGCCGAGACCGCCGCCGAACTGACCGCCCTGGGCGCGGAGGTGGTCCTCGCCGCCGCCGACACCGGAGACCGGGCCGCGCTGGCCGCCCTCCTCGCCGACCTGCCGACCGACCGTCCGCTGCGCGCGGTCCTCCACCTCGCCGGAATCGTGGACGACGCCACCCTCACCGGACTCGACGCCGACCGGATCGCCCGGGTGCTGCGGCCCAAGGCGGACGCCGCCTGGCACCTGCACGAGCTCACCGCCGACCTCGACCTGGCCGCCTTCGTCCTGTTCTCCTCCGTCTCGGGCATCACCGGCACCGCCGGCCAGGGCGGCTACGCGGCCGCCAACAGCTTCCTGGACGCGCTCGCCCAGCACCGCCGGACACTCGGCCTGCCCGCCCTCTCGCTGGCCTGGTCGCTCTGGGCCGACCAGGACGGCATGGCCGGCGCCCTGGACGCCGAGGCCCTCCGCCGCTGGAGCCGCAGCGGGCTGCCGCCGCTGGACACCACGGCCGCACTGGAGCTGTTCGACGCGGCGCTCGCCGGAACCGCCCTGCTCGCCCGAGCCGACACACTCGCCGGATCCGCCCCGTTCGCCGGAGCCGACCCGCTGCTGGTACCGGCCAGGATCGACCGGGCCGCACTGCGCGCCCGCGCCGCCGAGGGACCGCTGCCGGCCCCGCTGCGCGGCCTGGTCCGCACCCCGCTGCGCCGCAGTGCCGCCGCGCGCGCCGGAGGACCGGCGGGCGGCACCGGCTGGGCCGAGCGCACCGCCGCCCTCCCCGAGGCCGAACGCGCCCGGACGGCAGCGGAGTTGGTGCGCGGAGCGGTGGCCGCCGTGCTCGGGCACAGCGGCACGGACACCGTCGACCCGGACCGTGCCTTCAAGGACCTCGGCCTGGACTCGCTGACCGCCGTGGAACTGCGCAACCGCCTCAACACCGCGACGGGCCTGCGACTGCCCGCCACCGTCGTCTTCGACCAGCCCTCCCCGGCCGCCCTGGCCCGGCGCCTGCTCGCCGAGCTGGACGGCACCCGGACCGTGGACCGGGAGGTGTCGGTGGTGCGGGCGGTGGTGGTGGACGAGCCGGTGGCGATCGTGGGGATGGCGTGCCGGTATCCGGGTGGGGTGGGGTCGCCGGAGGAGTTGTGGCGGTTGGTGGTGGAGGGGCGGGATGCGATCTCGTCGTTCCCCTCGGACCGGGGCTGGGACCTCGACGCGCTCTACCACCCCGACCCCGACCACCACGGCACCTCCTACGCCCGCGAGGGCGGCTTCCTGCACCGAGCGGCCGACTTCGACGCGGAGTTCTTCGGGATCTCGCCGCGTGAGGCGGCGGCGATGGACCCGCAGCAGCGGCTGCTGCTGGAGTCGTCCTGGGAGGCGCTGGAGTCGGCCGGGATCGACCCGGCCGACCTGCGCGGCAGCCGCACCGGCGTCTTCGCCGGGGTGATGTACAACGACTACGGCTCCCGGCTCCAGCGCGCCCCCGAGGGCTACGAGGGGTACCTGCTGACCGGCAACACCTCCAGCGTGATCTCCGGCCGGATCGCCTACACCTTCGGGCTGGAGGGCCCGGCGGTGACGGTGGACACGGCCTGCTCCTCCTCGCTGGTCGCGCTCCACCTGGCCGCCCAGGCCCTGCGCAGCGGCGAGGCGGACCTCGCGCTGGCCGGCGGCGTCACCGTGATGGCCCGGCCGGACACCTTCGTGGAGTTCAGTCGGCAGCGGGGGTTGTCGGTGGACGGTCGGTGCCGGTCGTTCGCGGCGGGTGCGGACGGGACGGGGTGGAGTGAGGGGGT
>NZ_JBIAXC010000099.1:0-5473 GCF_042896295.1 Kitasatospora sp. NPDC001309 | reverse complement strand
TCGTACTGGACGTACTTGGGCGATTCGGGCGTGCGTCCAGGCGGGATGCCCGGCGTCGCGCGCCTGGCAAGATCCGCCGGACAGGCCCTAGCGGCCGGTGACGCGCACGGTGGAACGCGGAAGGCGGCCCCGGGGAGATCCCCGGGGCCGCCTTCCGCGTTCGAGACCCGCTGTCAGGCTTAGCTGAACGAGTCGCCGCAGGCGCAGGAGCCGGTGGCGTTCGGGTTGTCGATCGTGAAGCCCTGCTTCTCGATGGTGTCGACGAAGTCGACGGTGGCGCCACCCAGGTACGGGGCGCTCATGCGGTCGGTGACGACCTTGACGCCACCGAAGTCCTTGAGCACGTCGCCGTCGAGCGAGCGCTCGTCGAAGAACAGCTGGTAACGCAGGCCGGAGCAGCCACCGGGCTGGACGGCGACGCGCAGCGCGAGGTCCTCGCGGCCTTCCTGCTCCAGCAGGGCCTTGACCTTGGCCGCGGCGGCATCGGTGAGGAGGATGCCACTCTCGACGGTGGTCTCGTCCTGGACGGTCATCTGCTTTCTCCCGGTCTTGACGACGGTCTGCCGCCAGTGCCAACCACCGACCGCCCGGATTCATTTCCCGGACGGAGGGGGATTTCTACGGCCTGTTCGACGGCTGGTTCTCCGTGGGCCGGGCGCGTCACCCGGGCCTCTACGCTCCCCATGCTCGCACAACCGGGGCGGAGCGGGCACCGCCCGCGTCACGGATCCGGGCGAACGGGCCCCACGGCCGCCCGCCGGACGCCAGGATGGCGGCATGATCCTTCGCCAGGTCAGGGACACCGCAGCGGACGCGGAGGTCGTCCAGGAGGTGTCCCTCGCCGCATTCGCCGGACCGTCCGACGACCCCGCCCGGCCACCGCGACCGACGCCGCTGCAGCTCGCCCGGACCAGACACCTGGCGCGCACCGACCCCGGCGGCTGCTGGCTGGCGGAGAGCGGCGGGCAGGCGGTCGGGGTGGTGCTGTCGATGCGCCGCGAGGGCCTGTGGATGCCCTCGCTGTTCGCCGTCCGGCCGTCCGCCCGGGACCGGGGGGTCGGGCGGCTGCTGTTCGAACGGGCCCTGGCGCACGCCCGGGGCTGCCTGCGCGGGATGGTCTGCGCCTCCGACTCCCCCGCGGCGGCCCGCCGCTACCGGCTGGCCGGCTTCACCCTGCACCCGGCGATGCGGCTGACCGGGCGGGTGGACCGGGACGGGCTGATCGACCCCGGCGACATCCCGGTGCACCGCGGCAACACCACCCACCTGCACCTGCTGGACTCGGTGGACCGGCGGCTGCGCGGGTCCGCGCACGGCCCGGACCACGAGCTGATGCTCGGCCACTTCGAGGAGCTGCTGGTCGCCGACGCACTGGCCGGCAGCGGCTACTGCTACCGGGACGGCGGCACGGTGCGGCTGCTGGCGGCCACCAGCAAGCGGATCGCGGCCCGGCTGCTGCGCGAGGCGCTGGCCCGGGTGCCGGACGGGACCGAGGCCCGGGTGGAGTACCTGACCGCCGAGCAGGAGTGGGCGCTGGACGTCGGGCTGGAGGTCGGGCTGACGCCGGAGACCGGCGGCTTCGTCGGGGTGCGCGGGATGCGGCCGCCGACGCCGTACCTGCCCAGCGGGGCCTTCCTGTAGCCCGGCGGGGACGCGTACGGCCCCACCGGGCGGGCCGGTGGGGCCGTACGGACGAACGGGAGGACGGGAGGACGGGGCCCGGATCAGGCCATGGTGTCCAGGATCTCCCGGACCATCTCCATGGTGGTGCCCGGGTGCAGGAAGGCGAAGCGGGCGACCGTCTCGCCGTCCCAGCCGGTCGGGGTGACGAAGCCGATCTGGTCCGCCAGCAGCTGCTGCGACCAGCGGTAGTAGTCGTCGTTGGTCCAGCCCTTGCGCTTGAAGCAGACCGCGGAGAGCTGCGGGTCGAACAGCAGCTCCAGGTGCTCGGCATCGCGGATCAGCTGGGCGGTGTCCCGCGCCAGCTGGAGGCCGGTCTCGATGGCGTCGGTGTACGCCTGGACGCCGTGGACGGCCAGCGAGAACCAGAGCGGCAGGCCGCGGGCGCGCCGGGTCAGGTGGTAGGCGTAATCGGTGGGGTTCCACTCGTCGCCGTCGGTGTGCAGGACGTCCAGGTAGGAGGCGTCCTGGGTGTGCACGGCGCGGGCGAGCTGCGGGTTGCGGTAGATCAGCGCGGCGCAGTCGAAGGGGGCGAACAGCCACTTGTGCGGGTCGACCACGAAGGAGTCGGCGTGCTCGATGCCGTTGTAGCGCTCGCGCACCGACGGGGCGAACAGGCCGGCGCCGCCGTAGGCGCCGTCCACGTGGAACCACAGGTCGCGCTCGCGGGCGACCTCGGCCAGGCCGGCCAGGTCGTCGACGATGCCCTCGTTGGTGGTGCCGGCGGTGCCGACGACGGCGATCACCGTCTCCGGGTTCGGGTCGGCGGCCAGGGCGGCGCGCAGCGCCTCGCCGGTGAAGCGCCGGTTCACGGTCGGGACCTTGAAGGCCTCGACGCCGATGATGTTGAAGGTGTTCTTGACCGAGGAGTGCACCTGGTCGGCGACGGCTATCCGCAGCCGGGCCTCCGGACCGACGCCGAGCCTGCGGCGGGCGGTGTCACGGGCGACCACCAGGGCGGACAGGTTGCCCGCGGAGCCGCCGGAGACGAAGCAGCCGCCGGCCGAGGCGGGCATCCCGGCCCGGTCGGCGATCAGGCGCAGCACCTGGTTCTCGGCGGCGATGGCGCCCGCCGCCTCCAGCCAGGAGATGCCCTGCAGCGAGGCGCAGGAGACGACCATGTCGAACAGCAGCGCGGCCTTGGTCGGGGCGCACGGGATGAAGGACAGGTAGCGGGGGCTGTCGGCGGAGATGACCGCGCGGGACAGCTCGTGGTCGTACAGCTTGAGCACGTCGGCCGGGTTGTTGCCGTCCTGGTTGAGCAGGCCGGCCAGCTGGGTGCGCAGGTGCTCGCCGTCACCGGGGTGGTCGAGCGGGACGGGGTCGTACTGCAGCCGCTCCCGCATGTAGTCGAAAACCAGGTCGACCAGTTCGTTGTCGGGCCGGTGCATGCGGTCGGGTGCTGCGGACACGGCTGTCCCTCTCGGCTGTGGGTGTCGGGGGGATCCGGTCGGCGGGACGCCTCACCGCGCTGACCGGACGTGATCAGCGTAGGCAGCGGAAGCGCTTCCCCGCGCGTCGGAACGCGGCTGGTCAGGCAGCTTTCGGGCGTCTTCGGGCAGGTCCGCGCAGATTTCCTGCGTACCCCGGGCGCCGGGCCGGGAGATCAGCCGATCAGCTGGGAGAGGACCACCGAGGAGCGGCTGCGCTGCACGCCGGGCTCGCGCCGGATGCGCTCGATGACGGCCTCCAGATGGCGCATGTCGGCGGCCCGCAGGTGCACCAGGGCGTCCGGGTCGCCGGTGACCGTCCAGGCGGCGACCACCTCGGGGAACTGGCGCAGGCTGGCGAGGATCTCCTCGGGGGCGGTCCGCTCGCGGCAGTAGACCTCGACGAAGGCCTCGGTCTGCCAGCCGAGCACGGCCGGGTCGAGCACCACGGTGAAGCCCCGCACCACGCCGCGCGCCCGGAGCCGGTCGATCCGGCGGCGCACGGCGGTGGCGGAGAGGTTCACCTGGAGACCGATCTCGGCGTAGGACGCCCGGCCGTCGCTGCCGAGGCGGGCGAGGAGCTGCCGGTCGGTCTCGTCCAGGTCCGCCCCGATCACCTCGTGCGCTCGGCTGCTGGTCATCGGTGCGGGGCTCCACGGGTCGTGCGGTGGGGGTGGGGGGAGCGTCCCGGGCGGCGGGCGGTGCGGTCGCACCCGCCGGCGCCACTGCCGAAACGGTTCGCCACCCATTCTGGCGGATGACCTGAACGAGTTCATCGCGCGCGGATGACCGGGAGAAGGCCATCGGTCCACCCGGCGGGCGTCGATCGCCGTGCCCGCCGTCGACCGGAGGCCCTTCATCGCGGGCCGCCCCCGGGACGTCTTCGTGTTCATGGCCCAGCCGTGCCCGGGGCTTCGAAATATCGATTCGGCCACGGCAGGAAGCATCCGATCCGGCGAGCGGTTCTCGTCACATCGACAGGATGGCCATCGTCACTCTGACGCTAACCGGTTAGAATAGATAGTGTCAGATAGACGAAAAGGCCCCACCGCTCGTTCGGCCGCACAGAAGGGCACCCGCCCGTGACCACCACCATCACCGAGACCCACGGCGTCGACCCCACTCCGACGCCGCTCGCTCTGCTGCTGCTCGGCCGAGAGGCCGACCCGAACAGCGAGCGCGGCGTCGAGTGCCCCGGCGACCTCCCGCCGGCCTCGGACCCGAACCTCGTCGAGCGCGCCCGGGCGGCCAAGGCCGCACTGGGAGACCGCGTCTTCATCCTCGGCCACCACTACCAGCGCGACGAGGTGATCGAGTTCGCCGACGTCACCGGCGACTCCTTCAAGCTCGCCCGCGACGCCGCGGCCCGCCCGGAGGCCGAGTACATCGTCTTCTGCGGCGTGCACTTCATGGCCGAGTCCGCCGACATCCTCACCGGCGACCGCCAGCAGGTCGTGCTGCCGGACCTCGCGGCCGGCTGCTCGATGGCCGACATGGCCACCGCCGAGCAGGTCGCCGAGTGCTGGGACGTCCTGACCGACGCCGGCATAGCCGACGTGACCGTCCCGGTCTCGTACATGAACTCCTCCGCCGACATCAAGGCCTTCACCGGCAAGCACGGCGGCACCATCTGCACCTCCTCCAACGCCCAGCGGGCGCTGGAGTGGGCCTTCGAACAGGGCCAGAAGGTGCTCTTCCTGCCCGACCAGCACCTCGGCCGCAACACCGCGGTGCGGGACCTGGGCATGTCGCTGGACGACTGCGTCCTGTACAACCCGCACAAGCCCAACGGCGGCCTGACCACCGAGCAGCTGCGCAACGCCAAGATGATCCTCTGGCGCGGCCACTGCTCGGTGCACGGCCGGTTCAGCCTGGACTCGGTGAACGACGTCCGCGAGCGGATCCCCGGCGTGACCGTCCTGGTGCACCCCGAGTGCAAGCACGAGGTGGTCGACGCCGCCGACATGGTGGGCTCGACCGAGTACATCATCAAGGCCCTGGACGCGGCCGAGCCCGGCTCCAAGTGGGCCATCGGCACCGAGCTGAACCTGGTCCGCCGCCTGGCCAAGGCGCACCCGGACAAGGAGGTCGTCTTCCTGGACCGCGCGGTCTGCTTCTGCTCGACCATGAACCGGATCGACCTGCCGCACCTGGTCTGGGCGCTGGAGTCGCTGGTCGAGGGCCGGGTGCCGAACGTGATCACGGTGGACCCGGAGACCGAGAAGTACGCCAAGGCCGCGCTGGACCGGATGCTGGCCCTGCCGTAGCGGCGAGCGGGCGAGCACCCGCCCCGAGCCGAAGGGGCGCGCCGGTGTCGAGAGGGAGGAGCGAGGAGGCCCCGAGGAACGAGGGGCATCGGAGCG
>NZ_JBIAXC010000098.1:0-7091 GCF_042896295.1 Kitasatospora sp. NPDC001309 | reverse complement strand
CACAGATCCGAGGTCCATCGGGCCTCGTCAAAGTCATCACGAGGTCCTGTGCCCAGCGTATCCGCGTCCACCGACGCCGTCACCCAGACCCGCTTCACGAAGCGCCCGAAGTGCCGCGCCTGCCCCAAGAAGCTCGTGATCATCCCGGGCAAGGAGCCCAAGGTCTACTGCTCCGACGCCTGCCGGAAACGTGCCGCGCGGGACCCGAAAATGTCCGGAGTTGGGACCCCTGTTTCCGCAGGTCAGACCCCGTTTTCGGGCGCGGAACCGCTCCTGGGTAAAGGGTTGACAGAGTTTTCCGAGAGCGCGGACCCGACCGCCGTCCCTGAGGTGGCGACCTCCCGCCGTGACGGGAAGGTGCCCGCCCCGGTCCGCCGCTGGCAGGGCCGGAAGGTGCTCAACCGGGTCTCCGGGATCGGCGCGTGCGCGGGCTGCGGGGTCCGGGTCCTGGACCCCGACACGGGCGTGATCCACGCCCGGTCCACCAAGGGCTACGCGGTCACGATCGGCCTGGTCCGCTGCGGGCGGATCTGGTTCTGCCCGGAGTGCTCGGCGGCGATCCGCCGTGGCCGGACCGAGGAGCTGATGACCGCAGCCCTCCGCCACCTCGCCGCCGGCGGGACGCTGGCCGTTGTCACGCTGACCGCCCGGCACAACCACACGACCAAGCTGGCCGACCTCTCCGACGCGCTGTGGGGCGCCCCGATGGTCGGCGCGGACGGCGCCCCGGTGCTCGACAAGTCCGGCAAGGCCCGGCGGGTGCCCGGGGCCTACCAGCGGATGCTGACCGACCCGGCGTTCTACGGGCGGCCCGAGGCGGTCAACCGCTGGACCCGCAAGGACGGCACGGAGTGCGCCTCGGTCCGCCCGGCCGAGGACGGCATCCGCCACCGGATCGGCTACCTGGGCATGGCCCGGGCCTCGGAGGTCACCCGCAGCCAGAAGAACGGCTGGCACCCGCACATGGGCTGCCTGGCCTTCCTGGGCGCCACGGTCGAGGGCACCCCGGCCAACGGCACCGTGGTCAAGGACGGCTACTTCGAGCCGACCGAGGAGGACCTGACCGAGTGGGAGGACTGGCTGCGGGCTGACTGGGCGGAGACGCTGCGGCAGGCCGACCCGAAGTTCAAGCCGTCCACCGAGTGCAACGAGGTCGGCTGCAAGTGCCGGGGCAAGGGCCACGGCGTGATGATCCAGATCATCAAGTCGCCGGACGCGAAGGCGCTGATCGAGTACCTGACCAAGGTGCAGGACGGCAAGCCCGAGTCGGACCGGCCTTCGGCGGACGACGTGCGGGCGGACCTGGACGCGTCCAAGGGGGCCGCGCTGGAGACCGCCAACGCGACCTCGAAGACCGGCCGGGGCCGGAAGTCCATGACGCCGTTCCAGATGCTCTACCGGCTGTGGGACATCGAGGTGGCCGGGCGTGACCCGCGCCTGGCCGAGGGCTACGGCAAGGTCGCCCAGCTGCGGGCGTGGTGGGCGGAGTACGAGGCGGCGATGGCCGGACGGCGGGCGATCGAGTGGACCCGCGGCTTGCGCCGGCACCTCGGGATGACCGGTGACGACTCCGAGGAACGCGACCTGCAGTACGTCTACGAGTCGCAGAAGCCGGGCGACCTGACCGGCGGCGTCATCATGACGCCCGACGCCCACGCGACCGTGACCAACGCCGACGCCGAGATGGACGTGAAGGCGATCGTGGAGGCCGAGGCGTACGACTCGGCGGCCGACCTGGTGGCCGGGCTCGGCGGGCGCCGCAGCCACGTCCGGGTGGCCACCGGCAAGGAGCTGGCCGAGACGCAGGAAGCGCTGTACGCCCGGGTGCTCGCCCGCCGCGAGGAACTCGACCGGCAGGCCAAGGACGCCGACCGCGACGCCAACCGGGCCGAGGCCAAGCACGAGCGGCAGCGGCAGCGGCAGGACGCCGAACGCCAGCGCGCGAAGCTCGACGCCCACACCACCGAGCGGGACGCCTTCCTCGCCGCCGTCCGGGCCAACAACGCCGCCCGGCAGGACGAGATCGAGGCTGCGATGGCGCGCGTCCGGGGCACGGCCTGACGCTGCCCGGACCTGGCCCCGACCGCCCTCGGTCGGGGCCTTCGTCGTGCGCGGGGCGGGCCGTAAGCCCGGCTTGCGCGATAGCTTGCTCCGCCCCCGGAAGGACTCCTCAGCCCACAACTTGCTCCGCCTGGTGGCCCGCGAACTGTGCCCAGTTCGCACTACCTCGCTCCGCCGTTTCGGCGGGCGGTTCATGATCCGTATCGGCAGATACCTGGGTGCTGTGGCGGACGGTTTCGAGCGCGCTTCGGCGGGGTGCCGGCGCCTGGGTCACTCGAAGTGCATGAGGTGTGACCGACTCGGGCGGGTCGGTTCCGGTGGGTCGTGATGCATAGGAGTGGGGTGGTCCATCGGGTCGGTGACGTAAGGGTGTGAGGAGTTCGATCGGTCGGGTTCGGCTTGCTCCTGGTGGTGCTCGTCGTCCTGGTGCTCGTCGTCGTGCAGCTGCTCGTCGGTACGTGAAGTTCGAGACGTGCGGTACGTGACTCGGTGGTCGTCGGCGAGTCAGGCCGGGCTGGATTCGGGTCGCCAGGAGTCGGCCGGGTTGGCAGCCGCGGAAAGGCCGGCACCCGGGTGGACCCTCATGACCGTGGCGGCACGCGGGGCACCCGCACGAGGTGCCGGCCTTTGCGCGCTCGACCGGCCATCGTCCGTGACACCAAGGCGGGGTCCGTGGCGGGACTCCCCGGTGGGCGGCAGCGCGGTGGTGGCCGCGCCGTCGCGGGCCCCCGTCCTGCTTCCCAGTCGGTTGCGATCCGCTGGCGGTCGGAACGGGGGTCCGTGGCGGGGTGGCAGGGTTCGGATGCCGTCCGCTGGGGAGTCCCGCCACACGGGCCGCGCCCACCCCGACGCACGCTGCACCCTCGATCTGGCCCCCCGACTCCCCGGAGGTGGCCGGGGGGTCCGGCGGGGCGGAGCCCCCCGGGTGTTCTGACCGGTACTCACGCTCCTTCCGGCGGCAGGGGCCGGGTGAGCCGGGGCGGAGACAGGAGGCGGCCCGGGCCGGGCCGCCGGGCTTGATCCAGTAGAGAAACTTTGAACACGCCCCGCCGGTTGTCCCACCCGTGGGACAGTGATCGCCCCCACGGGGCCGAGGAAGGCCGTAACGGGGTCTCTGGCGGACTTTCAGGAGTCGGCCGGACCGAAGGGCCCGGAACGCACCCGAGGGCCGTACAACGCCCATGACGGGGTTTTAGCCCAACCGGTGGTCAATCTCGGCAATGGGCTTGCGTATCCGACAGTGAGTGTCCACTATGGACACATGCCGCCCGCACTGGGCAGCAGATGACCGATGGAGGCACGTTGTGACCCGCACCCCCGAACAGATCCGCGCGGAGGCTGTCGCCGCGCTCACCGAGCCGGGGGCCGAGCGCCTGGCGCTCATGTCCCGCGTCGCGGAGGTGGACGAGATCCTCCGCCCGCTGGTCCGGCAGGCGGTCGCGGCGGGGGTGCCGAAGACCCGGGTTCGGGAGCTGACCGGGCTCGCCCGGGGCACCATCGGCACCTGGTCCGAGGAGGACTGACGAACCACCAGGTTTCGGGCGTTTCGGGCCAACCGGACGTTTCGGGCCAACCGGGCGCCCCTCGCGCGCGTACGCGTAGGGCCCCCTCCGACCGGTTTCCGGGGAAACCGTGGAAACCGGAAACCCGCAGGTCAACCGCCTGCGGTCACAAAAGTGGGCGACACCCCCGCGTAGAGGTGCCGCCCGTGCCCACCGACCCTCGCGAAAGGAACATCGTGGACAGGAAGCAAGCTTGGCGGGTCACCTCCCGCTACGCCAAAACCGCCGCCGAGTGGACGGCCGAGAAGGGCCGTTGGACGGCCGAGAACTGGCGCGAGGAGGCGGACCGGAGGAAGGGTCTCCGCCGCGAACTCAAGCCGCTCGTGACCGACGCCAAGCGGGCCGTGGCGGTCGCCCGCAGGCTCGACCCGGAGAAGAAGCAGGCCGCCACCCACCGGGCGGAGCGCGAGCTGCGCGAGGCTCAGCGGGCGGTGCCGGACACGCTGCTGTGGCTGGCGACCAAGGTGACCGCCGGTCTCGCGGTGCTCGCGTGGTGGGGCCTGCCCAAGGTGCCGGCCGACGTGTGGCGGTGGACGGCGGTCGCGGCCGTCGCGGCTGCGGTCGGCGGGGTGGGCTGGCTCGCGTACCAGATCGCGCGGTACGTGGAGCCCGAGCCTGGGTTGGAGCCGACCGCCGAGGAGGCCCAGCTGCTCGCCCGGCTCCAGCCGGAGCACTGGCGCGAGCACTGCGAGGGCCGTGGCCTGGCCGGGACGCTGACCGGCCGTCCGGAACTCACGCTCTCGGGCGTGGTCGCGGACGTGCGGCTCGAAGGCACGTGGACGGCGGGCAAGCTCCGCCAGGCCGAGGAGCACGTCCGCGCGCTGCTCGGCTGCCGGACCGCGCTGCGGATGGAGATCCGGGCGGGCGACCGGGGCGGCTGGGCCCGGCTGATCCTGCGCACGCGGTCGGCTGCCGACGGCATCGTGCTGACCGGCTGGAAGCCCGGCGACCCGTGGGGCATCGACACGGTGACGGGCGATCTGGTCCATGTCCCGCTGGGGCGCCGGATGCTGATCGCGGGCACCTCGGGGGCCGGGAAGTCGTGGTCCACGCGGCCGGTGCTGGCCGAGGCGTCCGAGACGGCGGAGAACCGCCTGGTGGTCATCGACCCCAAGCGGGTCGAGGCGATCAACTGGCAGCACCGCGCCCGCACGGCCATCACGCCGGACGAGGTGCTCGACGTCTCGGACGAGCTGGTCGAGGAGATGCACGAGCGCCTGGCCCTGGTCCCGCGCGGTCGGGACACGATCGAGATCAGCCCGGAGCGGCCCCGCCTCACGGTGTTCGTGGACGAGGGCGCCGAGGTGATCGCCATGAGCAAGGGCAACTACGCCCGGACCATGGAGAACTTCCGGACCATCGCGCGGATGGCGCGTGCGGCGGAGATCATCCTGCTGTGGGCCACGCAGAAGCCGACCATGGACAAGAACGGCGGCATCGACCCGCAGATCAGCGCCCAGATCACCTACCGCGCGGCGCTCGCGCTCAGCACGTCCGGCGAGGCCCGCGTCGTGTTCGGCGAGGACGCCACCGAGAAGGGCTGGCACGCCCACGACTTGGAGATGCCCGGGTTCGCGATGCTCCGTCACGGGCCCAAGGCCAAGCCGCACCCGATCAAGACCCGCGCGTTCTCCCCGGCCGACGTGATCGCCCTGCCGGACCGGCCGGTCTGGTCGCGGTACGAGGAGCCCGCCGCCCCGGCCCGCCCGGCGCTCACCCTGGTGAAGTCCGGCCCGGTCGAGGACGACGACGACTCGGTGTACGTCGGCCCGACGCCGGTCGCCGTTCCGCCGGTGCCGGCCGAACCGCCGACCATCCCGGCCACGTTCGTGACGGGTCCGGTCCGGCCGGTGCCCGCGCCGATCCCGGCTCCGGCCGCCCCGGCCGACAAGGCGCCCGCGGTTGATGCCCCGCCGCCGGACAGCGCGGACGGGAAGGTCCTGGCCGCGCTCGTGGCGGCCGGTGGTCCGGTCCAGCAGAAGGCCGTCGTGGAGACAACCGGCCTGCCTAAGGGCACGGTGTCCAAGGCCGTGAAGCGGCTGACCGACGCCGGGTTCGCCGTCCGCACGGACGAGGGCATCGCCGCCGCCAAGACCGCCGGGGAGGTGTCGGCGTGATGAGGACCCCGAAGATCTCCGGCGCCGCCGCTCCCGCCGCCGCGATGACGGCCGTCTCGATGGCGCTGACCCTGGCCGTCGTCGTGATGTGGCTCGGCCCGGTCATGCCGGTGCTCGTCGCCCTGGTCGTCGGGCTCGGCATCGACGGCGGGTGGCTCGCCGCCCACGCCTACGAACGGCGCCTGGCCCGCCAGGGCGACCACTCCACGGCCGTGACGCTGATCGGCTGGGGCTTCGGCCTGGTGGCCGTCGTCGTCCTGGTCGCCCACGCCGCCACGGTCGACAAGGGCGGCGCCGGATGGCTGGCCGTCTCCTGGCTGCCGATCGGCGCGAAGCTCTTGTGGGTGATCCACGGGCTCTGGGAGCGCACGGCGTTGACGCCCAAGGCACTCCGGGAGATCCACGAGATCCGGCAGTCTGCCCGTGACGGCGCCGCCGTCTCCCGGGCCTGGCTGACCGCCCAGGCCGTCACCGAGGAGACCCGCCTCACCGCCGTGACGGCGGCCGGGGCGAGGGTCGCCAAGGTCCAGGCGAAGACCGCCCGCAAGCTCTCCGAGGCGTGGACCGGGCTCGCTGAGGCCCGCGACAAGGACGGCGCCGCCAACGCGCTGACCAGTGTGTCTGTGCCCGTCACGCCCGGCGTCACGGCCGTCACGCCCCGGTGGGACCTGCCGGTGTGGACCCCGATCGAGGCGGTCCGCCCGCAGTCCGCCGGCGTTCTCGCCCCGGCCCCGGCCGGGGAGGACCTGGACGCGATCGTGGCCCGGCTGATCGCCGAGACCGACCCGCCGCGCTCCTACCGGTCGATGGCCGCCCGTTTCCGCGAGGAGGGCCACAAGGCCAGCGAGTCCGCCCTGCGCGACGCCTGGCGCCGCGTCACCGGAACCGCCGAACAGGCCGCCTGAGCCACCCGCCCGCCGGGCGCCCGCCGAAAGGCCGGCGCCCGGCCCACCCGGAGGAGAATCCCGACCATGACCGACCACAACCCGGCCTACACCGACACCAAGGGCCGCACCACCGCCGACCGGATCGACGCCATCCAGCGCGGCGGGGGCCCGATCACCGCCCAGCAGCGCAAGGACGCCCGGCTCCTGCTGGAGAGCGTGCTGCTGGCCATCGGCCTGCACGGCTTCACCATCGATGACGCCGACTGGGTGTCCGACCTGCCCGGGGCCTGCGTGGACCTGGTGCTCCACAAGGCCCACCGCGAGGGCACCCGCTGACACACCAAAGGCGCCCCGCCGGAAACCCCGGCGGGGCGCCTTGACGTACGGCAAGATCACCCTAGGAACGGCAGAAGCCCGGGCATCTCACCTCCCGGGCTCCCAAGTTGCCGGACCTACGTCTCCCA
>NZ_JBIAXC010000097.1:0-7627 GCF_042896295.1 Kitasatospora sp. NPDC001309 | reverse complement strand
GGGGGGGGGGGGGGGGGGGGGGTGGGTTTTGGGGGGGGGGGGGGCCGCCCGGGGGGGGCGCCCCCCCCCCCCCGCGCCCGCCCGCGCCCCGCGGGGGGGGGGGGGGGGGGGGGGCCCCCCCCCCCCCCCCCCCCGGCCCGGGTTCACCCCTCGGTGGCCCGGCAGTCGAAGCTGAGGAACACCGGCGCGGCGTGATCGCGCAGGGCCGGGAGCAGGGCGGCCAGGTAGTCCGGCACGAGCCTGACCGAGCCGAGGTCGTGCAGATCGATCCAGCGGAACTGCAACTGGGCCTCCCTGCTGCTGATCCCGGGCCGGCCGGCGGTGCCGGGGAACCTGGGTTCGACGAGGAAGTAGAAGCAGACGTCGTGGTGGAGTTCGCCCCGGTCGTCCCGGAAGAAGCTGTCCGCCACGACGGCGAGCCGGCCGCACCGCACGGCGACGCCGGTCTCCTCCAGGAACTCCCGTTCGCAGGCGGTGGTGAGGGACTCGCCGGGCTCCAGGCCGCCGCCGGGCACGCCCCAGAGCTCGATGTCGGCGAGGCTTTCCATGAGCACGGCGTGGTCGTGGAACCAGAGGCCGGCCGAGCGGATCCGGGCGGGGGTGGTCTCGGTGGCGGTCTCGGGCACGGTGCGGTTCCTGGGGGTGGCGGATGGGGTGGGGCCGTCAGCGTAACCCGGCCCGCGGGGGTGGGTTCCCGCGGGCCGGGTGGGGCGGGCCGGAGTCGGTCGGGGCCGGTCGGTGACGGTTTCGGCGGTCAGGGTTGGAGGGTCAGGGCTGGACGGTCAGGGCGAAGACGTGGAGCGCGGGGGCGTCGGGGAGGGTGACGGAGCGGATCGTCCGGCCGGGTGTCAGGGGGACGGTGTTGGTGAAGACGCCGTAGGTGGTGCCGTAGTTGGCCGGGCCGGTGGGGGTGTTGCGGTGGTCGGTGGTGAAGGCGGTCTTCGCGCCGTAGGCGTCGGTGGGGGAGCAGCACCAGTTGGGGAAGCCGAGTTGGCCGGTGCTGGTGGTGCCGTCGGTGTAGGTGACGGTGACCGTGCCGGCGGTGAAGCCGGCTTCGGCGCCGAGGAAGCCCAGCGCGGTGCCCTGGCCGGTGAGGGTGATCTGCTGGCCGGCGGCGGACACGTTGTCGGCGGTGCCCGGGGCCGAGGACGGCCAGGTGAAGCCGAGGCCGTTGGCGCTGATGGTGGCGCCCGGGGTGGCGCCGGCGGCGGCCAGGGCCTGGGTCGAGTAACTGTCCCCGTTGCCGTCGAAGTTGCCGGGGGCGGGGGCGCTCTCGGAGGTGGTGCCGACGTTGTCGAACGCGGCCGCCAGCGAGGGGTAGGGCACGGTCTGCACGATCGTCCGGTCGCCGCTGACCGTGTCGACGGCCGTCGGCCGGGCCCGGTAGCTCGCGGTGGCGGTGATGGCCGTGACCGTCGTCCCGGGGGTGCCCTGCGGGCCGTGCACCGTCACGGTGGCCGAGGCCGTTCCGCCGGGTTCGACGCGGGGCAGGGCGGTGGTCGCGGGGGTGACGGTCCAGCCGGCGGGGGCGGTGACCCGCAGTCGGGTGTCGTTCAGCGGGACGGCGCCGTGGTCGGCCAGGGTGATCCGGTACGTCCCGGGGGCCTCCGCCGTGCTGATGTCCTGCCAGGTGAGGGCGGTCGCGGGGGCCGCGCCGCGGGTGGCGCCGGGGTGGACGCGGTAGAGCACGGTGGCGTGCGGCGGCACGTCCGCGGAGATCACGCCGGTCGTGCCGGTGACCTGCTTGGTCACCAGGTCGTGGAGGGCGTAGCCGATGGCGGAGGGCAGGCCGGCCCGGGCGGCGGTGGTGGTGATGGTCTGCGCGGTGTCGGAGGAGTTGAACAGGGCGACCGCACGGTCCCCGCCGGCCAGCGGCTTGCTGAGCACGTCGTAGCCGGTGTCGTGCTGGACGACCTTGCCCTGGACGCCGAGCCGGTCCTGGTCGACGGCGATGACGTCCTCGTTGCCGAGCACGGCCAGCGCGGCGGGGGAGAGGTGGGTGAGGTCGGTGCTGGAGATCAGCGGCGCGGCCATCATCGCCCACAGCGAGGTCTGGCTCTGGATCTCGTCCTGGCTGAGGCCGGAGTCGCCGGCGAGCAGGAAGTCGGGGTCGTTCCAGCGCCCCGGTCGTTGCAGCGCGGGCAGGCCGACGTTGTAGCCGTAGTTGTCCTTGATCGAGGCCCACTTCTCGCGGCCGGGGGCCTGGCCGAGGGCGATGTCGGCGCCCTCCCGCCACAGGTTGCCGAGTTGGGCGGACCAGCGGATCACCGACTCCCAGTTCGCCGCGCCCTGGAAGTAGGCGGGGGCGGAGATCGAGAAGACGATCGGGCGGTGGGTGTTGAGCAGGGCCGTGCTCATCGCGGTGTAGGTGTCGCGGTAGCTCTGTTCCTCGGTCTCGCCGGGCTTGGTGGGGACGTTGCAGCCGTCGAGCTTGACGTAGTCGACCTCCCAGGACGCGAACAGGTCGGCGTCCTGCTGCCAGTGGTCGAGGGAGCCGGGGTAGCCGCCGCACGTGCTGGTCCCGGCGTCCTCGTAGATGCCGAACTTGAGCCCGAGCTGGTGGAGTTGGCGCCCGACGTAGGCCATGCCGTCCGGGAAGAGGGCAGGGTCGGCGACCAGGGCGCCCTTGGCGTCGCGCTGTCGGGACATCCAGCAGTCGTCGATGGTGACGGTGTCGTAGCCCTTCTTCGCCAGCCCGGTGGTGACCAGGGCGTGGGCGTTGTCGAGGATCGTCTTCTCGTCGATCCCGCACTGGTAGTAGGACCAGTCGTTCCAGCCCATCGGCGGGGTGGGGGCGTAGTCGGGGTACTGGGCGGCGGCGCCCGGCGGGGCGGGTGCGGCGGCGGCCGCGGGGAGGGCGAGCAGCGTTCCGGTGGACGCTGCGGCGAGCGTCGTACAGCAGGCGACGGCGGCACGGAGCCACCGGGGGAGGGGAGTTGACACGCTTCGACCTCACGGGATCTTCGGGGTCAGGGCATGGTGAACGGCGTTGCCTCGGCGGGATCAGTTGTACGGGGCTCTGCTCAGTTCTGACAAGAGCACGGCAGGAACAATCAGGATCGAGCAGATCTGAGAGGGTTCGGAGCAGGGGCGTGCAGAGCGGCGGGTGGACGGACGGCGAAGTGGCCGGGCCCCGTGCGACGGAATCGCACGGGGCCCGGCCACTTCGTGGGCGGTGGGGGTTCGAGGCAAGCCGCTAGGGCCTGTCCGGCGGATCTTGCCAGGCGCGCGACGCCGGGCATCCCGCCTGGACGCACGCCCGAATCGCCCAAGTACGTCCAGTACGAGGCCGACTCGGGCGCACGCCCAGCCGGGCGCCCAACGCCGCGCGCTGATCTGCCAAGATCCGCCGGACAGGCCCTAGGGGAGGGCCCAGCGCTGGTTGGCGCCGGCGTTGCAGTCCCAGATCTCCAGGCGGGTGCCGTTGGTGGTGGCGAGGGCCGGGTCGTCGAGGCAGCGGCCGGACTGGGTGCTCCGCAGGGTGCCGTCCGGCTGGGGCGTCCACTGCTGGTTGGGGCCGGCGTTGCAGTCCCAGAGTTCGACCGGGGTGCCGTTGACGGTGGCGGCGCCCGTCACGTCGAGGCACTTGCCGTTGTGGGTGAGGCTGCCGTTGGACCAGGTCCACACCTGGGAGGGGCCGGCGTTGCAGTCCCAGAGCTGGACGGCGGTGCCGTTGGCGCCGGAGTCGCCGTCGGCGTCGACGCACTTGCCGGCCAGGGCGGAGGTGATCGGGCCGGTGTGGGTGGTCGGGGTGCCGGGGGTGAGGGCGAAGCGGTCGAACTGCTCGGTCCGGTAGTCGGTCACGCCCAGGCCGGCCTGTCCGTTGGTGAAGCTCGCGTCGGTCGCGCTGCCCACCGTGGTGCCGTCGATGCCGGCGGTGAGTGTGCTGCCCTCCATCGAGAGCGAGACGGTGTGCCAACTGCCGGTGCCCGGTGCGGTGGTGGTGCCGTGGGCGAGGGTGGTGAAGTTCCAGCTGGTGTCACTCTTGTCGATGGACCAGGCGCCGGTGTCGCTGAACCGCAGGTGGTAGGCGTTGAGGCCGTTGTTGTTGCGGCCCTGCTGGTTGACCCGGCCGAGGAGTTCGACGCTGCCCGACTGCTCGAACAGGGTGTCGGCGGTGACGGTGTAGTTGGACCAGCTGCCGTCACCCATGATCGTGTACGGCGCGTTGTACGACTCGTCGGTCCAGCGGATCGGCGAGGTCGGGGCCATCTGGCGCAGGCAGGTCCCGGCGCGGCCGCCGCCGCAGGGGACGGTCTGGAAGGCGCCGTTCATGTCGGTGAAGTACTTCGGCGAGGTGGTGGTGGCCGCCTTCTCGAAGTCGTCCGCGTAGGGCAGGCCCAGCGGGGCGGCGGCCGGCGCGGTGGCGGTGCCCCGGCCCTGGCCGGTGGTGGTGGTCACGGTGTAGACGCGGCCGGGCTGGAGGGTGAGGGTGTAGGAGCCGCCCTGCGGGGTGACGTCCTGGGCGTGGACGAACCAGTCCGCGGGCTTGTCGGAGCCCAGGTCGGTGGACCAGACGTGGACGGTGCCGGTGGACAGGCCGCCGGCGACGGTGAAGCTCGCGGTCTGGGCCGCGGCGGCGTCCATGGTCTCGATGACGGTGCTGTAGTCGCGGTTGTTCGTGGACTTGAGCGTGACGTAGCTGCCGTTGGTGCGCGCGCCGCCGAGGTAGCCGCTGGCGGAGTCGATGTAGTGCCAGCCGGGGCGGGCGAACTGGGTGGTGTGCGCCGTCACCCAGGTGGTCCTGCCGATCGTGTAGTGGCCGGACCACGGCTGGTTCGCGATCGACATGCCGTCGCTGGAGAAGTACAGGTTGGGGTAGAGCGCGGCGATGACCGGCCAGTTGACGAAGGAGGTCATCCTGCCGTCGAGGTAGTCGCGGTTGATCCCGCGCGCGACCGCGGCGGCGCCGCCGTCCGCGTCCTCGGAGCCGTTCTCGCTGGCCCACAGCGGTTTGCCGAGCCCCTGCGCCGTGGGGGTGCTCGGACAGCTGGTGAAGTCGCCCAGGTAGCCGCACGGGTAGTGCACGCCCACGACGTCGACGGCGTCGCGGAACGCCGGGTCGGTGGCCATGGCGTCCGCGACCGCCCAGGTGTCGTCGGCGGCGACCACCTTGGTCGAGCCGTAACCGTGGGAGACCAGCGCGGACTTGAGCTTCTCGTACCAGGCGGCGTCGAAGCTCCGCTCGTTCCAGCCGCCGAGGTAGGAGACGTTCAGGTGGTGCTGTGCCGCGCAGCCCATCCAGGACATCAGGTAGTCGACGGTGTCCTGGGACCAGAAGGTGCCGCCGCTGCCGGTGTTCCCGATCCAGCCGGGGGCGCCCCAGGACAGGCCGTAGAAGGTGATGTTCGGGTTGCGGGCCTTCGCCTGTTCGGCGAGCCACCACTCGTAGCCCTGGTGGCAGTCGACGGCGCCCTTGGTGTGTTCGATGCTGGGCTCGGCGCCGTCGGTGGAGTTGGTGTCGCCGCCGATCTCCAGTTTCAGCACCTGGAGCGAGGCGCCGTAGCCGGGCTTGAACAGGTAGTCCAGCAGTTGGCTGCGCTGTGGCTCCGGATAGTCCACCAGGAGGCGGGAGTTGCCGCCGCCGCCGGAGATCGCGCCGACCCCGTCGAAGGCGAGGCCGGGCTGGGTGCCGTCGACGGTGACGGCGGTGCGGACGGCGGTGGCGGCCGTGGGTGCCGAGGGCGCCGCCGAGGCGGCGGGCGGTGTGGCGAGGCTGCCGAGGGAGCCCAGCAGCAGGGCTGCGGCGCCGAGGGCGGTGCGCAGTTTCGGGGGCAGGTGTCCACGGGCCATGGGCGTCTCCGGTGGCGGGAGGGTACAGGGGAGCGCCGGCGTCGGCGGGAGCATGCAGGAACGCCGGGCAGGTGCGGAGCGTAGACCCGAGTTCCAACACTAATCAACAAGAAGGCCGCAGATTCAACGGCGTTGACCACCTGTCACGACAACGCCGCACACGATCGACCGCAGGTGCGGCGGCCCGGGGTGGGGTCGCGCCGCCGGCGGGCGGTGGGGCCGCCCTCTTGACGTGAACCCGCCTTTGGCGGAAGCTGTTCCGAGCACCTACCTACCGGCTAGTAGGTGGTCTCGCACACCCATCCGAGCGCCTCTGACCAGTGTGATCAGCGGGCTTCGACCGAGCATGTGCACCTTCCCGCGCGGCCCCGGCCGCCGCGCGGGCACTTTCGCGCGCGCGGAACCGCCCGTCGGACCGGCCTGGTCGCGCCGGGTGGAGCGGGTGGCATAACGAGACGGTGTCGATCGTGCCCCGGAGGTAAACCCACGCTTGACTCCAGTGTGAACTGGGCGTTTCCTGTTGCCTCATCGCGTTTGATTGCGATGTTTTCTGATCGACTCTGTTGCTTATGGTCGATCGGTCCCACATCCTCAGGAGCCCTCACCATGCACCTCACCCTCCGTGGCCGCCTGGCCTCGCTCGCCGCGCTGAGCCTGGTCACCTCGTTCGGACTGACGGCCTGTTCCACCGGACAGACCTCGTCCTCCGGGGCCGACGCGCCGGTGGCCCCGGTGTCCGGCAAGGTCTCGATCACCTACCTGCAGAAGCAGGGTGACCAGCAGTACTTCGTGGACGAGGCGGCCGGGGCGAAGGCCAAGGCCGCCGAACTGGGTGCCGACCTGAAGGTGGTGAGCCTCGGCAGCGACGCCAACAAGACGGTCGGCGAGGTGCAGGCCGCGATCGCCCAGAAGAGCAACGGCCTGATCATCGTGGTGCCGGACCCGGCGGTCGGCCCGCAGGTCGTCCAGACGGCCCGGGACGCCAAGGCCGCGCTGCTCACCTCCGACGACCAGGTCTGTGCGAGCGGCCCCTCCCCGGCCCAGTGCGCCGCCGGCGACCTGGTGCCCCGGATCGGCTTCTCCGGCCAGCAGATGGGTCAGCAGGTCGGCCAGCGCGCGGCCGAGGAGTTCAAGAAGGCCGGCTGGAACGCCGCCGACACCCGGATCATCTCCGCCTGGAAGCAGGACGTCACCGTCTGCGGCGACCGGGTCAAGGCCGCCAAGGACGCCTTCGACCAGGCCGTGCCGGGCGTGCAGGCCATCGACGTCGCCACCGACAACACCCCGACCGGCGCCCAGGACAAGGTGGCCGCCACCATCACCGCCAACCCGGGCGTCAAGCACTGGGTGACCTGGGGCTGCAACGACGAGAACGTCCAGGGTGCCGTCACCGCCCTGCAGAACGCCGGGATCAGCCCGGACGACATCGACGGCGTCGGCCTGGGCGCCTACCTGGCCTGCAAGGACTGGGCCGCCGGCAAGCCCTCCGGCATGAAGGCCGCCCTGTTCATCAACGGCAAGGACGTCGGCGCCCTGTCGGTGCAGACCATGTTCGACAAGCTCAAGAACGGCAAGGACTTCCCCAAGGAGGCCTTCGCCCCGACCAAGATGGTCGACGCCGCCACCTGGCAGTCCGCGGGCGTGTCCTGCAGCTGACTCCGCGCCCGGCGCCACCTCGGCCCGAGGCCACCTCGGGCCGGCCGTGGGGGGGGGGCGCCCGGCGGCCCCCCCCCCCCCCCCCCCCCCCCCGCCCCCCCCCCCCCCCCCCCCCCCCCCCCCCCCCCCCCCCCCCCCCCCCCCCCCCCCCCCCCCCCCCCCCCCCCCCCCCCCCCCC
>NZ_JBIAXC010000096.1:0-8691 GCF_042896295.1 Kitasatospora sp. NPDC001309 | reverse complement strand
TAACAGTGCCAGTTCGTTCGGAGTCACACCGACAGCGAACCGCCGAACCGCCAACCTGCCCAGACCCCGCGCAACACGTAACAAAGCACTACTAGCGCGCGGCGCCGTCCGGGGTGACCGGGTCCGGGCCCGCGTGGGCGTCGCCCTCCATCGGCACCTCCTGGCCGCTCGTCCGATCCACCACCGTCCGCCCGGCCAGCGGGGAGCGCAGGTCGACGGAGACGGCCTGCCGCTTGGCCATCGCGGTGCAGACGTGCCCGGGCTGGACGGTCGGCGGGCCCGGCACGATCACCACGCCCACCTGGCCCGGCTGCGACTCGTCCGCCTTCACCGCGTACGTGGTGCAGACCCCGCCGAAGAAGTAGACGGTCAGCTTGTTGCTGCCGTCCAGCCGGTAGCCGGTCGGCGGCCGGACGTTCGAGTTGGCCGGGCCGCCACCGGCCGGGTTGGGCTCACCGGGGGCGATCCCGTTGGGCGGGGGAGTGGCCGGCGTCGTGGGCCGCCCGGGTGCGGGCTCGGCCGGGGTCGGCGTCGCCCCGCCCGACGGGGCCCCCGCGGGCGCCGGCGCGGACGGCGAACCGGAGTCCGCCGGGGCCGTCGGGGACCCGCTCGGCGGGGCCGAGCTGCTCACGGAGGCCGAGGCGGTGCTCGCCGCCGAGTCCCCGGAACCCTTGCCGTCGCCGTTGCAGCCGGCCAGGGTCACCACTGCCGCCAGCGCGGCCACCGCCAGGGCCACCGCCCGCCGACCGCGGCGGGGCATCGTCTCCAGATCCATCTGCGCATCCTCCCGAGGGCTCAGCGGCGCGGCCTCCTCGGCCGCACCGCGCGGATGTGACGTGCCCCGGTCGGATCCGGTTCCCCGGTCCTCACATGCCGTACTCGGCCATGCCGGCGACCAGCCGCTGCGCCCCGGACGGCACCCGGACGCCGACGGACGCGGGGGCGGCGGGCTCCGGTCCGGCCGTCACCACCGGCCAGAACCGGCGCAGCCGCCGGGAGGAGCGGACCAGCGCGTCGAGGGTCTCGGTGTCCGCGTCGGCTCGGCGGGCGCTCGGCGGGAAGGGGTCGGACATCATCGGGCATCGCTCCGATCAAGGGCCGTGGCCGCATCGCCACGGTCGTCGACGGGCCCCGACCGATCGCGGCAGGGCTCCATGGGGCCGACCCTAGGCCCGGCCCGGTGGGCCCACCAGTGCTACCCGGAGGTAGTACACGTTGGGGGGTCCGGGGTGCCACCATGGCGGGGAAGGCGACCGGCAGCTTGCGGGACTCTTGCTGGCGTGCCGTGCCGGACGGGTACCGTGAGTGGGTTCATTCGCCCCCGCTGGCCCTGTTGCCATCCTGAGGAGACCCCCGTGCGTATCGCCGTCGCCGGCTCGATCGCCACCGACCACCTGATGACGTTCCCCGGTCGGTTCGCCGACCAGCTCGTCGCCGAGCAGCTGCACACCGTGTCGCTGTCCTTCCTGGTCGACGCCCTGGACATCCGCCGTGGTGGCGTCGCGCCGAACATCGCGTTCGGCATGGGCGTGCTCGGGCTCCGGCCGATCCTGGTCGGTGCCGCCGGCGCGGACTTCGCCGAGTACCGCAGCTGGCTGGAGCGCAACAACGTGGACTGCAACTCCGTCCACATCTCCGAGACCCGGCACACCGCCCGCTTCATGTGCACCACGGACGAGGACCACAACCAGATCGCCTCGTTCTACACCGGTGCCATGGCCGAGGCCCGCAACATCGAGCTCAAGCCGATCGCCGACCGCGTCGGCGGCCTCGACCTCGTCCTGGTCGGCGCCGACGACCCCCAGGGCATGGTCCGCCACACCCAGGAGTGCCGCACCCGCGGTTACGCCTTCGCCGCCGACCCCTCCCAGCAGCTGGCCCGCCTGGACGGCGAGGACATCCGCGAGCTGGTGGACGGCGCCTCGTACCTCTTCACCAACGAGTACGAGGCCGCGCTGATCGAGACCAAGACCGGCTGGGACGCCGAGGAGCTGCTCACCCGCGTCGGCACCCGGGTCACCACCCTGGGCAGCAAGGGCGTCCGGATCGAGCGCAAGGGCGAGGCCCCGATCGTGGTCGGCTGCCCGGCCGAGGAGGCCAAGGTCGACCCGACCGGCGTCGGCGACGCCTTCCGGGCCGGCTTCCTGTCCGGGCTGTCCTGGGGCCTCGACCTGGAGCGCGCCGCCCAGCTCGGCTGCATGCTCGCCACCCTGGTGATCGAGACCGTCGGCACCCAGGAGTACGACCTGCGTCCGGCCGCCTTCCTGAAGCGGATCGAGGACGCCTACGGGGCCGAGGCCGCCGCGGAGATCCGCACCCACCTGGTCTAGCGGCCGGGCCCTGGTGGTCCGCCCCCTCAGGAGCGGCGCACCACCAGGTAGGCCGAGCCCCGGTCGCCGCCGTAGTCGGCGGCCGGGGCCTCCCCGGCGTACTCCTGACCGCGCATCCCGCACCAGGCCGGGACGTCCAGCCGGGCCGCCTCGTCGTCCGCCAGCACGGCGACGGTGCCGCCCACCGGCACCTCGCCGATCCGCTTCGCCAGCTCGATCACCGGCAGCGGGCACCGCTTGCCGAGCGCGTCGATCACGAGCAGTGGCCCGGCGTCGCCCGCCGGCGCCGGCAGGTCCAGCCCGAGCGGGGCGCGGACCCCGGCGACCACGTCCGGCAGCACGCGGAGGAAGCGCTCCACGTCGGCCTCGGCCGTCCCGTACGGCAGCGAGACCCGGACGTTGCCCTCGGTGAGCACGCCCATGGCGGCCAGCACGTGGCTCGGCGTCAGGGTGGAGGAGGTGCAGGAGGAGCCGGAGGAGACCGCGAAGCCCGCCCGGTCCAGCTCGGTCAGCAGCACCTCGCCGTCCACGTACAGGCAGGAGAAGGTGACGAGGTGCGGCAGCCGCCGCACCGGGTCGCCGACCACCTCGACCTCGGGCACCAGCTGCGGCACCCGGCCGCGGATCCGCTCCACCAGGGCGTGCAGCCGGGCGTTCTCCCGCTCGGCCTCCGCCCGGACGGCGCGCAGCGAGGCGGCCGCGGCCACGATCGCCGGGACGTTGACGTAGCCGGGCACCAGCCCGCCCTCGCGCTCGTCGGCCGGCAGCGGCGAGGCGTACCGGACGCCCTTGCGCACGGCGAGGACGCCGACCCCGGGCGGTCCGCCCCACTTGTGGGCGCTCGCGGTCAGCAGCGACCAGCCCGCCGGGACGTCCATCCGTCCGGCGCTCTGTGCGGCGTCGACCAGCAGCGGAACCCCGGCCGCGGCGCACAGTTCGGCCACCTCGCCGACCGGCTGGACGGTGCCCACCTCGTGGTTGGCGCTCTGCAGCGCGGCCAGCGCGGTGTCGGTCCGCAGCAGGGCGCCGAAGGCCCGCGGGTCCACCCGCCCGGTGCGGTCCACCGGGGCCACCGAGACCTCGCCGCCGCCCGCCTCGTGGCGTTCGCCGACGTGCAGCACGCTGGAGTGCTCCACCGCGGAGTGCACCAGGTGCCCGCCGCGCCTGCGGTTCCCGGCCAGGGCGCCCAGCAGCCCGAGTTGGACGGCCTGCGTCCCGCTCGCGGTGAAGGAGATCTCGTCGGGCCGCGCGCCCAGGACGGCGGCGACCGTCTCGCGGGCGGCGTCCAGCAGCATCCGGGCCTGCCGGCCGGAGCGGTACAGCCGGGCCGGATCGGCCCAGCCCTCGTCCAGGGCGGCGGTCAGGGCCTGCCGCGCGACGGGGTGCAGAGGGGCCGTCGAGGCCACGTCGAAGTACACGGTCACATTTAACGACACACCCGGAGCCGCGCGGCTCGGTCCGCATTGCTCACCGGCCGTCAGTCGATCACCCCGAATGTCCGCTTCGTCCGGTGCCGACGGGCCGTCACCCGCGTTGTTCGAGGTCATCCCCCGATCGGGCGTAAGGACCTCGAATGCCTGGGATGACCTGCGGCGCAGCGCCTGCCGGGCCTGATCGGGCGACCGGGCGGCGCGTTACCGGGGGCTGCCCGTCAGGAGCGCATAAGGCTGGAGTAGGGTTTGGCCCGCATAAGCATTCAAACCGTGCCCGTGGACGGGTCGCCGGAGGGGCTCACACTCCCCTCCCGGTGCGACGCGAAGGCGGGCGAGACTTCGGGAAGGCGCTACGTGAGTCCCAACGGCTCCGACCGCTCGCCGCGGCGCACGATGCGGCGGAAGCTGCCTCAGGCGCTGGCACTGGGCCTCGTCATCGCGACCGCCACCGGCTGCTCGGCCAACGACCTCCCCAGGCTTGGCCTCCCGAGTCCGGTCACGAAGGAAGGACCCATGGTCCTCCAGATGTGGCAGGGCTCCTGGATCGCGGCGCTGGTGGTCGGCGTACTGATGTGGGGTCTGATCATCTGGAGCGTGATCTTCCACCGGCGCAAGCGCACCGGCGTGGAGATCCCCCCGCAGACCCGGTACAACGTGCCCATCGAGGCGCTCTACACCGCGGTCCCCATCATCATCGTCTCGGTCCTCTTCTACTTCGTCGCCCGCGACGAGTCGAAGCTGACGCATGTCTCCGCGAAGCCGCAGCACTACGTCAACGTGGTCGGTTTCCAGTGGAGCTGGGCGTTCAACTACGAGAACACCGAGACCCCCGACCCGGCCAACAAGGACGCCGCGTACGAAGTCGGTACGCCCAAGGTGGTCCCGACGCTCTGGCTGCCGGTCAACGAGACGGTGCAGTTCCGGCTCACCTCTCGGGACGTCATCCACGACTTCTGGCCCGTCAACTTCATGATGAAGATGGACGTCGTACCGGGCGTGGTGAACAAGTTCGAGGTCACCCCGACCGTCAAGGGTGACTACATGGGCAAGTGCGCCGAACTCTGTGGTTACGACCACTCGCGCATGCTGTTCAACGTCAAGGTCGTCGACCGTGCCGACTACGACAAGCACCTGGCTGAGCTCCGCGCCAAGGGCCAGAACGGTGCGGTGCCTTCCGGCCTCATCAGCATGGGAAGTGAAGAGAAGTGACCATCCTCAACGAGCCCGCCGCGGCCGGCGGGGGCGCCGAGGCCGTCACGGTCGGGGCGCAGCGGACCCGCAAGCCGGGTTCGACCATCATCAAGTGGTTGACCACCACTGACCACAAGACGATCGGCACCCTGTACCTGGGCACGTCGTTCGCCTTCTTCCTGATCGGTGGCATCCTCGCCCTGGTCATGCGCGCCGAGCTGGCTCGTCCCGGGACCCAGATCCTGTCGAACGAGCAGTTCAACCAGGCGTTCACGATGCACGGCACGATCATGCTGCTGATGTTCGCGACGCCGCTGTTCGCGGGCTTCTCGAACTGGATCATGCCGCTCCAGATCGGCGCCCCGGACGTGGCGTTCCCGCGTCTGAACATGTTCGCGTACTGGCTGTACCTCTTCGGTTCGACCATCGCGGTGGCGGGCTTCGTGACCCCGAACGGCGCCGCCGACTTCGGCTGGTTCGCCTACTCCCCGCTGTCGGACGCGGTGCACTCGCCCGGCGTCGGCGGCGACATGTGGATCATGGGTCTGGCCTTCTCCGGCTTCGGCACGATCCTCGGTGCGGTCAACTTCATCACCACGATCATCTGCATGCGCGCTCCGGGCATGACGATGTTCCGGATGTCGATCTTCGTCTGGAACGTCCTGCTGACCTCGGTGCTGGTCCTGCTGGCCTTCCCGGTGCTGGCCGCCGCGCTGTTCGCCCTGGAGGCGGACCGCAAGTTCGGGGCCCACGTCTTCGATCCCGCCAACGGCGGGGCGATGCTGTGGCAGCACCTGTTCTGGTTCTTCGGCCACCCCGAGGTGTACATCATCGCGCTGCCGTTCTTCGGCATCGTGTCGGAGATCATCCCGGTCTTCAGCCGCAAGCCGATGTTCGGCTACTCCGGCCTGATCGCGGCCACCATCGCGATCGCCGGTCTGTCCGTGACGGTGTGGGCGCACCACATGTACGTCACCGGGCAGGTGCTGCTGCCGTTCTTCTCCTTCATGACCTTCCTGATCGCGGTCCCGACCGGTGTGAAGTTCTTCAACTGGGTCGGCACCATGTGGAAGGGCTCGCTGAGCTTCGAGACGCCGATGCTCTGGACGGTCGGCTTCCTGGTCACCTTCCTCTTCGGTGGTCTGACCGGTGTCCTGCTGGCCTCGCCGCCGATCGACTTCCACGTCTCCGACTCGTACTTCGTCGTCGCCCACTTCCACTACGTGGTCTTCGGCACCGTCGTCTTCGCGATGTTCGCCGGCTTCCACTTCTGGTGGCCCAAGATGACCGGCAAGATGCTGGACGAGCGCCTCGGCAAGATCACCTTCTGGACGCTGTTCTTCGGCTTCCACACCACCTTCCTGGTGCAGCACTGGCTGGGCGCCGAGGGCATGCCCCGCCGTTACGCCGACTACCTGGCCTCGGACGGGTTCACCACCCTGAACACCGTCTCGACCATCGGCTCCTTCGTGCTCGGCCTGTCGATCCTGCCGTTCCTCTACAACGTCTGGAAGACCGCCAAGTACGGCGAGAAGGTCACCGCGGACGACCCGTGGGGCTTCGGCCGCTCCCTGGAGTGGGCGACCTCCTGCCCGCCGCCGCGGCACAACTTCCTCACCCTGCCCCGGATCCGCTCCGAATCCCCGGCCTTCGACCTCCACCACCCGGAGATCGCCGCGCTGGACTACCTGGAGAACCACGGCGAGCCGGCCAAGCACCTCGCGGGTGTGACCCCGGCGAAGTACGACGCCCCGAAGCTGGGCAAGGGCAAGCAGGAGGGTGACGCCTGATGAAGGAACAGGGAAAGATCTTCCTGGGCCTGTCGGTCTTCGTGCTGGCGATGGCCATCACGTACGGCCTGTGGACCAGCAACGCGAAGGACGGCCCGGGCCTGGAGGCCGCCGGCACCACCGCGCTGTTCCTGGCCTTCGCGCTCTGCGCCTTCATCGGCTACTACCTCGCCTTCACCGCCCGTCGGGTGGACAGCGGCGCGGGTGACAACCCCGAGGCCGAGGTGGCGGACGACGCCGGCGAGCTGGGCTTCTTCGCCCCGCACAGCTGGCAGCCGCTCTCGCTGGCGCTCGGTGGCGCGCTCGCGTTCATGGGCGTGATCTTCGGCTGGTGGCTGATGTTCTGGGCCGCCCCGATCATCCTGATCGGCATCTTCGGATGGGTCTTCGAGTTCTACCGGGGCGAGAACCAGAACCAGTAGGTTCCGCCTCCGGCGACAGGGCCGGTCCTCCCGTAACGGGAGGACCGGCCCTGCTGCGTCCCGGGGGTGACCGCCTCACTCACCCGGGTGAACGGAGGGTCGCTCGGATGTCGCTCGCCCCAGGGCGTTCCTACGATCTGATCAATCGTACGAATCGTGCGAACCCCTCGGAGGCGGTCATGGCCGACAGGCGCACAATCGCAGGCATCGGCAGCATCTCGCTGGCGCTCGCAGTGCTGGCCCCGCTGGCCGCCTGCTCGTCCGGCCGGGACGAGGCCGTCGGGCCGCACCGGATCGACGCGGGACCGCTCGTCCACCTCTCGGCCGAGGGCAAGGTCGACCCCTCCAAGCCGGTCACCGTCACCGCGGTGGCGGGCAGCCGGCTCACCGACGTCACCGTGGTCGACCCGGACGGCCGGGTGGTGGCCGGCAAGCTCGCCGACGACCAGCACAGCTGGCAGACCACCGGCCGGCTGCGGGCGAACACCGCGTACGCCGTCCGGATCTCCGCCGACGACGGCCGGAACGGGCGCGGCGACACCACCCAGAACTTCTCCACCCTGGCCGCCCAGCGCCTGCTCACCGCCAAGCTCGGCCCGGACTCCTCGGGCAGCGGCGTCTACGGGGTGGGCCAGCCGCTCACCGCGCAGCTCTCCGAGGCGGTGAAGGACCCCCAGGCCCGCCAGGAGGTCGAACGGGCGCTGACCGTGACCTCCCAGCCCGCCGTCACCGGCGCCTGGTACTGGGTGGACGACAAGAACCTGCACTTCCGCCCGGAGGACTACTGGCCGACCGGTACGACCGTCTCGCTGGCCTTCGACGGCACCGGCAGCCGGATCTCGGACGGCCTCTACGGCGGCGACCGCAGCGCGCTGAAGCTGCGGATCGGCGCGCGGGTCGAGTCGGTGATCGACGCGGCCGCCCACGAACTCACCCTCAAGCGTGACGGCGTGACGGTCCGGACCATCCCGGTCACCACCGGCAAGCCCGGCTTCGACACCCGCAACGGCATCAAGGTGGTGCTCGGCCAGGAGCGTTCCGTCCGGATGAGCGGCGAGACGATCGGCATAGCGGCCGGCAGTTCCGAGTCCTACGACCTGGACGTGAAGTGGGCCACCCGGGTGACCTGGAGCGGCGAGTACGTCCACGCGGCGCCCTGGTCGGTCGGCTCCCAGGGCTACGAGAACGTCAGCCACGGCTGTACCGGGATGAGCACCGACAACGCCGAGTGGTTCTACGACAACACCCGGGTGGGGGACCTGGTGACGGTGGTGAACAGCCGCGGCGCCACCATGGAGCCCTTCGGCAACGGCTTCGGGGACTGGAACATCGACTGGACGGACTGGGTCAAGCACAGCGCCCTCGGACAGCCCCTCAGCACCACCGTCCCGCCCGGCCAGGCCCCCGCCGCGGGGATGATGCGGCCCGAGGTCTAGGTGTACTGACCACGGAGGTTGGTGACGGGGTTCACGGCTGGGTGATCTTGAAATGAGTGAGGGCCTTCTGGCTCGGTGTGGATTGCGAC
>NZ_JBIAXC010000095.1:0-8796 GCF_042896295.1 Kitasatospora sp. NPDC001309 | reverse complement strand
GAACCCGGAAGCTAAGCCTCACAGCGCCGATGGTACTGCAGGGGGGACCCTGTGGGAGAGTAGGACGCCGCCGAACAATCATTCAGAGAAGGCCCTGCCGGGTGAGCCCGGCGGGGCCTTTTCGCGTTTCCGGCCGTTCGGTGTGCGGCGGAAGCGGAGTAGGCCGCCGGGGCGGGAAGTTGACTGGACAACAGTTGGCCGAAAGCTCACGTGGCGTTCGCCGTCGCACTGTGTACGGCCCGTGTGCGCTGCCTTATGTTCGAGCCTTCTCGGAACACCCATGCATGGCACGACTGGGAAGGACATCACGTGGCCTCCATCGACAGGCGCCGTTTCCTCCAGCTGGGCGGCGCGTCCGCCGCTGCCGCGGGCTTCGGCGTCTTGCCGCCCGCGGTCGGCAAGGCGCTGGCCCTGCCCGCGATCAGCCGGACCCGCTCGATCAAGGACGTCGAACACGTCGTCATCCTGATGCAGGAGAACCGTTCCTTCGACCACTACTTCGGCACCCTCCGCGGCGTGCGCGGGTTCGACGACCCGCGTCCCACGGCTCTGCCCGACGGCCGGCCGAACTGGCACCAGCCCGCCGCCGCGGTGAAGACCGGGCGCTACCACGACCGCGGCCTGCCGGCCTCCGAGAAGGAGGTGCTGCCCTGGTACATCGACCCCAGGAACACCACCGAGCACCAGGCCGGGACGGACCACGGGTGGAGCAGCGGTCACCTCGCCTGGAACGAAGGGCGCCACGACCAGTGGGTGAACCAGAAGCAGGACGTCATGACGATGGGGCACCTCAAGCGTCAGGACCTTCAGTACCACTTCGCCCTCGCCGACGCGTTCACCGTCTGCGACTCGTACTTCTGCTCCGTCCACGCCGACACCGCGCCCAACCGCATCTACCTGTGGACCGGCACCAGCGACCCGCGCAACGCCTACGGCCGCAAGCCCAACGGGCCCGGCCTGGAGGAGCGCAACGGCAAGAACGGCTACACCTGGACGACGTACCCCGAGCGGCTTGAGCAGGCCGGGGTCAGCTGGAAGCTGTACCAGGGCGGTTCCGGTGAGCCGGGCACCCCGACGGACAACTACACCGACAACTCGCTGATGTTCTTCGAGCGTTACCAGGTCGCCGAGGGCGCCTCCGGTCCGCTGGTGGAGAAGGGCGCGACCGACCACACGCTCAAGGAGTTCCGGGCCGACGTCCAGAACGGCCGGCTGCCGCAGGTCTCCTGGATCGTCCCGCCGTACCTGTACAGCGAGCACCCCTCCGCCACCCCCACCGACGGCGCGTACTACATCAACCTGGTGCTGGACGCGCTCACCTCCAACCCCGAGGTTTGGGGCCGGACCGTCTTCCTCATCAACTACGACGAGAACGACGGCCTGTTCGACCACGTCGTGCCGCCGATGCCGCCGGTCGTCAGCCGGCCGGGCGGTCAGGGCATGGTCTCCACCGACCTGGAGGCGAGCCTCGGCGACGAGCTGCTCGACCTCGCCAAGTACCCGGGCGAGATGAGCCCGCTGGTGCCCGGCGCCGACCGCGGCGGGCTGCAGCCGATCGGGCTGGGCCCGCGTGTGCCGCTGCTGGTCATCTCTCCCTGGTCGCGCGGTGGTTGGGTCTGTTCGGAGACCTTCGACCACACCTCGGTGCTGCGGTTCCTGGAGGCCCGCTTCGGTATCGAGGAGCCCAACATCAGTGCCTGGCGCCGGTCCGTCTGCGGTGACCTCACCTCGGCGCTGGACTTCTCCGGTGCCGACCGGGGGAAGGTCTCGATACCCGTGCCCGCGCCGATCGCCTCCCAGGGCAAGCCGTACCAGGTGCCGCTGCCCCAGCGGATGCCCACCCAGGAGCCGGGCACCCGCCCGGCCCGCGCCCTCCCGTACGACCTGCGGGTCAACGAGGACGAGACCGACGACGCGACGGTGTTCCAGCTCAACCTGAACAACCGGGGCGCGGCCGGGGCCTGGCTCTACGTCTACGACCGGACGGCGCCGACGGCCGCCCCCCGCCGCTACACCGTCTCGGCCGGTGACAGCTTCGAGGACCACTGGCCGCTGGTCGACGGCGGCTACCACCTCGTCGCCCACGGGCCGAACGGCTCGGTGCAGGAGTTCGAGGGCAAGACGGTGGGCGGCCTGGTCGCCCGCTTCGAACCCGGTAAGGACAAGGTGCGGGTGACGGTGTCCAACCACGGGGACACCACCCGCACCGTCACCGCCGAGAACGCGTACGCCAAGGGCGCCAAGCAGGGCCGCACCCTGCGGCCCGGCGACGACGCCCGGTTCACCTTCGAACTGCGCGACGAGAACCGCTGGTACGACGTCGCCGTCGCCGCCACGGACGGGCCGGCCTACCGGCGCCGCTGGGCCGGGCACCTGGAGAACGGCCGCCCCGGCATCAGCGACCCCGGGCCGCGCTGACCGCTGCCCCGACGGGTTCCGCCGGCGGAGCCCGACCCCGTTCCCGCGATGCTCCCCGCACAACCGGGCCGGTCCCCGTCCACTCCGGACGGGGACCGGCCCGCCGCGCACCATCGGGTGGAGCGAGCGGACGGTGCTGGGGGATGATCCCCTGCGTGACGGAAGAGGCAGGTAGTCCAGGTGCGGACGACGCTTGTGCCTGGGGCGAGCGGCTGGGCTGGGCGTTCGGACTGATAGCGGATGATCCGGCGGTGAGAAGTGCAGCGCTTGACCAACTGGCTGAGGCACAGGAGCAGGTCGAGGACGCGCTCGGTCGGTGCAATGAGCTGTGGCGGCTGACGATGCCCCTGGAGGCGGAGGAGCAGTACCAGGAGCCGGCCTTCCGTGAGGCGCGCCGGAGGTATGGCCGAGCGCGGGGACGTTCGCTGCCTGACGGGCTGTGGGGTCGCCCCGCGAGCGGGGATCTGGCGCATTGGCCCGGGCTGCCCTACGTGTTGCTCTTCCTGGAGTGGGAAGCGAGATACCCGCAGGAGTGGACCCACCATCCGAAGGCGTGGGGCACGAAGCAGAGTCTTCTCCGGGACCTGGCCCTGGTCCACCAGCCGGAGGCGATCAGGGCGAAGCTCACCGACTTGGTCGAGATCGTCGTCCACCGCGCGTACCGCTGCAAGGACCGCGAGTACGTGCGGGTCGCCCGGGCCGTCGACAGCGCCGACCTGCGTGGCAGGCTCGACCGCGCGGTCGAATCCGACAGCCCGTGGGCCCGCTGCCAGGCAGGGTACGTGCGCTGGCTCCTGGACCGCCCCGACCTGCCGAACACCCGTCGTGTCTGGCGGGCCTGGCTGGCAGGCCAGGCCCCGGCGTCGAGGTGACCCGGGACTGAGCCGGGAGGACCGTTCCTTCCGGCGCGTCACCTCGTGGTCGCGGTCTCCTTCGACAGCCGGTTCCAGTACGGGCTGTCACGGCTCCTGCTGCCGAGTGCCTTAACCCTTTCTAGCAGGGGCCGAGGCGGCGCCCCGGCCCGCCGGGACCAGGGCCGGCCGTCAGGGGCGGCCCGGCACCCACAGGGGGACGGGGGCCACGAGGGGCATCGCGCGCGCCGCGTCCTGCTCCAGCCAGCCGTCGACCCGGGCCGGGTCGCCCTCGCTGAGCTCCACCAGCGCGGCCGCGGCGATCCGGGCGCAGCACAGCACCAGCGCCAGGGTGTCCTGGCGGCGGTGGCGCTCCCGGACGTAGGCCTCGGCCCGCTCCTGGGCGCGGAGGCGGTGGGCCGGTCCGTCCTCGGCGGTCAGCGCCTGGACGCCGTGCCACACCAGGGTCAGCGCGCAGGGCTCGGCGGGGTGGGTCTGGTCCTCCCGCTCGGCCTCCTCGCGGGCCTCGGCGGAGCGCTGGCCCAGCCAGCCGAGCGCCGTCGCCACGTCGTCCCCGCAGGAGCGCAGCAGCAGCTCGGCGGCCTGCTCGACGACGGCAGGTACCACCGCCGAGGCCGGCACCCGCAGCCCGGGGGCGGCGGTGTCGCCGAAGGACAGCCAGGCGTCCGCGAACGAGGCCGCGCGCAGCCCGCCCACCCAGGCGGGCGCCCCGCCCGTCGCCCCCAGCCATTCCTCGGTCCCCAGCCGGACCAGCCCCACGGCAACCAGATTCGCCGCGTCCCCGTCCAGGCCCAGCAGTCGTCCGCTCCGCACCACGCACCCCCACCTGCGTTCGTCACCCTTCGAGCACATCCCACCACACCGGGGCGCGAACGAACTAGGCAGGGGCACGTCACGAATCGGTGCCGGTACCGACGCCGGTGCTGGGGCGGCCTGCCAGTGTCTGGGTGCCGATCACCGCCAGCAGCGCCAGCCGCTCGGCGTCCTCGGTGCCGGGTTCGGCCGTGTAGACCATGATCCGCAGATCGCTGCCCGCGACGCTGAGCACGTCGCAGTCCAGCGTCAGCGGTCCCACCTCCGGGTGGTCGACGGTCTTGCGCGAGGCCTCCTGGTGCCCCACCGCGCCGGAGTCCCACAGCTCGGCGAACCGCTCGCTGTTGCCGCGCAGATCGGCGATCAGGCGCCGCAGCCGCTGGTCCGCCGGGTAGCGGCCCGCCGTCGCCCGCAGGTCGGAGACGACGGCGGTCTCCAACGCCCGCCGGGACTCCGGAGTGTGGCGGACCCGGCTGCCCTCGCCGAGGAAGTTCCGCCACGCTCCGTTGCGCTCCTTGCCGTGCCGTTCACCCATCAGCGCGGTGTAGAGCGGATTGGCGAGCAGCAGCGTCCACGCCGCGTCGTGGACGGCGACGGGTGTGCCGGTCAGCCGGTCCAGCATCCGTTGCACGCTGGGCGTGATGTAGGCGGGCACCGTGCCGCGTCCCGGCGCCACCAGCCCGGCGACCCGGAACAGGTGCTCACGCTCCTCCGCGTTCAGTCGCAGCGCCCGCCCCAGCGCCTCGACGACCTGCTCCGACGGGTTGGCCGCCCGGCCCTGTTCGAGGCGGGTGACGTAGTCGACCGAGATCCCGGCCAGCAGCGCCAGCTCCTCCCGGCGCAGTCCGGCCGCGCGCCGATGGCCGCCCGCCGGCAGGCCGGCCGCCTCCGGCGGGACCCGGTCGCGCCAGCGCCGCACCGTCCGCCCGAACTCCGTGGTCGCCATGCCACCACTGTGCACCGCCCCACCCGCAGGTGCCTGGTACCGGCAGTCCCAGGAAGACCGGACGCCTGGCTGACGGTGTCGCCGCGCAGCATCGTGGAGGCATGACCACCACACTGATCACCGGAGCGAACAAGGGCCTCGGCTTCGAGACCGCCCGCCAACTCATCGCCGCAGGCCACACTGTGTACGTCGGCAGCCGGGACCCCGAGCGCGGGCGTCGCGCCGCCGAGCGGCTGGGCGCGCGGCCGGTCGTCATCGACATCACCGACGACGCCTCGGTCACCGCGGCGGCGAGGACCGTCGAGGCCGACGGCGGCCTGGACGTGCTGGTCAACAACGCCGGCGTGGAGGAGCGGGACGCGGACAACCGCGTCATCGGCGCCGCCGACGTCACCGCCGACCTGATGCGGAGCACGTTCGAGACCAACGTGTTCGGCACGGTACGCGTCCTCCACGCGTTCCTCCCGCTGCTGCAGCGCTCCGCCGCCCCCGTCGTCGTCAACCTCAGCAGCGGCCTGGCCTCGCTCACCCGCGTCACCACCGCGGGCACCCCCACCTACGCCTACCCCGGCGTCGCCTACCCGGCCTCCAAGGCCGCCGTCAACATGATCACCGTGCAGTACGCCAAGGCGTTCCCACACATGCGCATCAACGCCGTCGAGCCCGGCTTCACGAAGACGGACCTCAACGGCAACACCGGTATCCAGACCGTCGAGCAGGGCGCCGGGATCATCGTCCGGATGGCCTGCCTGACCCCGGACGGCCCCACCGGCACCTACCGCGACGCCGAGGGCCCGCTGCCCTGGTGACCGATCCACCGGGTGACCGATCCACCGGGTGGGCGCGCGGCCGGGCGGGGCCGGGCCGGGGGTCAGCGTTCGCTGGTGCCGGTGATGCGGCCGCGGGCGAGGACCGGGGTGGTGAGGGAGGTGAGGAGGCGGCGGGGGCGGGTGTTCGGGAGGGCGGCGCGGTTCGGCAGGGGCTCGGCGAGGGCGTAGAGCTCGAAGACGTAGCGGTGCGGGCCGTGGCCCTTGAGCGGCTCGGGGCCGTGGTAGCCGCGGCCGATGAAGGAGCGCAGCAGGGTCACGCCCGGGGCGGGGGCGGACTTGGCGAGGGCGCCGGGGGCGAGCTCCTGCGGGCTCGGCAGGCGGGGCCCGTCGAGCAGCGCGAGGCAGTGGACGGCGGGGTTCGAGCCCAGCGGGACGTCGATGTCCTCGACCACGAGCAGGAGTTCGGCCGTTCCCGCCGGGGGCGTGCTCCAGGCGAGGTGGGGGGAGAGGTTCTCGCCGCCGACCCGGGTGCCGCTGTGCCGGGTGGGCAGGAGGCCGGCGTCGGTGAAGTCCCGGCTGGTGAGGGTGAGGGTCTCCGGGCCGTCCAGGCAGGGCTGGTTCCAGGCGTAAGTGCGTTCTTCCGGGCGGCGGTTGCGCAGCAGGGTGCCGAGTACGGACATGGGGGCGCTTTCCTTGGGCCGGTGGCGCCGTCAGGGGGCTTCGGCGGGCGGGGTCGGTGACGTGCACGACCTTACGCCGCTTGTCGTCGGGATAGGCCTCCCTGGTCACCAGGCCCCGGAGGCCTCGGCGGGCCTCGGCGGGCCCCGGAGGCCTCGGCGGGCCTCGGCAGAATCATTGTTGCCTATCAACTATTTTCTCGCCCGGGTGGCCGGTGGTGGTTGGGGTGCGGGCATGAAACCCGTTTGACCAGCGCTTCTTCGTCGATCACGATGCTCCGGTGACAGTTGAGACCACCCTCGCGAAGGTCGACGCGGACCTCCGTGCCGGCCGGATACCCGTCGCCCGCCAACGCCTGCGTAGCCTGGTGGGCCGCTACCCGGCGGACCTCACGGTCCGGCGCCGGTTGGCCGAGGTCTACCGGCTGTACGGGGAGCCGGTCGAGGCGGGCCGCTGGGCCTACCTGGAGGAGGAGCGGGACGAGGCCGAGACCGCGGCCTTCGAGGGCCGTTACGCCGATCCGCGGCGCCGGATGCGGGCGCTCGCCTGGCGTACCTCCGAGCGCACCGCGTCGACCGAGACCGCCCGCGCCCGGCTGGCCGAACTCCGTGCCGCGGCCTCCGCAGAGGAAGGCCGCCCGGTCCAGTGGGGCCAGGTGTCCGACCCTTACCGGCCGAACGCGTCCGACGACGACAGCGGGCCGTGGTTCTGCCTCGGCATCGGCCTCGTCGGCCTGCTGCTGGGAGCCTTCGCGGTGCTCGGCATGGTCACCTTCGCCGGCTGGTGGTTCTGAGCGGTTCGGTGCGGTGGCGCGTGCGGGGATGAACCCCCGGGCGGGGGTGGGCCGTACTTGACGGTGGCGGCCCGTCGGGGCCGTCCGGTGCTGCCCCGGGTGCCCGCCGATTCCCACGGACGGCGCGGCCGGGGCGGCCCTCGTGGCCCCCACGAACGCCCTGAACCCTCCGAGGAGAAGCACAGATGAAGCACGTACGCCGCGCTGCCGCGGTCACCGGTGGTGCGGTCGCCGCCCTGGCCCTGGCCCTGGCCGGGACCGGGCAGGCCTTCGCCTGGCACCCCGGCGACGCCTCGCTGACGGTCGGCTGCCGGACGGACGCCGGTCACGTCGAGGTCGTCCTCGGCAACAACTACCAGGACGCGGGCGACTACACGCTCAGCCTGATCGGCGGCACCGAGGAGCACCACGGCACCATCGCCGGGCACGGCACCGCCAAGGTGACGGTCGGCTACTCGGGCCACGGCGACCGGTGGCGCTACACCCTGGCGGACACCCACATCGACCAGCAGATCGCCGACGTGCCGCTCTGCCCGTCCGCGACGCCGACGGGCACCCCGACGCCGACCCCGACCCTGACCAAGCCTGGGACGCCGACGCCGACGCCGACGCCGACGCCGACGCCGACCGTCAGCCGGACGGCGACGCCGACGCCGAGCGGGAGCCCGTCGGGGAGCCCGTCCTCGCCCGCCGCGCACCCCAGCGCCTCGCCCTCGGCGAGTGCCTCCGCCTCCGCCGCGCCGGCGCTCGCGCAGACCGGTGGCGGCGGCAACACCGGCCTCGCGGTGGCCGGTGCCGCGACCCTGGTCGGCGGTGCCGGGCTCGTCGTGGCGGCGCGCCGGGTCGCCGCCCGCCGCAAGGCCTGACGGTCCGGCGGATGTTCGTCGACGGAGCGTGGCGGATCACGGTGGTCGGCAAGGACGCCGACTTCGAGCAACGGGCGGTGGTCCGTACCCCGTACGGGGTCCTGGTGCTGGCCGGTGCGGTGGGGGAGTCCCTGGTCGTCGACGCCGACACCTGGGAGCTGCGCCTGGAGCACCTGTGGCCGGGGCGCGGATGGCGGCCGGACGTCGAGGTGGTGCCCGGTCCGGTGACCGGTACGGGCGGCCGCCGCAGCCGGGAGGTCCGGGCGACGGACTGCTACTGGCCGGGGCAGCCGCGGCCGGTCCTGCCGCACAACCTGGTGCTGCGGCTGGACGCGTTCGGGGCCGAGGAGCCCGCGGCGCGACCGGTACGGACGGTGCGGGAGGCGATCACCCCGGCGGGAACACCGCTGATCCGGACCAGTTCCGGCCCCCAGGTCGACACGGTGGACAGCAAGTCCACTGCGGGCAGGGCCGGTTGGTGACCGCCAGGGCGTGAACGGGGAGGGGCGGCCGCGTGAGCGGCCGCCCCTTCGCGCGTGGTGGCGCGGATGCTCTTATGGATGTCAAGCAGCGATGGTGAGCTGCTCGGTGGTGGTGCTCGGTGTGCTGGGCGTGGTCAGGACTCGGTAGATCTCTCGGG
>NZ_JBIAXC010000094.1:0-11930 GCF_042896295.1 Kitasatospora sp. NPDC001309 | reverse complement strand
TTTTTTCCGCCCGGCCCCCTTTGCGCCGGGGGGGCCCCCCCCCGCCCGCCCGGGCCCCCCCCCCCCCGCCGCCGGTGGTGGGGGGGGGGGGGGGGGGGGGGCCCCCCCCGGGGGCCCCCCCCACGGCGAGGGCGGGTCGGCGGCCGGTGGTGTCAGAGCTCGGGTCCGCCTTCGAGGGCAGTGCTGGAGAATAGGGAAACCCGGCCAGCCGGAGCAGACCGGCAGACGGCCAGGAGTGAACGCCTGCGCCGAACCCGGTGAAAACCACACGCCGAACACGAGCGGGCCGCGCGAGGTGCGCCTGCCTGCGACCTGACTACCGGCTGCCGGGCACCGAACGAAGCGCGTCGCGCAGCAGCTGGATCACGTCCTCGGTGAGGACGGTGCGGCGTTCCTCCGCCAGGGTGAGCAGTTCGGCGGCCTGTGCGGGGTCGGCGTCGAGGGTCGGGACCGAGCGGGTGAGCCAGGGGTGCGGGGTGAGTTCGCGGATCCGTGTGGTGGCGTCGGTCCTGCCCTGGGCGGCGAGCCGGGGGTGGGTGTCGCCGCTCGCGAGGACGGCGGCGCGTAGTGCGGTGAGGCGGTCGCGCCGGCTCAGCAGCCGGTAGCCCGCGCGCCGCACGGCCGGCCGCTGCGGGTCGGTGAGCATGTCCCACAGCAGGTCGGCGGGCAGCCGGGTGGCGCTGGAGACGAGGGCCGCGGCGGCCTCCTTGACCACCGCGGCGGAGTCGTCCCGCAGCAGCGCCGTGACCCGGGGCACGGCCACCACGTCGAGGCTCCGCAGGGCCCGCAGGGCGTGGACGCGGACCTGGGGCGCCTGGTTGTCCAGGAGCGCGGAGAGCAGGGGGACGTCGGCCCGGCCACCGGTCTCGGCGAGCCCCGCGACCGCCCCGACCTGCGGCTCGTCGGCCCGGACGGCCGCCTGGTAGTGCATCAGCGGGTCCGTGCCGGTGCGGCGCGCCGCCTCCCGTGCCAAGGCCCGGACCTGCGCGGACGGGTCGTCGAGGTACGCCACCACGCTCTGCGGGGAGCCGGTGCGCATCAGCCCCGTGAGGGCGGTGACGCGCACCTCGGCGTGACGGCTGCGGGCCAGCCGGCGCAGCAGCTCGGTCTGGTCGGTCCACACCGCTTGCCGGGCGGCGGCCTCGGCGGCCCGGGCCCTGACCTGGCGGTCGGGGTCGCGCTCGGCGAGGGCCGCAAGGTCACGGATCCCAAGGCGGTGGGCGACGGCGTCCAGGGCAAAGCGGCGCACCGGCGCCTCGGGGGCCGCGAGGAGCGTTCCGGCCAGGGCCGCGGTCGACCCGGTCAGCAACGGCACGAGCAGCTGGCCGTGGGCGAATGCGCCGCGTCGGCGCCGGTTGATCAGCAGGGCCGTACGCACGGTCGCCGGGGTGGCCAGCAGCGGGTCGCCATGGAGCAGCACGGCCAGGCCCGCGCTCGCCGCGTCCCTGACCTGGCGGACCCAGTCGCTGGTGCGCAGCACGAGGAACGGCATCGTCCCGGGGTGCGGCTGGTCCAGCATCCGGCGCACCGCGCGCTCGCGGATGCGGCCGTCGGCGTGCAAGGCGGCGAGGGCAAGCGCGACCGGGTCGGCTTCGGTGGGCCGCGGGGTGGGGCGAGTCGGGTGCCACCAATCCCGCCGTATGAAAGCGTCCAGGCGCAGCAGCAACGCCGGGCGCTCCGTCAGCGTGCGCAGCGCCTCGAACGAGTCTTCAGCGCTTCCGGTCGCGCCGACCTCCAACAGCGCGGCGGTCAACTCCTCCAGCGCGCTTCCGTCCGCGGACCGCTCACCGGCGACCAGCAGCCGGACACGCTCCAGGGCAGCAGTGCCCGGGGAAGGCTGCGGGACGGGGTGCTGACGACGGAAGAAGAAGTTCACCTCGCCATCCTGCCGGAGCCGACCAACCTGCCGCTTCCCATATACAACGCCCACAAGACCCCCGCCCAGGGCCTCACCACCGCCAGCCGGACCCCGGCAGCCGCGATAACGCTCGGCGTCCGCGCTTCACCGCACCTCGGAGTGATCCTTCACCACCACATCAGCGTGGCCCTTCACCACTGCCCACTCACAAAATGCCCCTGAGCAGGAAGAATCACCACCCAAACCCGAGCGAACAGCAACGCCGAACCCACTGAAAACATCACGCCGATCATCAGGAAAGCCTTGCGGGGTGCAGCGGACGGAAATCGAATTCAGGCACACCGGAAAGGGGCCTACGGCCCTCCGCGCCGACACGGCGACCGCCGTTCCAGACCGCCGAGGAAATCCCGCTCGACGTCAACGGAGCAATTCCCGGAGCAACGACACAAAACCGAACACCGAACCAGGACGACGGCCAGGACCGCGGCCAGGGCGCAGCAGCGGGCCGACCCGGCAGCGGGCGGGACGCCACCAGGGCGGGCGCGGGCACGGCGGGCAGCGGCCGGACCCCCGAGACGGGCGCAGCGAGACGGCCTGGCGGCCGACCAGGACGGCGACCAGGCCCAGCAGCAGGACGGCGGGGCGTACCTCAGGGCGGACCTGGACGGGCGCCGCGTGGAGTACTCACGGGCAGTACATTTCCGGCAACCGGGCCGTATCTGACGGCCTGACAGGGCCCGGGGAGCCCCGTGATCGACCAGCGCTGGCCGGCGCTGGTCGGGGCTCCCCAACCGACACCCCGTCTTCACCAACAGGAGCATCACCATGAAACCTACGCCGGAACGGCTCGCGGCTCCCACCAGGGCGCGCGGGCAGCGGTGGCGGTCCCACGCCAGGGTCCTGGGCCGCCGAGCGCTCCTCGGCGCGGCCGGCGCCGCCGGGGCCCTGCCCGTCACCCTCCTCGCACAGCACCTGCTCCACCACTGAGCCCCCGCCGCCGGCCGGGCCGACCCACCCGGCCGACGGCCCCCTCACCCGGTCCGCGGTCAAGATGCACAACAGGTGCGACCTCGCCGCTCACCGCTGCTACACCCACCCCCGCCGGCAGCCCCGCCCGCTCCCGCATGTCGTCCTGCACGGCGGTGAACCGCTGCTCGCCGGCCCGTCCCGGCAACGAAAAACCGTCCACATCCCGAACGGGCGCAGCCCGGGGTGGCAACTCCCCGCCGCCAACTGCCACCACGTCCGGAACCAAGCCCGGCACCACGCGGCAGGCAGCCGCCCCACAGCGGCCTGACGGCCACCCCGCCCTCCGGCGAGGCCGGCACAGGCGCAGCAGGACAACCGATGCGGCCCTGGAAGACGGAGCAGCAGGCCCAAGACGACGGCACCGCAGACGGGCAGCGGCCGCAACAACGCCGCCGAGGCGGAGGACGGACCGCGGACCCGGAACGGCCCGGACGAAAGGGCAGCGGAGCAACGAGGCGGGCACAGCCACCGGGACGGCGGGCCCGGCCTGGACAAAACCGAACACCACCTCAACTCCCAACCTCAGTCACTTCAGTCCCTGACACCGCCCTGACCAGCAAAAACACCCAGTGACCCAAACCATCACCAGGGACCAGAACAGGACCACGCCCCGGCCCGGACGCCCCCCCGGCGGCGGCAGCACCGGGCAGGGCACAGCGAACACGGGCACGGCCCGGGGACGGCAGCGGCCGGGCAGGGCGCAGCAGGCCCAGACGACCCCAGGGCCCGACCCCCACCGAACCGAACACCAACCCCCAGGCCCCGCAATTCCGAACCGGATTCACACCACCACCCGGCGGCCAATCCACCAAAACAACCGGGCGGAATACCCGGCGGAATTCACCCCCGAATCCAGACCCAACAGCACCCCACCGGCCCCGCCAGCGGCAGACCCGGCCCCCGACCCCACCACCACCACACACACAGTCACCAAACCCACTCCGAACACGCACCCCACCACCACCCCAACAGGCACAACCAAAGGTCCAGACAACCCCGCGAGAGAGGCCATTCCACGCCCACACCGGCCAACAGGTCACACCCGACGGCCCCTCGCCGGCCAGAGCCACGCCTGGCCGCCGTCGGAACCGACAGCGCCCAGGCGTCCGGATCCCCCAGGGACAGGAGACCCACCAGCGGCACGGGCAGTGCAGCCGGAGCACACCGGCACACGGCGGCCCACCCGGCGCCGAAGACCAGGCCGCGCGCTGTTGTGCACCCAATCCCCGGATTCAGTCACTTCGGTCCCTGCCATGGCCCTGAGCTGCGCAGATTAGCCCGTGTCCGAAGCGCCGGAACACCCAGCGGGTGGGCTTGATTCGCTTTGACGGACACCCCTGATCAGGGGCTTCGGCCCCGGTAAGGATGATGTCCATCATGGAGAGCATGGGGAAGAAGAAGCCACGCCCTCGCCGCTCGTTCACGCCGGAGTTCAAGGCCGAGATCATCGAGCTGTGCCGACGCGGCGACCGCTCGGTCGGTCAGGTCGCCAAGGAATTCGACCTGACCGAGACCGCGGTGCGCGACTGGGTGAGACATGCCGAGGTCGACGCCGGCGAGCGCGACGGCCTGACCAGCGACGAGCGCGAGGAACCGGCGAGGCTGCGGCGGGAGAACCGCCGCCTGCGCGAGGACGTGGACATCCTCCGCCGGGCCACGGCTTTCTTCGCGACGGAGACCCGGTGACGGTGCACCCGTTCATCGAGGCGGAGAAGCAGGCAGGCCACAACGTCAAACGCGCGTGTGAACTGCTCCAGGTCTCCCGAGCCGCCTTCTACGCCCGCCGCACCGAGACCCCCGGCCCCCGCGCCGTGCGCGACGCGGAGCTCACCGAGAAGATCACCAAGGTCCATGAGGCCTCCCGCGGCACCTATGGAGCTCCGCGCGTGCACGCCGTCCCGCAGCGCGACGGCGACCGGTGCGGCCGGCGAAGGGTCGCACGCCTGATGCGCCAGGCCGGCCTCGAGGGCCGGCACCGAAGACGCCGCCAGCGCACCACGATCCCAGACCCCCGCGCCGCCACCCGGCCGGACCTGGTCCTTCGCGACTTCCAGCCCCACCCGGCAGCCCTCGACGCGCGCTGGTGCGGCGACATCACCTACATCCCCACCGACGAGGGCTGGCTCTACCTGGCCACCGTCATCGACATCGCCTCCCGTCGCGTCGTCGGCTGGGCCACCGCCGACCACCTGCGCACCGAACTGGTCGCCGACGCCCTACGGGCCGCCTGCCACACCCGCCGCCCGACTGGTCCGGTGATCTTCCACTCCGATCGCGGCTGCCAATACACCAGCCGTGAATTCGCTGACCTGGCAGGCGAGTTCGGAGTTCGGCTGTCGGTCGGCCGGACCGGCCAGTGCTGGGACAACGCCCTCGCCGAGTCCTTCTTCGCCACCCTCAAACGGGAGCTGCTCGGCGACCACCCCTGGCCCAGCAAGGCCGCAACACGGACCGCGATCTTCGAGTGGATCGAAGCCTGGTACAACATACGCAGACTGCACAGCAGCCTCGGCTACCGCAGTCCCGCCGAATACGAGACCGCCCTGGCGGCCTGACCACCACACCAACGGCATCCGTCAAAGCGGAGCAAGCTCAGTCCTCGACCACGCCAGCGGGCAGCGAGTGCTGGAGGCCGGCCTCCCGCTGGCGGTGGATCAGACACACCCAGCCGTCGTGGACGAGCACCTCGCGCACCGTACCCGGACCGGCCCGGTTGCTGTGCCGCTGCTCGTCATGGTCGTTACGGGGTCAGCGCCGTGGCCGCTTCGTCGGCGCCGGGCGGCAGCGCCGGCAGCGGCCAGGACGGATCCGGTGACCAGGTCGGCCAGCCGTCGGCGAACGGCCCGGTGCGCTCGCCCAGCATGGCGATCGCCCGGCCGCGGGCCTGCTCGATCTGGCGGCCCGTGTAGTCGTCGACCACGCCGAGGCGGCGCAGCTGGGCGTACTCCTCGGTGTCCTTCCAGTGGTGCCCCGTCAGGTCGGGGGTGACGACCAGGTCGAGGGCGAGGTCCATGGTGTCGATGCCCAGGCCCGGGCGGCGCCGGTAGGGGTGCTCGAAGTTGACGTACCAGCGCAACGGTTCCTTCGTGGCGGCGTCCTGGAAGCAGTGCACGGAGAACCACTCGCCGGCCAGGAAATGGCTCAGCAGCTCGGTGTTCTCCCAGCGGTAGGGGCCGAGGGTCCAGGTGCCGGCCGCCAGGTCGGCCAGGCCTTGCTGGCGGGTGGCGTCGTCGCCGGTGCGGGTGGAGGTGATCCAGGTCGTCGGGGCGAGGCTCTCGATGCCCGGCCAGTAGGCCAGGGTCAGCACGTGGCCGGTGTCGTCGATCACGCGCTGGGGCATCGCGGTCCACATCCGGTCGGCGTGGACGTCGCGGCGGATCGCGGTGGTGCCGGGCTCGAACAGGGCGGTGTCGGTCATGGCGAGGAGCGTTCCCGCCCGCGGGGCCGGGAAGTCCGCTCGAAGGGGTGACTGCTCGGTCCGGAGGGCAGCCACCCCCCAAAGCCTTCGCGGTCCCGCCCAGGGTCAGGCGTGTGCTCAGTTCGTGGACCGCCTGCGCGAGCGCAGCGCGGTCGGCGACGGCCCGGGGCCCGCAGCCGCCACCACGTCGACCAGGCCCTGCTCGGAGACGCTCTGCGGGAGCTCGCGGCGGGGGCGGCCGCCACCGGCCGACTCGTTGCGCTGGACCTGCGGTGGACGGAGCTGAGCCGGGACGACCGATTCAACGACGACTGGCGCCTGGCCGTTCAGGGTGAACCCGTCGACCGGGCCGCACGGGCCCGCCGCCGCGCCCCTGCGGCCGAGCTCCTCGACGCCGGAATCGCCCCCGCGGCGCGGCGCCTGGCGGTGAAGGAGGTCGACCGGCTGCTGGTCGGGGCCGTCCGCGAGCCCGATGGCGCGACCCGCTGGTGGTGGCGGGCCTCGTCGTCATGGACGTGGTCCGACGATGGGCCGGCGTGTGGAGTATCCCCGCGAAGTGGGCGGATGTCCTGGACCGGTGGCGTGCCGGGCACGTGGCGCTGCTCGCGCGGGCGCGGCGGTGCGGCGCCATGGCGACCCGGGCGCAGCAGTACGAGTGGCGGTCGGAGGGTGGCTTCCTCGCCCGGCTGGAATGCGTCGCCCACTCCGTCCGCTGGGAGGAGAGCGTCGGTGCGCACAGGGTCACGGAGTGGGTCGCAGACCCGGCGGCCGAGCACTCCTGACCGCAGGTCGGGCATTTCGGCAGAGGGCCACCGCATCCGTTCAGCGGCGGCCGCCGGATGGTGTCGGCCTTGGCGGTAGTACGGGCAAGGGCGCTCCGGACCGGCCTCCCAGTTATCGTCATTTAGACGAAAAGTGGGATACGCTCGACCTGCGTGGCCGACACCGATCCGCCACGCGGGAACGGTCGGGACGCCGGGACCCGGGGCTCGCCCCCGTCCCTTTTCCGGCTCATACGGCAGCGGCAAGGCGGGGGAGAATGGGCAAGGGAGAGGCCGCCCGGATGCGGCAACACCTGGAAACCGAGATCGCGCGGCTGAGCGCCGTCGTCGGACTGACAGGCCGGGATGTACCGACCTTCGACAACCGTGACGGCGCCTGCCCGTTCATCAGCGTCGGCGAGAACGGCTGGCTGAGCTACCTCGCCCTTGAACGGGGAGAGCTCTGCTCCAGCGCTCGACCCGCGACCCCGACGAACTGCTGTACTGGGCATTCGACAGCGCCACACGCGAGCTCGCCAGCCGCTGGGTACTCAAGCACCCCCGCGAGGGCGAAGACCAGAGGGTGACACGATGGAGGCGCCCACCCTGCTCCACGCCCTGCATCCCGCGTGGGCCCAGCGATGGCGGGCAGAGCTGATCAAGGACCTTCGAGACAAGGACGATCACCGACTCGTTCCTGCGCTGCCCCCGCCCTCGTTGGTTCCTGGACCCCCCGAACCGCCCGTAGAGGGCGTGCTGTTGCCGGTGCGCCCACACCGCCGGCGGTCCTGGCGGCACTAACTAGCAGTACTTCGTCAGGTTGGGACGGGCTGTCGGGTGCGGTTTCGGGATTTCCTTGTGGGAAGCGGGCGTTGGCAGGTGCGGCAGACACCGGTCCAGCAGCTCAGCAGGCCCTGGGGCTGGTCGGGGACCTGGTAGAGAGTCAGGCCGGTGCTTGGACTTCGGGGTCGAGTCGGCGGAGGGTGGGAAAGGCGTGGGCGGCGGTGACGAGGGTGACGTGGTTGGTGCCAGCCGCGCCTGGACGCACGTCAAGAGCCTCTACAAGCTCAGCGTCACCGAATCCGAGAAGGCCAAGCTCGGCGACTTGCTGAACACCTGCGACTGAGCGGACGACGCGGGGCCCCCGCGTCGCTAACCGCACCGCCCTACGCGTGTCCTAGAGTCCGTGCGTGGTGAATCTGATGATCGACGCAGGCCCGACCGCCCCGGACACCCCGGTGACCCGGGACCGCGGGATCCTCGCCCTGTTCGCGTGCCGGAACGACCCCGGCATGTGCGACGACTGGGCCCCCACCGCCGGCGGAAACCCCGCCTTCCTCCTCCCCACCACCACCGACCTGCGGCCGCGACCCCTGCCCCACCTCCCCGATGACGCCGACGCCGACGAGACGGTGCTCGTACTCGGCGCCGTCCGAGCGGTGACCATCGAACACACAGACCAAGCGGAGTACGACGAGGCCCGCGAAGCATGGGCGGCCAGGACCGGCCGCCCGGACACCTCCGTCCTCGGCCAGCTCGGCGGCACACCCGCATGGATCCAGGGCGACGAGACACCCACCTGCCCCCTGTGCGACCACCCCATGCCCCCTGGCCGTCCAACTCGAAGAAGGTCCCCACCCCACCGCCATGAACTTCGGCGGCGGCTGCGCCTACGCCTTCACTGCGAACCCTGCACCCAGGCCCTCCTCCTCTGGCAGTGCTGAACCACCGCCACGCCGGACAGGACGAGACGCCCCACGCCCACCGGACGGAGCGGGCCCGGTTCACCGGTCATGACGACGACGAACCAGGCGCTCCCGGCCGCACGCCGCACAGACGTCGACGCCCACGAGGACCAGGAGCCACGGGAAACACCGGCGGACGGGCCGGGGCGGCGGGGTCGTACGGGACGGGTCAGCCGACGACGGTCTCGGCGTTGTGGACGTGGAGGACGGCCAGGCCCTCGTCCGCCAGGAGACAGGCGGCGTCCCGAGCGGCGGCCGGCCCGGGTCGGGCGGTGTTCGGCCCCGGCGGGATCGCGAGGCCGCCGTCGCGGGCCTCGACGCAGGCCTGCTCGGGGTGTCGGCGAGGGGGCGGTCCGCGGTGGCAGACCGCCCCCGCCCCGATCAGCCGCTCAGCGTCCGCGCCAGCTCAAGCGCGGCGGTGGCCAGGGGAACGAACGGTGTCGCCTTCTCGACCAGCGCCTGCACCTTCTCCCTCATCCCCTCCCGCGACCCGACCGGCTGTCGGCTCTCCCGTACCAGGACCTCCAGACGCGCCAAGATCTCGGCCCGCTCCTGCGGCGTCGCCTCCGAACAGGCCATGACCTGCTCCATGAACGCGACGTACGGCGCCGCCGACGGTCCGTCGGGAAGCGTCCGCGTCAGATCGCACACGGCGACCTCATCCGGGTACAACGGGACCGCGCTGCAATCGGGCGCCTCGGCGACCGCGCTCACCTTGCGGTGCTCGACGCTCCCGCTGCTGGTCCAGTTCTCGATGTGCTCGATGTTCCCGATGTAGTAGACCGCATCGCCATCGAAGTCGAATCCCCCAGGGCTCATAGCGGCAACGTACTCCGCCCGGCCCCCCACGTCAGCCGCTCCGTCCACTGCGGGACGCCGTCGGGGTGGGGAGCGTAGCCGGTGCGGCGCAGCCGGCCACGGCTGGTCCGGATGGTGTCGTGGAAGCGGTGTACGGACACGGGGGCGAGGCGGCGGCCGGTCTCGGCGTTGTCGACGGCGGCGTCGGCTTCGCCTGGGGTGTAGGCGGTGGCGCGGACGAAGTGGTCGTTGGTGTTGGTGGCGCAGGAGATGTAGAGCTTGTCGACCTGGGTGGTGCCGGTGGTCACTGCGGGTCGACCTCGGCGTAGGCGACGAGCACGATCGTGCCGAGGATCGTGGGGACGAAGGCGATCCGGACGCCGTCCTTGGCGTAGTCCCGGACCGGGCTGTCGGGGCGCATCTGGATGCCGGCGGTCTTCGGGCTGAGCGCGATGGTGGTCAGGTGCGGATCGAGGCGGGCGAGGGCGGCGTCGTCCATCTCGGCGAGCTGCCGTTCGGCGACCTCGTGGAAGAGGATGGTGGCGCGGCGCGGCGGGCGGTCAGGTAACGCGCTGCTCGCCGTCGGTCGCCGGGGCGGCCTCGATGCCTCGCTCGGTCTTGATGTCGTCCCAGGTGTGGCGCGCGTTCAGGTCGACGCCGCGGTCGGCCAGGTCGAGGAGGACGTAGGCCAGGGTCGGGTCCTCCAGCGCCGCGTCACGGGCGGTTGCGCGCAGTCCTTCGGCCTCGTCGGGGTCGAACACGATCCGCATCGTGGCCTCCAAGCGCGCCTGGGTGAGGTATCGAGGCCAGCGCAGCCGGGCGGGCAGCAGGTCCTCCCCTGACCGGGCCGCCTCGCGGGACGGGACGGCGGGGGCGCGGGACGGGACAGCCGGCGACGGTCTCGGCCGTGTGCCGGTGGAGGGCGTCCAGGAGCGCGGTCTGCTGCTGGGTCAGCTTGCCGTCGGTGCGGGCCGCCGCCTGCTTGCGCAGCCAGGTGCCGGGTCGGAAGGCGGGGTCGTCGCCGAGGCCGGTGCGGTTCGCCGGTCCGTCGAGGGTGCCGTCGGCGGCCAGGTAGGCGAGCAGGCGCCGGTAGGAGCGGTTCCAGTCCGGCTCCAGCCGCCACAACTCGTCCAGGCCGTCGAGCTTGGCCACCTGGTCGGGGGTGAGATGACGATCCAGGACACCTTGCCCCTGCCGGACCGCCTTGTTCGACGCCGCCCCGGGCGCAGCAAGCGCTGGAGGATCGTCCGGGGCACAGAGCAGGATGGCCAGCCACCTGCTCGCGCCTGGTCGGGGCGGCAGCACAGCGGGCCCAGCTCCTCCGTCTCCCGGTCGCTGTCGCACCACGGGCACTCCGGCCGGTCGGGCCGGCCCTCTCGGACAGCTCCGGCTCCGAGCCGGCCTTCCCGCCGATCGAGCCCCGGCAGGTCCGGCACGGGCGTGGTCGGCCTGTCAGAAGGGCGGGTTGTCGGGGTCCCCGTCGCCGTCGGGCCAGGACGGGCCGGTGACGTACGGGCTGCGGTCGTCGTCGCCGGGCCGGGTGAGCGCGGTCGTGTCGTGGCCCCAGGCGGTCAGCACGTCAAGGGCCTGCCCGCGTCGCCACCGCGTGTCGCAGGTGAGCAGGAGGCGCCGGGCTCGCTCGGCCAGGGCGTCGCGCTGCCCGGCCAGGCCCGGGTCCTCGGCGAACGCCAGGGCCGCGGACAGCGCGGAGTCCGCGGCCGCGGAGTCGCAGTCGTCGAGGAACGGGGCGACGGCCTGGAACAGCGCCGGTCTCAGCGCACGCACGGCCGCCATCGGCGGGTAGCCCTCCAGGAAGTCCTCCTCGAAGTGCCGTTGATGGGCCGCCACGCAGGCATCGTCGCTGTCATAGGCGATACCGGCCAGCCAGCCCAGCAGCAAGGCGCACACCCTGTCCGCCGCGCGGTGGTGCTCGGCGCGGCGGGCCAGGACCGCCGCGACACACAACGCGACCGGCGCGGTCGCCTCGTAGATCGTGTTCTGGTGCTGCACCGGCTCCAGGGCGTTGAGAACCTTCCCGGTCTCCTCCACGCTCAGGTCCGGGTTCAGGAGCGGGGCCAGGACCCGGGGAAGGTCTTCCGCGGTCCCGTACGCGGTGCCCAGCGAAGGCCAGTCCGTACCCCGCAGCACCACCCACGGATCCGGCAGAACATCGGGCATCGGCACGGGAAGACCCGGGTACGGGCCGGAAGTCGTCATCACCTGCCGCACCCTAGTGTCCTGAGTCCTTGATCCGTCGTTGGTCAGTGCATGGGACGTCCTGGGCCGAGGCTGGCCGAGCTGGTGTTGTCGGATCACGAGCG
>NZ_JBIAXC010000093.1:0-12223 GCF_042896295.1 Kitasatospora sp. NPDC001309 | reverse complement strand
CTGGTCGAGACCCTGCGCGCCGGCCGCCTCTCCGGCGTCGGCCTGGACGTCTACGAGGAGGAGACCGGCGTCTTCTTCACCGACCGCTCCGTCCAAGGCATCACCGACGACGTCCTCGCCCGCCTCGTCACCTTCCCCCAGGTCCTGGTCACCAGCCACCAGGCCTACTTCACCCACACCGCCGTCGGCCAGATCATCGACGCCACCGCCCGCAACATCGACGACTACGCCGCCGGCCGCACCAACGAGAACACCCTGGTACCGAGAGGCTGACCCTATAGAGGGCGATTCGTAAGCGCTCGCTCGAACTGGCTCGTTGAACCGATCTTGTTCGATGCGGACCTGCTTGCCGCTCAGCGATACTTGTGCCGCGGAATGGGTTGCGCAGGCCAAGGAAGCCGAGGAACGTCGCGACTGGGATGCGGCGATCACGCTGGTCAGTGCGCACGCCGAGTGCTGCTCGGCCGACACCTACGCTCATGACCACCATCGCCATGGGCATCAGCAACATGCGCCCCGCCGCCTGGTTCACGCCGTTCGACAATGTCGAAGCCCGCGACCCAAAGCGCGGCTTTCGCCGCTGACCCGAGGGGTTGAAGCGGGATGTCTGCGGGTGGGCGGAAAACCTTGAACGATATCCACCCCACAGCAGGACGAACCGCGTTGAGGCAGCCCATAAAGCCTACGGTCTCTCCGGCACCCGACATATGCGAGACCTCGAAGCCTTCGGCGTGCGCCGTCCGCACCGACGGCGCACGTCGGACAGGGAGCACCGGGTCCGCGCGGCGGGCTCAGCCGCTTCACGGACGCCCGCCGGACACCGACACAGGCTCCTATCATCGAAGTATGAGCATAGGTAAGGAACTCACTTCAAAGTGGGTGATAGACGGCATACTGTGGTCAAAAGAGGACGGATTACCGGATGGCCTGACCTATCCGGCCTTCGCTCATCTGCTGGACACCGCGGCCGTCTGCCTGGCCCTGTGGGACCTGCACATGTCCGAGAGCCAACAGCGGACGTTCACCGCTGGACTGGGCCTGGATCCCGACTCCGGGACCGACCGAGGGCGAGCCAGATCACTCCTCGCCTGCTGGGCGGGCTGGCACGACATCGGGAAGATCGGCGCCTGCTTCCAGGTCAAGGTGCGTGCGGCATTTGCCCAGTTGAAAGGCTACCCGCCCCTGCCTTCGGGTGTGCGAGGCCTGTCCCACGGCGAGGCCACCCAGCTCTACCTGGCCGTACAACTCCCCTTGCACGGCTACGACGGCACCGGCGACGGTCTGCCCGTGACCGCGCCCGCACGCCGGCTAGCCCAGCTGCTCGGCGGTCACCACGGACGGATCTTCCCGCAGCCGCACCGCAACCTCCTGCGCTATCCAGCCCTCGCAGCGCGGCTGTTGGGAGAAGGACGGTGGGAGGAGCAGCGGCTTGCCCACCTGGTCGCGGTCGCGGAGACCATGGGCGCTCCGGATCCGCCGCCGGTGCTGTCGGTGGAGGCTGCGGTGCTGGCTGGGGAGGTTGTAGTGCTCGCTGACTGGCTGGCCTCTCAACGCTTCTTCGTCGTGGATCAGTTGCAGCACCTGACCGGCGCGGGGGATCCGTCGCAGGTGGTCCGGCACTGGGAGCGGGCTGTGGTGGCCGGTCCGCGATTGGTGGAGGACGCAGGTCTGGGTCTGCCGGTGTGGAAGGAGACTCCGGTGTCATGACGTTCTTCGACTGGTTCCGGTTCGAGCCGAACACGTTGCAGAAGTCGCTGTTGGATCTGCTGCACGGGTGCGCGGTGCCGGGCCGGGCGGGGCTGCTGGTGTTGATGTGGCCGACCGGGAGCGGTAAGACCGAGGGCGGTCTGTGGGCGGCGCGGTGGCTGGGCGGGCCCCGTATGGGGGTTCACCTGGCCCTGCCGTCGGTGGCCACCACCGACTCGGCGTTCCGGCGGGTCTGGCGGTGGGCGAGGCGGGCGCTAGCCGCGTCGTCGCCGGTGACGTTGGCGCACAGCCGGGCCGGACGTGGCCCGCAGGGCGCGCTGCTCAGCCACGACGACGGCGACGGGCTGGTGCTCGCGCCCGCGCCGGAGTTCCTCCAGGGCCGCGGGCGGGCGGTGCTGGCGGGGGTGACGGTCTCCACCATCGACCAGGTGCTGCTGGCGGTGCTGAGGGTCCGGCACAACGTCCTGAGGATGGGCGGCCTGACCCGCAAGGTGCTGGTGGTGGACGAGTGCCATGCCTACGACCCCTACATGCAGAGCCTGCTACGCACCGTGCTGGCCTGGTGGGGTGCGCTCGGTGTGCCGGTCGTGCTGATGTCCGCCACGCTGCCGCGTTCGCTGGCCCGTTCGCTGGCCGCGGCCTACCTGTCGGGGTCCGCCCCGGGCCTGCGGTTGCCGGAGTTCCTTCCCGCCTACCCGGGGTGGTTCCACGTCGACGGCCTCACGGGTCACCCGACTGTGGAGGCGGTGGCCACCGGCCGGACGAGGATCCTGGCCGTGCGGTTGGTCGGCCTGCCGGGCTCGCCCCGGGCGACGCGCCGTGATGCGGTTCCGGCCTGCGACAGGGCCCGGGCCCGGGTCGTGTCGCAGCTGTTCGAGCGTGACCGTCAGCGGCTGTGCGTGCTCACCGTGTGCAACACGGTGGCCTCCGCTCAGAACACCGTACTGGCGCTGAAGGCGTTCCTCCCCCGGGACGTCGAGGTCTTCCTCATCCACGCGCACTACCGCGAGCTGGACCGCGCCGACCTCACCATGGCGGTGGAGCAGGCTTTCGGCAAGGACCGCGCCCACCGCCCCCGGCGCGCCGTGCTCGTGACGACCCAGGTCTGCGAGCAGTCACTGGACCTGGATCTGAACCGTCTGGTCACCGATCTGGCGCCGCTTCCGACGATCATCCAGCGGGCCGGCCGGGGCCGGCGCCACACCAAGCGGTCCCGCGTCCGGGTGCCGGTCACCGTGCTGGTGCCGCTGACCGCCGAGGGTCTGCCCGACGACGGCCGGTGGGACGCGATCTACAGCACCGCCGTGGTGCGGGCCAGTCGCGAACTGATGGAAGGCCACAGGGCGATCGCGGAACCCGCAGACGTCCAGTCCCTGCTGGAAGCGCTCGAGGACCGTCTGGGCGGCAACAGCCCGGACGTGGATGTGCTGTCCCACCTGGAGGGCGAGCAGGCGATGGCGGACGCGGCCCGCCCAGTGGTCATCCCGCATCCGCGGGAGCTGGTCGACCTGTTCGACCTCACGGACCTGTCCGGGACGGACGAGGAGGCCGCCACCCGCTACCGGCTCGACAGCATCCAGATCCTCCCCCTGTGGCGCCAACCCGACGGACACCTCTCCCTGGAGCCCGACACCGACCTCCCGCTCCCGGCACGCCTGCCGCACAACTTGGAGCCGATCCGCGACCGACTGGTCTCAACCCGGCACGCCACCTGGCAGAAGCACCTCAGCGCCGACGCCCAGCCCCCGGCCGGCTGGGCGGGCGACAAGCGCCTGGGACCACTCGTCCTGCTCGTGCACCCCGCCCTGGGAGAACCTGTGCACGCCGCCGGATGGACCGTGTTCTACGACCGCTACCTGGGCCTGGTGGCCCGTCCCCCGACACCGAAGGAGTGAAGATGAACGCCCCGGCCGACGACTTCGACCTGGCGCACGGGGCCTGGATCGACTGCCGGTACCGCGACGGCACCACCCGCCGCACCGGCCTGTACGAGACGATCTCCGACGCGTCCTCGATCGCGGACCTCACCCTGCCCTATCCGATCGCCTACGGTGCCCTCTACCGGGTCGCAGCGGCCATCGCCTACCGCGTCACCGGCCTGGACCACCTGCGCACCGGTGAAAGCACCGCCAGCTGGTACCGGCGCCGCAACTCCCTCTTCGGCACCGGCTTCGACCAGCGCGCCGTCGACCGCTACTTCCGCAGGCACGCCGCCCACCTGCGCCTGTACCACGGGCGCCACCCCTTCCTCCAGGACCCGCGGCTGACCGAGGACTGCCCCCGCGCCTCAGGCATCGGAAAGCTGGTGATCGGACGCGCCGTCGGCAACGCCAGACCGTGGTTCTCCGACACCACGAGCCAAGGCCACGCGGTCCCCGTGCCCTCTGCCGAAGCGGCGCTGCAGACCCTGATGTGGGCCTACTACGGAAGCGGCGGAGCTCTGAGCACCCGCTCCCACGACGCGGTGAGCGCGCACGCCGGCTGCATGGCCGCCGTGCTGCGCGGCACCGTCGGCTACCACCCGATCGGCCCCGACCTGCACACCACGCTCCTCGCCCACCTGATCGCCCCGAACATCAACGGCGGGAGCGACCTCGCACCGTGGGAGAACCCGACACGCACCGACCCGACCCGGCCTCCCCCCTCCCCCACGGGCCCGGTCTCCCTACTCACCGCCCGCCTCCGGCACGCGATCCTCCTCGTGCCGAGCCCAGACGGCCGCTTCGCCACCGACTGCTACCTGACCTGGGGAGCGCGCAACCCGCCCCACAAGCCCGGCCGGGACCCGGGCGGGCACATCGAGCCGTTCCCGGACCCCTTCCTGTCCTACCAGCGCTCCCGCGAGAGCGGCGCCCCCTCCTCCGCAGTGAAGGGAGACGGCGGCCGGCAGCTGTTCCGCGACCTGGAGGTCCTGCTCAACGACCCTGCCACCGAGGTGCAACGGGCACCGCGCGCACCGACCCGCCCCCAGGTCCTGGCCTCCTGCGACCAGATCCCCGACGAGGTCGTGGACACCCTGCGGCTGCGCGTGGTCGGCGCCGAGCAGGACCGCGAGAAGAGCAACGACCACCAGTGGTGGACCACCACCACACCACCGCTGCTCACCCACACCGCCGCGCGCGACCCGGAAGGCGCACAGCGCATCAGCGACGCCGTCCACGAAGCCGACCTCGCCGAATGGCACCTCGACAACGCCCTGGCCGCAGCCTTCGACGACCGCCCCGCCGACGCGCGGGCCCGCAAGGCACGCATCGCCCAGCGCTTCTGGCCCCGCGCCGACACCATCTTCTGGAACCTCTACGACACCGGCCGGCTCGACGACGCCACACGCCGCATGCGCGTGGCCGCGCTGGACACCTTCGACCAGCTCACCGCCGACCTCATCCGCAACCCCTCGGCCGGCGAGCGCGTCGCCCGCGCCCGCGCCCGCCTACCCCTTCCCCCAAGGAAGGCCACGCCATGACCACCACCACGCCCACACCTCGCCGCACCCGTGCCGCGAAGTTCGTCGACCACATCGCCCACGCCATCGCCACCGACCGAGCCGCCCCCCGGGCACTGGCCAGCGGGCTCGGCCCCTGGCGGGAGCAGCAGCCCCCGGGACCGATGCACCAGTACGTCGCTCCCTGGCTGCCCCCGGGCCTACACCCGAGCCGCCAGCGCGCGTACTACACCGTCGCTGCCCTGATGAGCTGCGCGAACCGTTCCGGCACCGGCTCACGGATCAGCATCGGCACGGCTCTTGGACACGCCTCGACGCACATGTCCCCCGCCACCACGCGGCACCAGTTGAACCGGCTCGTCCGGCCGAACCCCGACGGCCCGTACGCGGACCTGCGCGGCGCCGTGCGCCTCACCGACAACGCCGGCGTCCCCCTCGACTGGGCCCGCCTGCTCGCCGAACTCGACAGCTGGCACTTCGACGGCCCCCGCACCTGCACCACCTGGCAACAGGACTACTTCCGCGCCATCAAGCAGCACGACCATCACGAGAGAAGCGACGATCATGACTGACACCCCGGTGCCTGCAGCCTTCCTGGACATCCACGTCCTGCAAACCATCCCACTGTCCGGGCTGAACCTCGACGGCGACGGCTGTCCGAAGTCCGTCGTGCTCGGCGGAGCAACCCGCGCGCGCATCAGCGCCTACTCCAAGAAGCGCCCCGTGCGACTGCACGTCGAAGAAGCCCTCCCCGACCAGGCATCCGTACGCACCCGCCGACTCGTCCACGAGGTCCGCGACCTGCTCGTCAGGGAAGAAGGCTGGAACGAGGAACTCGCGACGTTCACGGCGCTCGACGTCTTCACCGCCGCCAGCAGCGGACAGATGTCCCTGGGCAGCTCCACCGACGACATCCAGGCGAAGGACCCCCTGGCCACCGCCGCCCTCATCTACACCCCCACCACCACGGCCCACCGCATGGCGGCCACCGCCGCCGAGCGCAAGCACGACTACGAGATCGCCCTCAAGGAAGCCGAAGCCAGCACCGCGAAGCCCCAAAGCGGCCGAGCCTCGAAGAAGAAGGACAAGGAACAGGAAGAAGCAGGCGGCACCGTCACCAACCCGGCAGATCTCGAAGGACTGCTCGCCAGCGCCAACGCCTCGATCGCCCTGCTCGGCCGGACCCTCATGGAGATCAACGGCGCCGAACGCGACGCCTGTGTCCAGGTCGCCTCCGCCTTCACCACCCACGAGGCCAACATCGAGATCGACTTCTTCGTCGCGGTCGACGACTACGCCGCCAAGACCCAGGACGTGCCCAGCGTCGGCCTGATCGGCGACCAGCGCCTCGTCGCCGGCACCTTCTACATGTACTCCACCATCGCCCTGCGGTCCTTCGCCGACGCCATCGACAACGACCTCGTCCTCGCACGAGCGGTCTGCCGCGCCTACATCGACGGGTTCATCCACACCCTGCCGAAGACCGGCCAGACCAGCTCGGCCGCTTGGACCCTGCCCGACCTCGTCCACCTCGCCGTGCGCACCGACCGGCCCGTCAACCTCTCCACCGCCTTCGACAACCCCGTCACCGGCCGCCAGGGCCACGCCGACCCCTCCATCGCCCGCCTGTCCGACTACGCGAAGGCGATCCAGCGCCTGACGGCCGGCCGCGGCCTCGTCCACTCCGTCCACGCCTACACCGGCACCACCAAGCTCCCCGGACTCGGCACCCGCGTCGACACCTTCGACCGGGCCATCGAGTCCGCCCTCGACGCCGCCTTCGGGACCACGCCATGAGCACCCGTCAGGCCCTCGTCCTGCGCCTCACCGCCCCCATGCAGTCCTGGGGGGTCCGCGGGGGCTTCACCGACTACCGCGACACCGCCTCCCACCCCACCCGTTCCGGCGTCATCGGCTTCCTGGGCGCCGCCCTGGGCCAGCCCCGCGACGAAGCCCCCGGGCCGCTCGCCGCCCTCGACATCGCCGTCCGCGTCGACCGGCCCGGCAGCCCCATGGAGGACTACCACACCATCGGCGGCCAAAGCCCCGCCGAGGTCGTCCCCTGCGCAGACGGCGGACGGCGCGCCGGTGCCGTCATCACCCACCGCGCCTACCTCGCCGACGCCTCCTTCACCGTCGTCCTCACCGGCCCCGCCGCCCTCCTACGAAAAGCCTCCGACGCCCTCGACCACCCCGTCCACCCGCCCTACCTCGGACGCCGCGCCTGCCCCCCGGCCGCCCCCTACAACCTCGGCATCCAGCACGGCAGCGTCACCCACATCCTCAAAACCGCCCCCCTCGACCAAGAACCCCCACGCGCCGGCGAACCCGTGACCGTCGACGTCATCACCACCATCGCCCCCGGCGACCCGCGCGCCACCCACACCCTCAACGACGACCCCCAGGGCGCCCGCCACTTCGCCGAGCGAGCCGTCGCCCGCTCCACCCTCACCCTGCCCGCCGCGCTGTGCACCGGCCGCGACGCCGCCACCCGGTACACCCGGCTCCACGAATACCGCTACGGCCCACAACCCGAACCCCCGGAGGCACGATCATGACCACCGCCCACCTCACCGAGATCCGGCTCGACACCACCTCCCGCGACGTCCAGGCCGACCTACGCCACGGCGGACTCGGCTTCCACCGCCGCACCGAACGCCTCTTCCTGCCCGACGGCTACACCGCCCCCAGCACCAGCAGCACCGGACCCCGCCCCAGCCTCGGACTCCTCTGGCGCCTCGACACCACCCGCACTGGCCTGCAGCTCCTCATCCAATCCACCGACCCCCCTGACCTCACCAGCCTCCCCGACCACTACGGCACCACCCGCACCAGCGCACTCGGCCCCTTCCTCGACCACCTCACCACCGGCCAACACGTCCACTACCGCCTCACCGCCTGCCCGGTCCACTGGGCCCGCGACAAGACCACCGGCAAACCCCTGCGCAACCGCATCCCCTGCACCGGCCCCGACATCACCCACTGGTGGACCCGCCGCGCCCCAGACCTAGGCCTCGCCCCCTACACCACCAGCACCTTCCAACTCACCCCCGTCACCGGCGTCGCCGACCACAACCCCCGTATGCGCCTGCCCCTCACCCGCTACGACGGCCTCGCCACCATCACCGACCCCACCCACCTCCGCACCGCCATCCTCCAAGGCATCGGACGAGCCAAAGCCTTCGGCGCCGGCCTCCTCACCCTCGCCCCACCCAACTGACTTAGCGGCCTAAGCTCCTTGACAACTGAACAGAGCAACGCCGACACGCCCGCAACACCGCAGCTCACGAAGGGTCCACCCCGCGCGGCCGGGGGTGTGCCGCCCTCCCCGGTGACGTCGGCCGAGCGGGTACGGTCCAGCCCGCGCGGCCGGGGGTGTGCCAGGGCGGCAGCCTCGGCGGGGGTCATCAGCTCAGTCCACCCCGCGCGGCCGGGGGTGTGCCATCAGGTAGAGCGAACGGTCGTGCGGCAGCAGCGTCCACCCCGCGCGGCCGGGGGTGTGCCCCCCACCGCCCTGGTACGGCTGTAGCCCCGGCGGTCCACCCCGCGCGGCCGGGGGTGTGCCCAGAATCCAGTCCTCGGCCGGGGGCACGGGGGGTCCACCCCGCGCGGCCGGGGGTGTGCCCGGCCTGGCCCAGGCCTACCGGGTCGGCGCCGGGTCCACCCCGCGCGGCCGGGGGTGTGCCCGTCCAGGCCGGACTCCAGGCCCGCGATCGCCTGTCCACCCCGCGCGGCCGGGGGTGTGCCCCCGTTCCCCGACGCCACCGGCCCCCACCTCGTGTCCACCCCGCGCGGCCGGGGGTGTGCCCTCGCCGATCAGGTCGCGTACGTAGTTGGCCTGGTCCACCCCGCGGCCGGGGGTGTGCCGGCGTACAGTTCGTCGTGGCTGGCGCGGGCGGAGTCCATCCCGCGCGGCCGGGGGTGTGCCGGCGTACAGTTCGTCGTGGCTGGCGCGGGCGGAGTCCATCCCGCGCGGCCGGGGGTGTGCCCACCTTCGACCTATCCCTGGGCAACTACCAGGGGTCCACCCCGCGCGGCCGGGGGTGTTCCGACGTCGAGACCCGTGGTTTCCGTGTCCAGGGCGTCCGCCCCGCGCGGCCGGGGGTGTGCCCGGCCTGCAGCGCCTCACCGCCCGGGTCCCGTGGTCCACCCCGCGCGACCGGGGGTGTGCCCGAGTGGGACAGCAGCCGTCCTTTCACCGAGCAGTCCACCCCGCGCGGCCGGGTGGTGTGCCCCGCCGGTACTTGGTGCGGGTCAGCTGCGACAGGTCCACCCCGCGCGGCTGGGGGTGTGCCCCTTCCGATCCCCCGCCAGAGCGTCAAGACCGCGTCCACCCCGCGCGGCCGGGGGTGTGCCCTGAGTTCCGTACCCGTTCATGGTGTTCAGAAGGTCCGCCCCACACAGCCGGGGGTGTACCTGCCTAATTCGGCGGCACCATGGAGCGCGCGCAGTTCGCCCCGCGCGGCTGGGGGTGTGCCCTCGATGACGCCCAGGCCCTAATGCCTCACCGTGTCCGCCCCGCGTGGCCGGGGGTGTGTCAAGGTCACGGAACCCGGTCGATACCTCTTCGCCGTCAACCCCTCACGGCCGGGGGTGTTCTCGTCTGCCTGCAGAGCGATCAACCAGGACGGCGCGTCCACCCCAAGCGGTTGGGGGTGTGCCACTGGCCCGTCCTATTTCAGGTGCAGTTTCTCCCGTCTGCCCCGGGCAACCGGGGGTGTGCCCTACGGGTTCGCGATCACCGAACCGGACATGCAGCCCGCCCCGTTGGCCGTGGGCGAGCCCATCGGCGACTTCCGTACCCCGATAGGCCTGTTGACCGCCCCGCACAGCTGGGGGTGTGCCCTTGATGGCGTACCAGGGGGCGGTGACGCACTGGTCCGCCCCGTTCGGCCGGGGGTGTGCCGCGCGACCACTCGTGCTGCGGGGTGCCGTCGATGTTTGCCCCGTTCAGCCGGGGTGTGCCGTGGGAGGTCCGCTGACACGACGGGCGGCGCCAGCCCGTCAGTCGGGTCACGACTCGGCATCTGCGGTCCCTTTCTCCTGCTCGCCGGGCTCGGAGCGGCGGCCGGTCGCCGAGCCAGCCCGGTCGCCCGATCCGTACGGTCCGAAGGGCCCAAGCTCACCGGGCCGTCGGGCGCCCAGCAGTGGGCCTGCTCCCTTGTGTCGGAATTCGCCTGCCAGCACCCCGCGGCCTCCGCGCACTCGTGGTCGTCGGCCGATTCTCCCACTCGCACCGTCGCGGCGATGGTCACTGTGCGTAGATGATCACGGGTTGCGTGCAGATCCCCGAGCGGGCCTGCGGAAGCATCCGGGAGGCGGCACGCAACGCCTCCCCCGCGAGGTCACGAATTCGGCTGACGTCTTGACAGATCCGGGAGCGGTCGCTCAACTGCCCGAAAACATGGCCGGATTGCGTCATGGAGTGTCGGAAAATCGTTGGTCACGATTCAGCCTCGGTCACCGTGGGTAGTCAATTTCGAGGTGCGAAATGGCCTTTGAGAGGCCTCTCGGTCCCCGAATGCGACCACCTTGGGGTCCCTTGGTCCCCAACCGCATGCGAACAACTGCTTGTTGAATCTGACGCTATGTCATGCAAAAGCCCGCTGACCTGGGGTATCTCCCGGCCAACGGCCTTTCCGACTCACGTCGGGACGACAGGATTTGAACCTGCGACCCCTTGACCCCCAGTTTAGTAGGGATATCGTATTACCCCTCAAAATGCGCTCACGCACACGTCGTGCGTGTGCAGACGAGCATGATTCGCGCACCTCGCGCAGCAGCGGGCATGACGTGTGGTCCCCAGCTGGTCCCCAGGCCAGGGCCTTGACGGAGGGTCCGGGTGGCGTTCATGGCTCAAGCGTAGCGCCACCCCGGCCATCAATCCCAGTGATTCCGGCAGGTCGCCCAAAGACCCATCGAACAGAATCCAAGGAGTGCCGGGAGAAATCAATCCGGCCCAGGCCGGCCTCCAGCCAGAGAATGGTCACCAGAAATCCCACTCCGCCAATTCCGTGTGGCCTCGCAGGAATTCTCGGCGCCCGCCACCGCCCACTTCGACGACCGGTCCGAGGCTCGGCGCCACGCACCGCACGTGCTCCGGGTTGTACGAGCCCGACAACCCACGGCCCACCGGCAGACCCCTACCTCCCGGGCGGCGGCCACTCTTCCGAGCGGCGACCCCGTACGCGCCGACGCTGCGCGATCAAGCTGCCCTACCCACCGAACCTGCTCCGCGATCACCCTCGCGGCATGTCGCCAGCGCGTGTCCCGGCCAGTCGATCTTGCCGTGCTCCACGCCCCGCCCCGCACGCTCTGCCGCCACATCCGTCACTCCCACCACTCTGGACACGCCAACACCATCTGGTTCGAGGAGGAGTTCCATGGCGCAGCGTCCCAAGCGGGGCAGGGTGTACCGCAGGTGCGGGTGCAAGGACGGCACCAGCGGGAAACAGTTGGGTTCGTGGTGTCCGCGGCTGGCTGCCGACACCACGCACGGGCGGTGGACGTACGCGGTGGACCTGGCGCCGGAGGACGGCAAGCGCCGCACCCGGCGGCGGGGCGGGTTCACGAGCCGGGCGGAGGCGGCCCGGGAGATGGCGCGGGTGCTGGATGCCGAGCACCGGGGCGTGTACGAGGACCGGACGCTGCGCGTCGGGCTGTTCCTGTACGAGTGGCTGGAGTCGAAGCGGCCCGGGCTGGCCCCGAACACCTGGGCAGGCTACCGGGCGTGCATCGAGCGCGACCTGGTCCCCGCGTTCGGCGGCATGCTGCTCGTCGACCTCCGCCCCAAGCACGTCGACGCCTGGGTGAGCACGCAGCTCGCCGCCGGCCGCGGGCGCACCACCGTTCACCACGCGGTGGCCATGTTTTGCAACGCCCTGAACCACGGGGTGCGGACGTGGCGGCTGCGCTACAACCCGGCCGAGCACTCCGTGCCGCCCAAGCCCCGCGCCGCCGAGCGCGTCTGCTGGACGCCCTCTGAGAGGGTGTTCGGTAGGGGAATCCCCCCAACTGTCCGGCTTTCACTGGCGCGGCACGGACTCGGTTCCAGGATCCCGTAGCGGCCGGGCC
>NZ_JBIAXC010000092.1:0-12294 GCF_042896295.1 Kitasatospora sp. NPDC001309 | reverse complement strand
ATGTCGCAATCCACACCGAGCCAGAAGGCCCTCACTCATTTCAAGATCACCCAGCCGTGAACCCCGTCACCAACCTCCGTGGTCAGTACACCTAGGTGGAGGTTTCGACCGCATGACCACAGTTCAGCCGGGCGGCGGCTCGATGGTCCGCCGGATCCTCCTCGGCTCGCAGTTGCGGCGCCTGCGAGAGGCGCGCGGCATCACCCGAGAGGACGCGGGCTACGCGATCCGCGCGTCCGAATCCAAGATCAGTCGCATGGAGCTCGGCCGGGTCAGCTTCAAGGAGCGCGACGTCGCCGACCTGCTGAGTCTCTACGGCGTCGACGACGGCCTGGAGCGGGAGGCCCTGCTCGGCCTGGTCCGCGAGGCCAACAAGTCCGGCTGGTGGCACAGCTTCAACGACGTGCTGCCGGGCTGGTTCCAGACCTACGTCGGCCTGGAGGAGGCCGCCCAGCTGATCCGCACCTACGAGGTGCAGTTCATCCCCGGACTGTTGCAGTCCGAGGAGTACGCACGGGCGGTTTTCGGCCAGAGTCGGCCGGTCATCAGCGAGGAGGAGGTCGAGCGCCGGGTCAGTCTCCGGCTGCGCCGCCAGAAGCTGCTGACCGAGGGCGCCAGTCCGCGCCTGTGGGCGGTCATCGACGAGGCGGCGCTGCGCCGGCCGGTCGGCGGGCCCAAGGTGATGCGCGGCCAGGTCCAGTACCTGATCGACGTCGCCGAGCAGGCCAACGTGGTCATCCAGGTCATGCCGTTCCGCTTCGGCGCGCACGCGGGCGAGTCCGGGGCGTTCACGATCCTGCGCTTCCCGGAGCAGGACCTCGCGGACGTGGTCTACCTGGAGCAGCTCACCAGCGCGCTCTACCTGGACAAGCGGGACGACGTCGACGCGTACGTCCAGGTCATGGAGCGGCTCTGCGTGGACAGCCTCACGCCGGAGCGCACCATAGACCTGCTCTCCTCGATCCTCAAGGAACGCTGAGCAACTCCTGGGCGGGGGACGGGAGATCCTCCCGCTCCCGCCCGGGAGGCGGCTCGTCCGCACGGCAGCCCGAGTCGGCCGCAGGCCCCGTCAACCGCGGGCCCGCGGCCGTTCGCGTTCCGGCGGCAGCGGCTGCGGCGGGCGGCCCAGTTCCCAGGGCAGGTCGTAGCGGCGGAACAGGTCGGCCCGGATCGGCGCCAGCGGGATCTCCGCGCCCGGCAGCAGCACCCCGATGCAGCCGCCCATCAGCGCACTGCGCAGCACCGCGTGTTCGGCGACCGGGTCCGGTGCGCCCCAGTCGACGAGCAGGCCCTGGAGGATCGCGCCGAGCTGCTGCTGCTCCGGATCCTGGACGAAGGCGCCGGTGTCCGGATCGAGGATGAGCGCCAGGTGCGAGCGCATCACCCGGGGGTGGTCCAGGGCCAGGGCGAGGACGGCGTCTATCGCGCGGGCCAGCCGTCCGGCGGGGGTGGCGTCCGGCGCCAGCTCGGCCAGGGCGCCGGAGAGCGACTGGTGCATCAGCCGGTGCGTCGCGGCCTGCATCAGCAGTCGTTTGCCGTCGAAGTAGTACGAGAGCAGACCGCGGGCGAGGCCGGCCCGTTCGGCGATGTCGGTCAGCGTGGTGCCCGCGTAACCGTGCTGGTCAACCAGTTCGACGGTGGCGCGCATGATGCGTCGGCGGGAGCGTTGCCGCATCTCCTCGTTGACCGAATCCCCGCGAGGTGCCATCGTGTCTGCTCCGAACGTTCGTTGACTCCGGGCCAATATACTTGCGGAGCCGCAGTCGCGCCGTGGAACCGTGCGTCCTCACGCGGGCGCCGCCCGGGCGGCCGGTACAGAGACGGCCGGCTCCACCAACACGGGGGTTTGGTGGAGCCGGCACCAGTGCCCGACGGCCGGGAGGCCGTTCGGGGCGGAGCCAGTGGGTCAGCGCTCGGTCAGGACTTCGGTCCGGGCCACGGACGGCGCGGCGGACGGGTAATCATAATCGGGCACCGGAGCGGGAGTTGCCCGGCGGCGTCGGTCCACCAGGGCGCCGGTCGCGGCGACGACCAGACCGATCAGCGCGACCGCGGTGACCAGGACCAGCGCCGGCCGGTAGCCGTCCAGCTGGGCCTGCGGGCTGTCGCCGCCCGCGCTCCCGGCCGTGAGCATCGCGGTCACCCCGGCCAGCACCACCGCGGTGCCGACCTGGATCGCGGTGTTCACCAGCCCCGAGGCCAGCCCCTGCTCCTCGTCGGCCACCCCGTCGGTGGCGGCGATGTTCACCGAGGGGAAGGCCAGCGCGAAGCCCACGCCGAGCAGCAGCATCGAGGGCAGCACCAGGACCGGGTACGAGCTGTGCTCGTCCAGGCGCAGGAACAGGGCGAAGGCTCCGGTCAGGGCCAGCAGGCCGATCGGCAGCAGCCGGCCGGTGCCGAAGCGGTCCACGATCGGGCCCATGAACGGGGCCGAGAGCGCGATGAAGGCGCCGGCCGGCAGCAGGCCCAGGGCCATCTCCAGGGCCGACCAGCCGAGCAGGTGCTGGAGGTAGAGCGTGACGACGAACTGGAAGCCGCCGTACGCCCCGGCCATCGCGAAGGCGACGACGTTGGCCCGGGCCACCGAGCCGTTGCGGAAGATGCCGAGCCGGACCAGCGGGTGGGCGGCGCGGCTCTCGGCGAGCAGGAAGGCGGCGGCCAGCGCGGCCACCACGACCAGCGAGCCGAGGGTGCGCAGGCTCAGCCAGCCGGCGCCCTGGGCCTCGGTCACGGTGAAGACCAGCAGGAGCACGGTCGCGGTTCCGGTGATCGCGCCCAGCACGTCGTAGCCGCCCTTGGCGGGCTCCTCGACCGGGCGGGGGAGCAGCCGGACGGCGAACACCAGGGCGAGCAGGGCGACCGGGACGGGCATCAGGAAGGTCCAGCGCCAGCCGACCGAGGTGAGCAGTCCGCTCAGCACCAGGCCGAGCGAGAAGCCGCTGGCGCCGCAGGTGGTGTAGATCGACAGCGCCCGGTTGCGGGCCGGGCCCTCCGCGAAGGTCGTGGTGATGATCGAGAGGCCGGCGGGGGCGGTGAAGGCGGCGCTGACGCCCTTGAGGAAGCGGGCCGCGATCAGCAGGCCGCCGTCGTCGACCAGCCCGCCGACCAGTGAGGCGGCGGCGAAGACGCCGAGGGCGACCAGGAAGACCCGGCGGCGGCCGAGCAGGTCGGCGGCGCGGCCGCCGAGCAGCAGCAGGCCGCCGTAGCCGAGCACGTAGCCGGAGACCACCCACTGCAGGGTGGAGGTGGAGAGGTGCAGTTCGGAGCCGATGGAGGGGAGGGCGACGCCCACCATCGAGACGTCCAGGGCGTCCAGGAACATGGCGGCGCAGAGCACGAGCAGGGTGCCCCAGAGGCGGGGTGTCCAGTTCAACCCGCTGGTTGACGGAGCGTCGGGAGACGTGGCGGTCGCGGTGGTCATGGGGAGGACAGTACATGCACGTGCATTCAATGCAAATGAATTAGATGTGAACGCATAAATTTACGATGCACGTGCTAACCTGGCGGGGTGGCTGAACTCGACCCCCTCGAAGCCTCGGCGGAGGCCGGTCTGATCGCGGAATGGCGCGAGCTGCTGGCCCGGCACGCCTCGACCGTCTGCGCGCTCGACCGTGAGCTCGGCGAGAAGTACGGGCTGGGCATGAGCGAGTTCGAGGTGCTGGAACGCCTGGTGGAGGGCTTGGTGGCCGACGGCCGACAGGCCCTGCGGTCCAGCGAGCTGGGGCCGACCGTCCACCTGAGCCAGAGCGCGCTCTCCCGGCTGATCGCCCGCCTGGAGAAGAGCGGGCTGGTGACCCGGGCGATGTGCGAGAGCGACCGGCGGGGCATCATGATCGCCCTCACTCCGGCCGGGCGGGAGCGCTACGACCAGGCTCGGCCGCTCCACCGGGAGGTGCTCGGACAGACCCTCGGCGGCCGGTTCGCCCCGCTCTGCGGGGAGTCCCGGAACCAGGACTGACGCCACCTCAACTGTGCTGTGCGGTGCTTGTGTTTCATGCCCTGTCGGTTGTCGTCGGCGGTCTCAGAGCAGTGAGTGCAGCCCCGGCGCGGCGGCCAGCAGGACGACCGCGGCGGGCGCGGCCAGCGCGACGGCGGTCAGCCGCAGCCGGTGCGGGACGGAGAGCCGGGGGCGGCCCGCGAGCAGTCGGTCCACCCGCTTCGGGGACTGCGCCAGACCGGGCGGGCAGGAGCCGAACACCCCGCGGTCCAGGTTGAGTTCGGCGAGCGCGAGGGCGGTGGTGTGCCGCCCGTGCCGGCGGGCGGCCCGGTCGTCGGCCGCCAGCTCGACCAGCTCCGCCACCTGGTCGCGGAAGGCCCGGAACACCCGGACGCCGGGGAAGCCGGAGGCGAGCGCCTGGGCGAACTGCTGCAGCCAGTGGTGCCGGGCGCGGACGTGGCCGCGCTCGTGGCTCAGCACGGCCGCCAACTCCCGGTCGGTGAGCTGCTGGAGGGCGCCGGTGGTGACCACCAGGCGGGAGTTCGGGCCGGGCAGCGACCAGGCCTCGGGGCGGACGTTCTCCAGCACCACCAGCCGCTCCCGGCGGCTCCGGGCGGCTTCGATCGCCTCGGGCAACTCCGGCGCCCTGGTCGCCAGTTGGGCGTGCCGACGGGAGCGCAGGGCCTTGGCCGTACGGACCTCGCGGGTGAGCGCCAGCACCGTCTGCAGCGCGCCCGCGGCCAGCACCGCGGCGCACAGCCGCCCCCAGCCCTCGGCGTCCTGGAGGCCGTAGGCGGCCTCCACGCCGTACGGGGCGCCGGAGAACACCCAGGCGCGCAGCGCGGGCTCGGCGGCGGAGGCGGCGAGGACCAGGCCCAGGGCGCAGCACAGCAGGACGGCCACCACGACGCACTGCCACACCAGCAGGGCCAGCACCGGTTCGCGCTCCACCCAGCGGGCCCGGGCCAGCAGCCGGGGCACCACGGTGGCGAGCAGCAGGCCGAGCAGCAGCAGGCCGGTCAGGGCAGTCATCGCATGGGCTCCCCGAGTACGCACGGAGCGCGACAGCGCGCTCCCTGCCAACCTATGCGCTGGCAACGCCCGGTGGAACGGCTTTCGGCGGGCCAGTGACCAACGCCACGCGCCGGTCCCGGGTCGGGCCGCGCTGGGTCGGGCCGCGCTGGGTCGGGCGAGCCGGGAGCGTCACATGGTCAGGAGCATGGCGAACATGCCGATCCCCATGGCCAGTCGGCAGGCCTGCGGCAGGCCGGTGGTACCGACGACGAGGGTCCCGGCCGGGGTGCGCAGCAGCCGGGCGCCGGTCCAGAGCGCGTAGCCGCCGAAGTAGAGCAGCAGGGCGCCGGTCAGCAGGGGCGCTCCGGCGGCAGCGGGGTGGTGGTGGCCGGCGGGGGAGACGGTCATCGCCAGGGCCAGGTACGTCATGGCGAGAGCGCCGACCGCGTGGTGCAGCCGGTGGCCGCGGCCGCGGGGCGTCTGCAGGGCGGCGAGCAGGAAGACGGCCGCCGGGAGCCCGAACAGCACGGCCCAGACGGCGGCCGGGACGGTGGCGCCGGTGACGGCCATCGCCGCCATGCCGAGCCCCATCAGGGCCTCGGCGGCGTCGGACTCCCGGGCGAGCGGCGGGTGGGCGCGGTGCGCGCCGTGGGGCGCGGCGGCACAGGAGGGGTGCCGAAGGCGGGTCAGGCAGGTGGCGCCGGCGGTCGCGGTGAGGAGGGCGAGGAGCCAGTTGACCAGGGTGGGTCCGTGCAACGGCGGCCTCCCGGGGCGCGGACGATCGTCCCGTCCACGATCACCGCTCCGCCCCCGGCGGGGCCAGGGCGCGTACGGGGGCGCACAGTGGTGACCGGCGTGGTGCGATCCACCCGGTGAGACCCACGCCCCCCCGAGCGCCCCCGTACCGGCGGCTCAGCCCTGGAGCCGCCCCGAGGCGACGATCCGCCTGAGGAACTGCCGGGTCCGCTCCTGCTGCGGATCGCCGAACACCTGCTCCGGCGGCCCCTGTTCGAGCACCACCCCGCCGTCCAGGAAGCAGACCTGGTCGGCGACCTCGCGGGCGAACCCCATCTCGTGGGTGGAGAGGACCATCGTCATCCCCTGCTCCTTGAGGTCCCGCACCACCGACAGCACCTCCCCGACCAGCACCGGGTCGAGCGCCGCGGTGATCTCGTCGAGCAGCAGCAGCCGCGGCCCGGCCGCCAGCGCCCGGACGATGGCGACCCGTTGCTGCTGTCCGCCGGAGAGCCGGTCCGGGTACTCCCGGGCCTTGGCCGCCAGCCCGAGCCGGTCCAGCAGCGCGAGCGCCTTCTCCTCGGCCTCCGCCCGTCCGACCCGGTGCACCCGGCGCGGGGCGAGCGTGACGTTCTCCAGCACCGTCATGTGCGGGAACAGGTTGTACGACTGGAACACCACCCCGATCCGGCGCCGCACGGCGTCCTCGTCGGCGCGCGGGTCGGTGATCTCCTCGCCGTCCAGGAAGATCGCGCCGTCGTCGATCCCCTCCAGCAGGTTGACGCACCGCATCAGGGTGGACTTCCCGGAGCCGGACGCCCCGATCAGCGCCGTCACCGAGTGCTCGGGCACCGCGAGGCCGACGTCGCGCAGCACCACCTGGTCGCCGAAGGTCTTGCGCACCGACTCCAGCCGGAGCACCTCCGTCCCGGTCACACCGCACCCCCCTGCAGCTGCCGACGGTTCATCCGCCCGGTCAGCCAGTCGGCGAACCGGGTCAGCGGAACGGTCAGCACGATGAACACCAGCCCCGCCACCAGGTACGGCGTGAAGTTGAAGGAGTGCGCCGCGATGATCTTCGCGGCGTACACCGCGTCGATCGCGCCGCCGATCGAGACCAGCCCGGTGTCCTTCTGGAGGCTCACCAGGTTGTTGAGCAGCGGCGGCACCACCCGCCGTACCGCCTGCGGCAGCACCACGAACCGCATGGCCTGCGCGTTGGTCAGCCCCAGCGAGCGCGCCGCGGCCCGCTGGCTGGGGTGCACCGACTCGATGCCGGAGCGGAACACCTCCGACACGTACGCCGAGTACGTCAGCACCAGCGCGGCCCCGCCGAGCAGCAGCGGATCGGTGGTCACCCCGGTGAGGCGCAGCGCCGGCACCCCGGTGATCATCACCAGCAGGCAGATGATCATCGGCAGCCCGAGGAAGAAGTCCACGTACGCGGTGGCCAGCAGCCGCACCGGCAGGAAGACCGGCCCGCGCAGCGTCCGCAGCACCGCCAGCAGCAGCCCGAAGACCATGATCAGCACCCCGCAGCCGAGCATCAGCTCCAGGTTGAGCCGCAGTCCGCGGAGCACCTCGGGCAGCGCCTGGCGGGCGTAGTCCAGGTTGAAGAAGGTCCGCCGGGTCACCGCCCAGCCGGGGGAGTTGACGACCAGCAGGTAGAGCGCGACGGCCGTCAGCAGGGTCGAGGCGGTGGCGACCAGCGCCGAGCGGCGGGCCCGGGCCCGCCGGTACGCCTCGTGCGCGAGCCGCCGCTCGGACGGGCGGTACCCGTCCTCCCCGGCCGGGGAGGCGGACCCGGCCGCGGCTGCGGCGGTGTCGACCGGCCCGGGCGGGCCCGCCTCCGCGCTCACTTGAGCACCGGCGCCGAGACGGCGTCCGACAGCCACTGCTTCTCCAACCCGGCCAGCGTCCCGTCCGCGCGCAGCGCGTCCACCGCCTGCGACACGCACGGCGTCAGCCGGGAGCCCTTGTCCAGCACCAGCCCGAACTGCTCGGCCTTCGAGGCGGATGCGAACTGCCCCACCACCTGGGCCTCAGGCACCTCGGCGCCGGTGATGTAGAACGCCGTCGGCAGGTCGACGACCAGCGCCTCCACCTGACCGTTCTTCAACGCGGCCTTGGCCAGGTCGTTGGAGTCGAACACGGCCGGCTGGGTGCTCGGCTTGATGGTGTCGGTGATGGTGTCCAGGCTCGTGGTGCCGACCTGGGCGCCCAGCTTGGCGCCCTTGAGGTCGGCGACGCTCTTCGCCCCCGCCGCCTTGGAGCCCTTCAACGCGATGACGGCCTGGCGCACGTCGTAGTAGCCGGAGGAGAAGTCCACCGCCTGCTTGCGCTCGTCACTGATGGACACCTGGTTGATGTCGAAGTCGAAGTCCTTGGCGCCCGGCGCGGTCGCCTTGCCGAACGGCGCGACCACCCAGCCGACCTTGTCCTTCGGGTAGCCCAGCTTCTCCGCCACCGCGTACGCCACGGCCGACTCGAAGCCCTTCCCGTTCTCCGGCTTGTCCTCGGAGAACCAGGGGTCGTACGCCGGCTTGTCGGTGCCGACGGTCAGCTTCCCGACGGTCCGGGTGGCCAGCGCCCCCGGCGCGCAACCCGCGGCCGCGCCCGCGGTGCCCGGGGCGCCGGAGGCGGCGGCCCCGTCGGACTTGGCGTCCTGCGGCGCGCACCCGGAGAGCACGGCGGCGACGACCGCGAGCGCGGCGAGGGGCAGGGCGGTGGACGGCTTGCGGAGGCTCATGGCAGGGCTCCAGGGGAGGACCGGGCGGGACGGGGGGAGGGGCCAGGGGTGCTGCGGGCCGGACCGGGCGGGCCGCTTCCCGGCGGGTCACTTCCCCCGGTGGCGGCGCCGGAACACACACGGCATGGTCGGCGTACGGGCCCGCGTCCGCGGCGCCCCGGGCCGGATCAGCGACAGCGGCGGCAGTGGCAGCGGCTGTGCGGGCGGCGGCAGGGACAACAGGCCTGCTGACGGGAGGGCGCCCGGAACGGGTTGTCATGGCGCTCGGCCACCGTGATCACCTCCGGGAGCATGCGGGGAGGTTCGCATCAGGACGGCACGGCTGTCCAGAACATCCAGGAAACCGTCCACATGCCGGACAACCGGGGCTCCGGCGGAGAATCCGGGGCCGGAGCGGCGGCACACGGGAGGTTTGCCGGTTCGGACCCCCTTGAACGGGAGAACCTTTCGTACTTATGGTGTCCTCGTTGAAATAACTCCTGTCGAAGTGAGTCCACGATGCAGAATCTTTCGCCAAGGCTCGCTGCGGCGGCCGACGCCCCGGCCTCGACCCTCGCCGCTCACCCGGCGTGGCTGCGCCTGAAGGAGGCCGTCGAGACGCTGCGCCCGCTGCAGTCCAAGGACGGCTCCATCGACCTGTCCGCGGTCCAGCGCCACACCGTCGACCCGCTGGTCGCCGACGTCCGGGCGTCCATCGAGGAGCTCGCCCCGCACTTCCCGCACGACGCCGCCTACCTGAAGGCCGTCGACGCGGACCTCGCCAAGTGGGCCGACACCGGCTACCGCGAGCCCGACTTCCTGGACTCGCTGCTCGCCTTCCAGCCCGCCGAGCAGCGTGAGGACGGCCTGGAGCACCTCGTCGTCTTCCCGATGTACACCCAGAACGGCAACCCGGACCGCAACCTGGAAGCCGTCCTGCTGAGCGTGGTCTGGCCCGAGTGGCTGGACGAGCTGGAGCGCACCCGGTTCGACAACCCGATGTTCGTGCCGATCACCTTCACGGACTTCACGGCCGGCTACGACACCAACTCCGCCGTGCTCTTCCCCGAGACGGTCGCCGTGCGCAAGGCGCCGGAGCGCTTCACCTGGGGCGGCATCTTCTGCGACCGCGAGGCCGCCCGCTTCCGCGCCGTCACCACCAGCGCCGTCCAGCAGCTCGGCCTGGAGATCCCGGCCGACGCCGAGGGCCTGCTCGAGGACCAGCAGCGCGCCCAGGAGACCTTCGTGCTGTGGGACCTCGTCCACGACCGCACCCACAGCCACGGCGACCTGCCGTTCGACCCCTTCATGATCAAGCAGCGCAGCCCGTTCTGGATGTACGGCCTGGAGGAGCTCCGCTGCGACCTCACCACCTTCAAGGAGGCGGTGCAGCTGGAGACCGAGGGCAACCCGCACGCCCGCGACGTCCAGTACGCGATCCTCTTCGACCGGCTGTTCCGCTTCCCGGTCAGCGGCGACCGCGTCCGCAACTACGACGGCATGGGCGGCCAGCTGCTCTTCGCGTACCTGCACAAGCACGACGCGCTGCGCTGGCGCGACAACCGCCTCACCATCGACTGGGAGCGCGCCCCGCAGGTCACCAACGCCCTCTGCGCCGACATCGAGACCCTCTACCGCGACGGCATCGACCGGCCCAAGCCGGCCCACTGGATCGCCGCCTACGAGCTGGTCTCCCGCTACCTCACCCCGCACCCGGCCTCCACCTGGGCCAAGGGCCCCGAGGCCCTCCCGCTCGACCTCACCGACGGCAAGGCCCTGAACAAGGCGCTGTGCGACGCCGTGCTCCCGGACGAGTTCCCGCTGAGCATGTTCTACGAGGCCCTGTCCAAGAAGCTCCGCGGCGTCATCGCCGCCACCGCCGGCATCACCGGCGCCGGTATCCAGGGAGTCGCCGCGTGACCACCAACCCCTCCACCAAGCTGGCCGGCAAGGTCATCGCGGTCGCCGGAGCCAGTGGCCCGGCCGGCCAGGCCGTGCTGCGCCGCCTCGCGGCCGAGGGCGCCACCGTGATCGGTGCCGACATCGACCCCCGGCGCCTGGAGTCCGCCCTGGACGCCACCCGGGTCGCGGTGCGCGGAGCGAAGGTGAGCGGTCAGGTGATCGACCTCCTCGACCCGCAGGAGGTCCACGACTGGGCCGACCACCTGGAGGCCGAGCACGGCCACGTCGACGGCGTGTTCCACCTGGTCGGGGGCTGGCGCGGCAGCAAGACCTTCTTCGACAGCCGTCTGGACGACTGGGACTTCCTGCACGACACCGTCGTGCGCACCCTCCAGCACACCTCGCTGGCCTTCCAGCCCGCGCTGGTCCGCAGCTCCGCCGGCCGCTACGCCATGATCTCCGCCGCGGCAGCGCACAAGCCCACCGCGGGCGGCGCCGCCTACGCGGCGGCCAAGGCCGCCACCGAGGCCTGGACCCTCGCGATGGCCGACTCCTTCAAGAAGGAGACCACCTCCCCGGACGGCGAGCCCACCGCCGCGGCTGCGATCCTGGTCATCAAGGCGCTGGTCAGCCCCGAGATGCGGGCCGAGAAGCCGGAGGCCAAGTTCACCGGCTTCACCGACACCGCCGACCTCGCCGGACACCTGGCGGACCTCTGGGACCGCCCCGCAGCAGAACTGAACGGACAGCACCTGTGGCTGACAGCCCGATGACCGACCTCACCCGTACGGACGCGGTACGGCGACACGACCCCGCCGTCCGCGGCTTCGCCAGCGACAACTACGCGGGCGTGCACCCCGAGGTCCTCGCCGCGATCGCCCTCGCCAACGGAGGCCACCAGATCTCCTACGGCGAGGACGACTACACGAACCACCTCCAGGACGTCTTCCGCCGCCACTTCGGCGACAAGGCCGAGGCCTACCCGGTCTTCAACGGCACCGGCGCCAACGTGGTCGCCCTCCAGGCGCTGCTGCCGCGCTGGGGCGCCGTGGTCTGCGCCGACACCGCCCACATCCACGTGGACGAGGGCGGCGCGCCGGAGAAGATGGGCGGCATCAAGCTGCACACCGTCCCCACCCCGGACGGCAAGCTCACCCCCGAGCTGCTCGACCAGCAGGCCTACGGCTTCGGCGACGAGCACCGCGCGCAGCCGCTCGCGGTGTCCATCACCCAGAGCACCGAGCTCGGCACCCTCTACACGGTCGACGAGCTCCGCGCGGTCATCGACCACGCCCACCAGCTCGGCATGCTCGTCCACATGGACGGCTCCCGCCTGGCGAACGCGGCCGACTCGCTCGGCCTGCCGATGCGGGCCTTCTCGACCGACCTGGGCGTCGACGTGCTGTCCTTCGGCGGCACGAAGAACGGCCTGCTGCTCGGTGAGGTCGTGGTGGTGCTCAACCCGGATCGGGTGCGCAACATCAAGTACCTGCGCAAGACCTCGATGCAGCTCGCCTCGAAGATGCGCTTCGTCTCCGTCCAGTTCGAGGCGCTGCTCGCGGGCGACCTCTACCTGCGCAACGCCGGCCACTCCAATGCGATGGCCCGCCGCCTGGACGCCGCGGTCCGGAAGATCGACGGCGTCGAGGTCGTGCGCCCGGTCCAGGCCAACGCGGTGTTCGCGATCCTCCCGCGCGAGGTCAGCGAGCGGCTGCAGAAGCGTTACCGCTTCTACTTCTGGAACGAGCAGACCGGTGAGGTCCGCTGGATGTGCTCCTTCGACACCACGGAGGCCGACATCGACGCCTTCGCGGCGGCCATCGCCGAGGAGATGGGCCGGGCCTGACACCCGGACCTGACAGTGCATCGCCTCCGCCCGGACTCCGGGCGGAGGCGATTTGCATGTGGCGGGTCGGTCCCCGTACAGTTCCGGAGTCGCCGCGGGAGACCGGGGCGACAAAGCGGAAAGTGAATCCGA
>NZ_JBIAXC010000091.1:0-14360 GCF_042896295.1 Kitasatospora sp. NPDC001309 | reverse complement strand
GGGGGGGGGGGGGCGCGCGGGCGGGGGGGGGGGGGCCCGGGGGGTTGGGGGGGGGGGCGGGGGGGGGGCGCCCCCGGGGGGGGGGCCGCGGGGGGGGGGGGCCCCCCCCCCCCCCCGGGCCCGGTTCGTTACCGCTGTCCGTTACCGCTGTTCGTTGTCCTCGGTTCCGGTCGGTCAGTCGAGGGTGTAGCCGAGGACGCCCTCGGCGTTCTGGCCCTCGCAGTTGAGGTCGTTGGAGTCGAAGTGCTCGCCGTTGACGGTGCAGCGGCGCAGCACGCGGGTCGCCACACCGGCCGGCGGGGCGGTGTAGAGGTACCCGAGCGTGGTGACGAACTGCTGGCCCTCGCAGTTCGAGGCCAGCGAGCTGAACGTGTCCGTGCCGCCCCACGCGCGGCACTCGTACAGCGGGGTGGTGCCGGCGACCTGGCTGCCGGAGATCCAGCCGAGGCTGCCCTCCAGGTAGTAGCCCGCGGGCGCCGCCGAGGTGGTGCTCAGGTGCTCGGGGCCGTTGTACCGGTTGAGGTTGACGGTGCCGGGGGCGGGCTGGGTGGCGCACTGGAGCTGGGCGCTGCCCTCCCAGCTCGTGACCGGCCCGATGACGGCGGACTCGGCCGACTTCGCGCCGCGGGCCGCGAGTTGGTTGTTGTTCGGCCAGGCCTGGGCGGTGCCGACCTGGAGGCACTGGGTGCTGCTGAAACCGGCCGCCCGGGCCTGGGCGAGGGCGTCGTTGAGCGCGCTCTGCTTGGCCTGGGCGGACGTCGAACCGAAGCCGTCGCCCGTGTAGTTGGCCTGGGACGGGGTCGCCGAGGCGGGGATCGCGGCGGCCAGCAGCATGGTGCCGGCGGCTGCGACGATGCCCAGTGCGCGGGGGATTGCCCTCATGGTGTGGCCTTTCGTCGTGGGATCCGGTCGGGCCGGCGCGGGTGGCGGGGCCCGGAGGCGGCGGCCCGGGCCGGGGGTCGAGTTGCGGGTCCCGGCGTCCGGCCCGGCGCCGGAAGGAAAGCTAGCGAGGTCCCGGCCCGTCGTGGATCGGGGGTTTCCGCAGGCTCCCCGAGGGGGTGCCGGCCCCGGGGACTGCGGGAATCCACGATGGGCACGGACGGCGTCCGGCCGCAGGATCAGCCGTGCCGGACCGGGTCCAGGGCGCGCGCCACGGCGGCCCGGCCGCTGATCCCCAACTTCCGGTAGACCGAGGTGAGATGGGACTCCACCGTGCGGACGCTGAGGAACAGCCGGGCGGCGATGGCCTGGTTGGTGAGCCCCTGGGCGGTCAGGTCCGCGATCTCGTGCTCGCGCGCGGAGAGCGACGGCCCCTCGGGCGGGGCCGGTCGGCCCGGCGGGACGGCCGCGTCGGGCACCGTCCTGGCGCCGCGGGCCTCGGCGGCGCACCGGCCGGCCCGCCAGGGCAGCTCCGCCCGGGCCAGCAGGGCGTGCGCCCCCGCCCGGCCGAACAGCCGCCGGGCCGCGTCGGTCGCGCCCTCGTACCCGGACCGGTCGCCGTGCTCGGCGGCGATCTCGGCGGCCACCAGCTGGGCCATCCCGGCCCTGACCACGAAGCCGGAGGCGGCCAGTCCGTCCGCGGCCCGGCGGGCCAGTGCCGTCGCCCGGTCCTGCTCCCCGCGCACCCGCAGCAGCCGGGCCGAGGCCAGCGACACCACGGCGCCGGCCGCCGGCAGCCCGGCGCTGCGGGCCGCCCGTCCGGCCAGTTCCACGTGCCGGGCCACCAGGGCGGTGTTGCCCTCCGCCGCGTGCACCGCGGCCATCAGGTCGTGGCCGTGGGCGGGCATCGGGTCGCGCCACCGTCCGTCGCCCAGGTTCAGCAGCCGGGCGGCCTCGGCCGCCGACGGCGGCTGCCCGCAGACCACCGAGGCCTCCACCACGGCGTGCCGGACGACCGCGCGCCACACCGCCGTCGGCGGCTCCGGCAGGCCGAGCAGCAGCTCCAGCGCGGGGCCCGCGGCGGCCGGTCCGCCCTGCCAGGCCAGCGCCCGGAGCCGGAGCGCCGCCGCGATCGCCAGGGTCTCGGTCGCGCCGAGCTCCCGCGCCAGCTCCAGGGCCCGGTCGGCGGCGGCCCGGGCCGCGTCCAGCGGTCCCGACATCAGCAGCAACGCCGCCCGCACCGCGTGCAGTTGCGGGATGACGTAGTGGTGCTGGTGGCGTTCGGCCAGGGCGATGCCCCGCTCGATGCGCTCGGCGGTGCGCTGCCGGCGCTCCAACAGCACACCGGCCCAGCCGAGTTCGGGCAGCGCGGCGAGGGCCCGGAGCTGCCCGCGGGCGTCCAGCGAGTCGGCGAGGCGCTCGGCCGCGTCCAGCGCCCGGCGGGCGGCGGGCACCGCCCCCTGGCCGATCGCGGCGAGGCTGGTCAGGCCGTGCGCGGTCAGCCGGGTACCGGCCGAGTCGTCGCGGCGTACGGCGGCCTCGATCCGGTGCAGGCTCCGCTCGGTCCGACCGTTCATCACATCCAGCCTGGCGAGCTGGAGTTGATCGCGGACCCGGCCGCCGCCGTCCCGCTCCAGCAGGCCGTACACCCGGTCCGTGCGGCCGCGCAGCCGTTCCGCGAGGGCGACCGGGCCGGCGGCCCGCTCCCGGTCCGGGGCCGGGCCCGACAGCAGCGGGCCCAGCGCCGCGGTGGCCTCGTCCAGCCGGCCGGTGAGGGTGAGCGCCCGGCCGAGCAGCAGCGTTGTCTCGGTGCGCAGTTCGGCGCAGTCCGCCCGCTCGGGCAGCGCCGCCAGGACGGCGTGCAGCCAGCGGGCGCTGGTCACCGGCTCGGGATCGAGGACGGTACGGGCGGCCGCGGTGAGCCTCGCCAGCAGCTCCCGGTCCGCGCCCGGCGTGGCGTAGGCGGCCTGCCCGGCCCACTCCGCGAGCGGGGCCCCGCAGCGGTCGAGGTGGTCGGCGGCCCGCCGGTGCGCCCCGGCCCGCCAGGCCGACCCGGCGAGCCGGTAGAGGGCGGCGGCCGGCAGCGGCCGGGTGAAGCGGTGGCGGCCGCCGGCCGGGGCGAGGAGGCCGTGCCCGGCCAGTTCGTCGAGTGCCCCGGCCACCGCCCCGGTGGGCAGTTCGGCCACGGCCGCCACCAGCGCCGGGTCGAACTCCGGTCCGGCCACGGCGGCGGCGCGCAGCACCGTGCGGGTCCGCTCCGCCAGGGTGGCCAGTTCCCCGCGCAGCTCCGGCCCGGGCTGCCAGTCGGCGGTGGCGGGTGCCGTCGGCTGCGGCCCGAGAACGCGCGGATCGCCCGCGGCCAGCCCGGCCAGCAGGTCGGTGGGCAGTTCCGTGGGCAGTTCGGGCGGCGGCCCGGTGCACGGCCCGGCCGACGGCTCCGTGAGGGCGCGCAGGTACCGGGGGTTGCCGCCACTGGCCCGCGCCAGTAATCGGAGCCGTTCCGGTGCCGCCCCCGGCACCAGCCGGGCGATCGCGGCCGGGCCCAGGGGTGCGAGCTCGATCCACACCGCGTCGGCGTCGGCGAGGGTACGGGTCAGCCAGGGCGGACAGCCGCCGCTGCGACAGGCCAGGACGACGGTGAACCGCCCGGTCGGCGGGCTCGCGATCAGCCGGTCGAGCAGCAGCAGCGACTCCCGGTCGGCCCACTGGACGTCGTCCAGCAGGAGGACGGGCGGGGCCCCGGCGAGTGCCTCGCGCAGCTGCCGGTGCTGCCGGTGCCCGTGCTCGGGTCCGTCGGCGTTCCCGGTTCCGGTTCTGAGTCCGTGCCCGGCCCCGCTCCCGGTTCCGGCTTCGGCCTGGTCGGCGAAGGCTTCGAGCAGGCTCCGGGCGCCGGTGTCCCAGAGCGCGTCCAGCAGCAGCCCGTACGGCACCGGGCGGCCGTCCCCGGTGGCCCGGGCCCGCGCCGGGGCCACCGGTCGTCCCGATCCGGCTGCCGTGCGCCGCAGTTCGGCCAGCAGGCGGCTCTTGCCGATGCCCGGCGGCCCCTCCAGCACGCCGACCGCCGGCCGTCGGTGGCCGGTCGTCAGCAGCCCGGTGAGCAGGCCCAGTTCGTGGTCGCGCCCGGCCAGTACGTCGTCGTCCCGAGAAGTCAGCACGAGCTGGGATGAAACCACGTCCGGGCCGCAACGCCCAGGTGTCGCACACGGAAAGCCGCCGGAGACCGCCCTGGGTGGGCGGGGCCCGGCGGTCAGCAGTACGGGACGGGATCGGTCTCGCTGGTGATGTCGGTGTCCCGCACGAAGCCGACCGCGCCGTTGTCGGCCGTGGTCAGCAGCCAGCGGGTCGGGTGCGGTCCGCCGACCCAGGCCTGGTTGTCCTCCTTGCAGGAGAACCAGCTGGGGTCGGTGTTCAGGTAGCCGACGACGGTGTTCGGGTCCGGGTAGACGTGGTTGTCGCCGACGGTGCCGAAGACCGGGGCGCCGGGCACGTTGTGGCAGTACCACCGGTTGGCGTCCCCGGGCCAGCAGTTGTCGGCCGCCGAGGCGGACGGCGCGGCCACCACGCCCAGGCCCACGGCGAGGGCGGTGGCGGCGGTGATCCTGGCGGTGATCCTGGCGGTGATCCGGGCGGTGGCCCTGGCAGTGGCCCTGGCAGTGGTCCTGGCGGTGCGGAACGGGTTGGACATGGCGTGCTCCTGGTGCTGTGCGCGCGGGTCGGTTCGGCGCGCAGCATGCCCGGCGGCCCCGGCGTGTCACACCTCCGGTGGGCGGGGTGGCGGCAAGTGTCCGGTCTTCCGGTGTTCGTGTCCGAACCTCTCCGATTCCGATCGCGCACCCGGCCGTCGGTCGCTCAGTCCCGCCCGGCGGCGCTCCCCGGGAGCCCTGCGGCGAAGGCGGGCAGCCATCGGGAGAACAGCCCCGCGGTGGCCAGCACCAGGACGCCCATGACGGCGACGGAGCGACCGGTCGTCATCGCCTCGGCGATCAGCCCGGCCGCGACCGGGCTGAGGCCCTGGGCCGTCATCAGTCCGGTCGACTGCAGACCGAAGGCCTGCCCCCGGGAGTGCTCCGGAACCGCGGCCAGGAACGGCCGTTGCAGGCCCAGCGAGTAGCAGAACCCCACGCCCACCGCGACCAGCAGCACCCCGCCGAGCGCCACCGGGAGGCCGGGCACCGCGAAGGCCAGGAGCGGCGCGCCGAGCACGGCCAGCAGCGGCAGCACCGAACGCTCCACCGTGCCGGCGCGGACGAACCGCCCCAGCACGGTGTTGCCCACCAGCATGCCGACCGGCAGGCAGGCGAGCAGCACCCCGCCGGTGCCGGTCGACAGCCCCCGGTCCCGTACGTACGGCAGGACCAGGCTCTCCGCCCCGGTGGCGAGGGCCGGCGGGAGCCAGCGCACCAGCAGCAGCCGCCGGACCCGCCGGTCCGCCAGCAGCCGCCGGCTCTCCGCCCAGCTGCCGCCCACGGTCGAGCTCCGCCCGCCCGCGCCGGAGCTCCGCCCGCCCGCCGCGCGGCGCGGCTGATGCGGCAGCGGCAGCGGGCCGAGCCGGGCCGCCACCCACACCCCGGCCGCCAGGTGCGCGAGCGCGGTGACCAGCAGCGCGCGGCGCGCGCCCAGGCCCGCGACCGCCAGGCCGCCGCAGCCCAGCCCCAGCAACTGGGCGCCGGAGGACACCACGTTCAGCAGGGAGCGGCCGGGGACGTACGCGGTGCCCGGCAGCACCTCGGCCACCGCCCGGCCGGTGGCGCCCTGGCTCACCGGCGTGGTGGCGGCCACCGCCGCGACCAGGGCGAGCACGGCCCAGTACGGCATCGCGACCAGCACCAGGACGACGGCGGTGGCGCCCTCCAACAGGTAGCCGAGGCCGATCAGCCGGGCGGGCTGCACCCGGTCCGCGACGTTGCCGAGCAGTCCGGAGCCGATCACCTGGGGGATGAAGGAGATGCCGTAGGCGAGCGCACCGAGCACGGTGGAGCCGGTGGCCGTCAGCACCAGGACGGAGAGGGCGACCGCGCGCAGGCTCTCGGCCACCGTGCCCAGCCCGTAGCCGCACAGCAGCACCCGGTACGGGGCCACCGCCAGCAGCTGCCGGTAGCCGACGCGCTCGGCGGCCGGTGCCGTCGGGGGCGCGCCCGCGGCACCGGTCACGGCCGCGCCCCCGGCCTCCGGCCGCCCGCAGGAGCCCGTTCACCCGCGAGCTGTCGTTCGCCCGCGGGAGCCCGGTCGGCGCCCGTGACCAGCAGTTGCTGGAGGCCGCGCAGGGTCGCGCTGGGCCGCCGCACCGGCTCCCCGACGATCCGCAGCTCCTCGTACCGGTCGCCGAGCGCGTGGAACAGCGCCTGCACGATCCGGACGGCCAGGTGGTTGCCCAGGCAGGCGTGCACGCCCCGGCCGAACCCGAGGTGCGGGTTGGGGTCGCGTCCGAAGTCGGCCCGGCCGGGCTCCGGGAAGACGGCCGGGTCGTGGTCGGCGGCGCCGAACACCGCGAGCACCACCTCGCCCCGGCGCAGGCGCCGGCTGCCCAGGTCGACGTCGGTGTGGACGGCCCGGCCGGTCGCCTGCACCGGACCGTCCAGCCGGAGCAGCTCGTTGACGGTGGCGGAGTCCGTCCTGCGCAGGTCCGCGCCGCTGAGCGCGCCGTGCCGGTCCAGCCCGAGCAGGGCGTTGCCGATCAGGCTGGTGGTGGAGGTGTAGCCGGCGTGGAACAGCGCCCGCGCCGTGTTGACCAGGTGTTCGGCGGGCACCTCGCGCCGGGCGGCGGTGAGCCCGGCCATCATGCCGTCGGTGTACTCGGCCCGGAACCAGCCGTCGACGAGGTCGTTGAGCAGCACGCGGGCGGCCAGGCCCGGTTCGATCCGCTCCGGCGCGAGGCCCCCGTCCATGCTGAGGACCAGGGCGCGGGAGGCCGCGCGGAACTCGGCGTCCTGGACCGGCGGCGGGGCGCCGAACAGCAGGCAGGTGGCGGACAGCGACAGCGGTTCGGCGAGCTCGGTGATCACGTCGGCCGGTTCGTCGCCGAGCCCGGCGACCAACTCCTCGGCCGTGCGCCGGACCTGCTCGGTCCAGCGGTCCAGGTCGACCGAGCGGAGCGCGGCGAGCACCGGCTTGCGCAGCTCGGTGTGCTCGGGCGGGTCGAGGGTCTGCATGCTGAGCCGCTGCCAGGGGACGTCCCGGCCGGCCTTGCGCAGGTCGGAGCCGAAGGTCCCGGTGTCCTTGACCACCCGGAGGCAGTCCTCGTGCCGGGTGAGCACCCACACGCCGAGCTGCTCGTGCCAGTGCACCGGGTCCTCGGCGCGCAGCCGGGCGTAGACCGGGCGCGGGTCGGCCAGCACGGCGGGGCTGAGCGGGGCGAAGAGTTCCCCGCCGGGCTCCGCGGTCACCGGGCCGCCCCCGTCGGCGGACGGTCGACGGCGCCCGGGCCGCCCGAGCGCCGGGCCAGCACGAAGTCCTCCGGCAGGCCGGGCGGCGGGTCCAGGAGCGCGAAGCCCGCCTCGGCGAGCTCCCGGTGCACGGCGGGCCGCGGCACCGTGAACAGCATCCGGGAGACCGTCTCCTGCTGGACGGTCCGGCCGTCCAGGCTCGCCGTGTACTCGGCCCGGCGCCGCATGGTGGAGTCGGTGAGGGCCTCCGAGGAGGTGCGCAGCCGGTACTCGACCCCGGCCACCGTGGTCCGTGCGGCGGTCCGCAGCTCCCAGGTGCTCGGCCGGCCGTCGGTGAGCATGTCGAGGGCGAGCAGCCCGCCCGGCCGGACGGCGCCCGCCAGGTCCGCGAACAGCTTGCGCCGGTCCGGGCCGTCGAGGCATTGCAGCACCCCGGCGCACAGCGCGTAGTCCACCCCGGTGGGCAGGCCGGTCGCGCCTGCCGGGAGCAGCACCGTCCGCGCGGCGAGCTCGGGCCGGGCGGACAGCTTGGCGAGGTGGACCGCGCGCATCCCGCGCGAGGGCTCGAAGCAGTGGACGGTGCAGCCGAGTTCGGCCAGCCGCAGGGCCAGGGTGCCGGTGCCGGAGCCGAAGTCCAGCACCACGTCACCGGCGCGCGCCGGCCCGGCGAACGCGTCGCCGTTCGGCGAGGTCTGGTGGCCGGCGGCGGAGGCCCGGGCGAAGAGGTCGTAGTAGTAGGCCATGACGTCGTACGGATCCGGTGCGGCGAGCGCGCTGCCGCCGGTGGGCTCTTCCACTCTGCATCAGTTCCTTCGGGAATCGTGGCGGTGCGCAGGCCGGAAAAAGGTGTTGGCCGTCGGCTCATCAGCCGTCGGCCAACACTCGCGCTATTCCTGTGTTCATGGATTCAACAGGTTTACGGGTTTCAGTGGTCGTAGCTCATGTCGAGCCCCCTTTCCGCTGACGACTGCAGAAACTATCCACCGCGCCGAACCGTCGGACAACGCCGGGAATGCGGCAGCAAACTGCATGGCAGCTACTTCCGCCATTTCCGGCGCCGGGCCGACGCCTTGCTAGGCGAGCCAGACCGGCCCCCAGGAGAGCGGCTGCGCGCCCAGGATCGGATCCTCGACCACCCTGATGCCCAGCACCCGGAGCCGGCGGGCGGACAGGTAGCACAGCACGTCCTCGGTCAGCCGGTGCAGCGCTCCGTCGGACAGCGCCCCGAGCAGCCCGTCGGCGGACGGCCGCCCGGCCCCGCCGGCCGGCTGCGGGGCCGCCCAGGCCGACCGCTGCGCCCGGGTCACCGCCGCGGCCCGCGCATGGCGCAGGGCCCCGCAGACGTCGGCGCCCCAGGCCGCCGTCGGCGGCGCGCCGGACGGCCGGTCGAGGAGGCGGACGATCCGCCATCCCCCGGGCAGGCCGGGCACCCGGTGGACCACGAGGCCCCGCCCGTTCCCCGGCGCCCCCGCCCCGACGGCCCGCCGGTCGGCCGCCCGCCGGGACAGCAGGGCGAGGGCGCCGTCGAGCAGCCAGTGCCGCTCGCTCGGCCCCGCCGCGCCGACGCTGGGGCCGCGGGGGGCCGGCCCGCCGCCGGGGTAGGGCGCGGGGGCCAGCGACCGCAGGCCGTCCAGGACGTGGTGGAGGTGCGGGGGCCGGTCGAGCGGGCCCCGGTGGTCCGGCGGCCGGCGGGTCGTGACGAGCAGGCCGCTCCACGGTTCGAGCAGCGGGGCCGCGCCGCGCAGCGGGTCCTCGGGGTCGGCCGGGGTGTCCGTCAGCCGGTCGCCGAGCGCGCGGATCCCGCTCCACCCCGGGCGGCCCGGGCCCGCCAGGGTGACCCGGCTGACCGAGCCGCTCGCCCGGTGCACGACCGCGGCGCCGTCGTGCGGGGAGCGGGCGAGCAGTTCCCTGAGGGTCTCGCGCAGCGCCGTTCCGGCGGTGCCCGGGCCGCCGCCGGGCGGCGCCGGTGGGCTCGGCGCTCCGCCGGCGCGGTGCCACAGCGCGACCCGTCTGACCAGTTCCTCGTGCCACTCGCCCGGCCGGGCGCCGCCGGGGCCGAGGACGGCGAGGCCGGGCAGCACGGTGACCGGCATCGGCTGCTGCTTGTCGGGCATGCGGCGCGGGGCGTCCTTCATGAGGGGGCGGCGTGCGATCGGCCCCCGCCTCCGACGCTCCGGTGCCCCGCGGCACCGAACGGGGTGCCACGGGTACGGCTTCGACCAAGCTTCGGCCCGGCCGCGGTGCCGCGTCCATCGGGGGAGCGCGGCAGGAAGCTGCACGGCAGTCTTGCCCGCGCGGACGGCGGACGGCGGACGGCGGACGGCGGACGGCGGTGGGGGCCGGTGAGGGTGTCCGCGGGTGGGGCGAATTCCCGTACGGCCTGTGGGGGAATGCCGCGCGCGGGACCACCGAATCATCAATTCCGGTATCGGCATTCCGTTTCCGTCCGGGCCGGTCCGGAAACGGGTGGCCGGTTTTCCATGCCCATGACGACAGTGCGGGCTAGGGTGTCCCGTGAAGCGTCGCTGTTGTCCGACGGTGAGGCGTGTGGATTGCGGTGGAAATGTCCCAAAAGGATATGACGTACCTGGACGACACCAGTTCCGCGAAGACCGGTTCCGTGCAGCTGAGCCCGATCGCCGTATCGATCTACGGCGCGGCCCTGCGGCGCGGCCGGATCTCCGAGGCGGACCAGCCCGAGCTGCTCGAAGAACTGCGCGCCACCCCCGCCGAGGTCGAGCTCGGGCTGGCCGTCCTCAGGGAGTTGAGGCTGCTCACCCCGGCCCTCGACGACCCCGGCGCACTGACCCCGGCCAGTCCCGACTCGGCCGCCGCCGAACTGGTCACCCCCATCAAGCAGGAGATCGCCGGCCTGGAGCAGTTGGCGTCGGACCTCGAATCCCGGGTGCTCTCGCTCAAGTCGCTCTACTTCGAGAGCCGTCAGCGGCGCAACCGCCGGGAGGCCGTCGACGTCATCGACGGCGCGGGCCGCGTCCGCTCGGTGCTGGGCGAGGCCTTCCGCCGCTGCGCGGTCGAGGTCCTCGGCGCCCACCCCGGCGTCATCTCCGAGCAGGACATCGAGGGTTCACTGCCCGAGCAGCTGGAGCTGCTGGCCCGCGGCGTCCGCCTGCGCCTGCTCTTCCAGCACCCGGTCAGGACGAGCGCCCGCCGGCGCGAACTGCTCGAACGGCTCACCCGGGCCGGCGGCCGGATCCGCACCTGCGAGGAGATCGCCGACCGGATCGTCATCCTCGACCGCGAGACCGCGTTCATCCCCACCTGCTCCGGCCCCGACGGCGCGGTCGTCCTGCGCGAGCCCTCCACCGTCGACTTCCTCTACCGCTCCCTCGAACAGGCCTGGTCCGCCGCCCTGCCCTTCGAGCCCGACGGCCCGGGCGGTCCCGGCGGCCCCGGCGCGCCCCGCCGTGGCATCGAGGGCGAGGAGATCAAGCGCGCGATCCTGCGGATGCTCGCCGCGGGCGCCAAGGACGACCTGATCTCCCGCCGGCTGAGCATCTCGGTCCGGACCTGCCGCCGCCACATCGCCGAGATGATGGACGAACTGGAGGTCTCCAGCCGTTTCCAGGCCGGGGTCAAGGCGATCGAGGCGGGCCTGATCCGCTGCTCGACGGCCCCGGGTGCCCCGGCGTCCCGGGAGGCGGCCTGCTGACCGGTGGTGCGGGTCGGCGCTGTCGGTCGGAGAGCCGGCGGGTCAGCCCACCGGGGTCGGCAGGGCGTCGGCGAACCGGTCGACCACCTCCTCCAGGGCGGTGGCGGCGCCGGGGGAGAGCGCGGTGCTGCCGTCCGGCGCGGTCAGGATGTCGCGGTCGAGGACGAACCAGCCCTGGGTGACGTGCGCGGCCCCCATGCTGGTGAGCACCGGCCGCAGGGCGTAGTCCACCGCCAGGACGTGGGCCGGTGAGCCGCCGGTGGCCAGCGGCAGCACGGTCCGGCCCGCCAGGGCGTACTGCGGCAGCAGGTCCAGCAGGCACTTGAGCAGGCCCGAGTAGGCGGCCTTGTAGACGGGCGTGCCCACCACGACGCCGTCGGACCGCCGCAGCAGCTCGGCGACCTCGACGACGGCGGGGTGGGCGACGTCCGCGCCGGTGAGCACCTCCGCGGGCAGCCGGCGCACCTCCAGCGCGGTGACGTGGTGGCCGTGGGCTTCGAGGCGGTGGGCGGCCGCCCCGAGCAGGCGGGTGGTGCGGGAGACGGGGGACGGGCTGCCGGAGAGGGTGAGGATGCGGGCCATGGGAACCTCGATCGGGCGGTGCGGTGGGCGGGTGGGTCGTGACGCGACGCCCAGGTGGGTCGTCGTACGGCCTGCGGGCCTGCGGGCCGGTGTCAGACGGTGGCGATCCGGTGGATCTCGGCGAGGGTGCGGGCGTCCAGCAGGTCGGGCAGCGACAGCCGGCGGCCGCTGAGGCGTTCCAGGGCGGTGAGCAGGCTCAGCAGGTGGAGCGAGTCCCAGCCGGGGAGGTCGTCGAAGTCGACCTCGGCATCCTCGGGGCCGAGCGGCAGGCCCAGTTCGGTGGCGGCCACGGTGATCAGTTCGGCGAGGCCGTCGGGGGCGGTCATGCGGGGTGTCCTTCCAGGAGGCCGGCCAGTTCGGCGTCGAGCCGCAGGTGGCCGGGCGGGGGCAGTTCGGTGGCGAGGTCGTGGCGGAAGGCGAGGCCGCCGTTCGCGGCTGCCGGGTCGTCGGCGGGGGCGAAGCCGTACCGGGGGAGGAGGTCCTTGACCGTGCCGTTGCGCGGGCCGGGCCGGTAGTGGCCGGTGACCGCGCGCAGGCCGGTGCCGGCGGCCAGGCCGAGGACGGCGGAGAGCACCGCCTGCTCGATGCCGCGGGAGAACACCCGGCAGCTCAGCAGGAAGTTGTCGATCCGCAGCGCCTCGCCCTCCCGGCTCAGGAAGACCGCGCCGACCAGGCCGTTGTCGCCGAAGCGGTCGGCGGAGCGCACGGTGAGCACCCCGGAGCCCTCGGCGGCCGCGAAGGCCGCCACCTCGGCGGGCTGGAGGCGGCGGGTGGTCAGGTTGAACTGGTTCGTCCGCAGGGTGAGTTGGGAGACCCGGGGGAGTTCCTCGGCGGCCAGCGGGCGCAGCCTGACCTCGACGCCCAGCTCGTCCAGGTACTCGGCGAGCGAGTCGAACCCCTGGAGGAAGTCGCTGCGGGCGACCTCGCCCCGGTAGAGCGCGGCGCGCTCGCGGTCCTCACCGGTCAGCCGGCGGACGTCGAACCAGCCGTCGGACAGCAGCCGTTCGACGTGCAGCGCCGGTTCCTCGTCCAGCGCCACCACCGCGACCTCGGGCAACTCCCGCCTGACCAGGCCGCGTTCGTAGGGCGAGTCGTCGACGAAGACGAAGCCGGAGGTGCCCAGGTTGAGCGCCTCGGCGAGGTCGGTGATCCCGGCCGGCTTGGGGAGCCAGTCGGCCGTCACCCGGACGAAGTCCGCCTCGCGCAGCGTCATCTCCGGGTGGTCCCGCAGGACGGCCAGGACCGGCTCGGGGTCGTTCTTGCTGACGGCGGCGAGCAGCACGCCCTGGGAGCCGAGCTGTTTGACCACCCGCTGGAACCCGCGGAACGCCTCGCCGCGCGGCGTCCCGCCCGCCTCGACGCCCTCCGGGCCGTCGTCGCCGAGGATGCCGCCCCACAGCGTCTGGTCCAGGTCCAGGACGAGCACCTTGCGGGTCAGCCCGGCCAGGTGGCGGGCCAGGTGCCCGGCCTCGCGGGCGTAGGCGGCGAGCAGCGGCTCGGAGAGGTGGGCCTTCGCGTAGACGTCGAGCCGGGCGTCGGTGACCGGGACGCCCTCGGCGAGCAGCGGGTCGAGGTCGAGGACCACCACCGAGGGGTTCTCCTCGCCCAGCCGCAGCAGCCGGGCGTTGGCCTCCCGCCAGAGCGCGCCGAGCCGGGCGCGGGACTGGTGGTCGACCAGCTGGTGGGTCCAACGCCGCGGCAGGGGAATGGTGTTGAGGACCAGGACGCCGCGGGCCGAGGCCGCGAAGCGGGCCGCCAGCGCGGTGATCAGCTCGACCTTGCCGTCCAGCACCCGGGCCGCGTCCTCCGGCCGCCAGGGCAGCGGGACCTCGTCGAAGACCACGGCCGGGTCGAGCAGGCAGAGCGTCAGGTCCGGATCGGCGGCGTAGAGCGGGCTGCCGGGGTCGGACAGCTCGAACACCCAGCTGTCGAAGTCGCCCCGGTACGGGCGCAACAGCAGTCCGTGCCGGGCTAGTTCGCCGGTCAGCGGGGCGATCAGCGGGGCGACGGTGCCGTGCCCGAGGACGGCGACGGTGAGCACGGGGGTGCCCGGGTGGGCGGCCAGCACCTCCGCCGGGTCCAGCCCGGCCAGGATCCGGCCCGCGTGCGCCGTCCGGGCCGGGTCGGCCTCGGCGAGCAGGGCCCGGACACCGGGGTACCCGGCGGCGAGGCGGCCCTGACGGCGGAGGTCGAGCAGGGCGTGGGCCGGGTCGGCGGTCGTGTCCATCGGGGGCTCTCCGATCGGTCTTCTCCGGGGCGTGGGGCCGTGGAGCGGTGCCGGGCCATCGTGGCCGGGCGGGCTGAACCGGGCCTGAATCCCGGCCGGGCGAGGGCCGGTTCAGGGCCGGTTCAGGGCCGTTTTCGCGGCACCCCGGAGAGTGGGTGGCTCCCTGCGACCCCGAGACCCCGGGAGGTACCGGGTTGGACGTCCTGCATCCCCGGTCGGCGCGCCGCCGCCGGGCCGCCGCCTGGGCACTGCGCCGGATCCTGCTGCCGATGAGGTGGTTCGCCGTCGGCTGGGCGCCGCTGCCGGGCTGCGACGGCTCGGAGTGGGCCGGTCCGTCGGCGCGGCCCGGTTCGCCGTCGCCGCCGTCGCCGGTCGGCCCGCCGGCCGGGCACCCCGAGCGGCTGCTGGTCGGGGTGCCGCCCACGCCCGTCGAGCGGGAGCTGTGGGCGGGCCTGACCCGGCCGAGCTGAACGCGCCACGTTCAGGGGTGGTTTAGGGCCTGCCTCTTGGATCCTTGCCGGGGTCGCGACGCCGGGGCACGCACCTCGCCGCGTTGTCGTCGGTCGCCAATGCGCTGCATTGGGCTCCCTCCTCCGCCTTGCGATGCACGCACCCCAAC
>NZ_JBIAXC010000090.1:0-15027 GCF_042896295.1 Kitasatospora sp. NPDC001309 | reverse complement strand
GGTCGCCCTCGATCACGTCGTCGTTGAGGTCGTCCAGGGCAGCCCGGTACGCGTCGAGCGCGCCGAGGCTGTACGCCTTGTCCAGCCGACCGCACAGCCGGGCGAAGTCGGCCATGCGCAGATCCTCCGGCACGTCGCAGTCGGCGGCCCGGACGGCAGCCGTGACATCGAGCAGCGAGCCGAGCGTGGCCGGCAGCGCCTCGGTGAAGGCCGACCAGATGTCGGCCTCGGACCGGCGCACGGTCGGCCGCTCCAGCTTCATGGCGAGCAGCCGCTCGGCCAAGTCGGGCCGGAGCACGCCGACGTCGATACCGGTCAGCAGCACGGGCCGCCGCAGGGTCTGGCGGACCACGTCGCCGTCCGAGTACAGGGCACGCTTCACGTTCTCCGCGCCGGTGATCACACAGCACATCAGGTCGGACATGTCAGCCGTCAGGTGCGACAGGTTGTCCAGGCCGGTGACCCACCCGGCCGACGCCGCCGTGATCAGCGACTCCTCGTCCTTCGGCGGGCGGCGCAGGTCGCCGGTCATGCCCTCGACCACCCGGACCAGCATGCGTCCGGCGGTGGACTTGCCCGCGCCCTGCGGTCCGGTGAGGAACGGAGCGGGCACCGGTACGTCGGGCTCAAGGCAGCCGACCAGGAAGGCAATGGCCAGCGCGGCCGACGCTCCGTCCTTGAAGTTGCACAGGCCCAGCAGCGCGTCCACGCCGTCGAACCCCTGCTCCCGAACCGGCATCGGGAGTTCACCGGTCATGGCCGTCCGGCGCCACGTCACCTCATCGGGGGTCGGCCGGCGGACGGTCCACTCGCCAGGAGCGATCCTGACCGACTGGCCGTCATCCCGACCGAGGTCAAGCCACGTCACGCCGGGCGCCTTAGCGCAGGAGCCAACCCGGGTGTGCACCGGCCGGGCCGGAGAGTCGAACGCCTCGGCCTCCAGGATCTCCAGTGCCTCCTTCAAGGCCGTCCCGGAGAACGACCCGACGGCGTCCCGCCGCATGCCGATGATCAACTCCTGACGGTGGGACATGACGTTCTGGCTGCCCTGAGCCTTCATCGGCCGCGCAACAGGGTGCCCGGTCCGCTGGGCGTAGATCACGCCGCCCGGGGTGCGGAAGTAGTCGTAGAGCCCCTGCGCGTACTCCACGATCTTCTCGCGGGCCGGTGTCTTGTCCTCGTCGCTCTCAGCCACCTGCGGGTGCCTTTCCGGCCCCGTGCCCCTTGGGAGTCTGCCGCTCGGTCCTGCCCACCGGCTACAGTGGGCTTGCCCGGATCGGGTGCGGCGGCTACCTGGTACACAGTGGGCCAACTCGATCTTTGGACGGCCCGGAGGATTTGGCCCCTCCGGGCCGTTCGCATTTGCCTGACTCTAGGCCCCCAGGTCGGGGGCCGTTCTGATTTGTCGGCCCGTCAGGACCCGCACGGCTCCGGCTCGAACGCCCGCCAGCGCTGCCGTATCGCGTACGGCTCGGGCACGCCGACCGCGACGGCGGCGGCCACCAGGTCGTCGGCCAGCTGCTCCGCGCACGGCCCGGTGCACTGCCCGTGGTGGTAGGCGACCCGCCGCAGCGCGGCGAACAGGGCGTCGCCACCACGGCCCCGGGTCGGGTTGGCTGAGATGCCGGCCAGCCCGGCGTCCAGGCCGCGCCGCCGAAAGCTGGCGTTGTGGCGGCAGCCCGGCATGTCCTCGTACCGGCCGCGCGGCGGCGGCACCGGTCGGGTGACGGGCGCCTCGGGGTCGGCGGCCACGGCGGTGTTCGCGGCCAGCCACCCGGTCATGGCCTCGGGCCAGTCGGCCACCGGGTCGTTGCGCAGGACGTCACCGGTCCACCGGGCCTGAGTGCTCACCAGGACGTCGAACGGCCAGCGGCCGTCCGGCCCGGCCTGTGGCGTCCGGTGCGGCGCAAAGGGTGCGGCACCGGCATTGGACGCGTCGGCCTGGTCGTCGGCGACGCGGGGGTGGATCAGGTGCCGGGCGCCGTTGGCCGCCCGGTAGTACAGGTGCCAGCCGCGACCGCTGGCCGACCGCAGGGTGAGCGTGGGTGCGAGCACCCCGGCCGCCACCAGGTCGGCCAGCAGCGCGCCGCCGTCGGATTCGACGTCGAGCACCGCGAGCCCCGAGGGCCGCACCGCGATGCCGACCAGCGCGCCGCGCGGCCAGCTCCGGCGCACGCGGTCCGGATCCGCGGTTGCTCCGTTGAGTCCGTGGCACCAGTCCCCGGTGCAGCGGCCGGCCGAGCAGGCCGGGCAGGCCGCCGGGCTCCCGGCCTTCGTCGCAGCGCACTGCCGGCAGTTGCCGAACGGGCGCTTGCTGTCGGGCAGGAGCGGCAGCACGTGCCAACCGCGCGCCAGCAGGGCCACGGCATCGTCCAGGGTGCTGGTCAGCGAGACCACGGTTCTCTCCTCTCTCTCGCGGTGAAGTGCAGGATCGGGAGCGGCGCCAACTCTGCCGGTCGCCCGGCTGATACGGGAACGTATCGGCGGTGGTCAGCGGTGGGCGTTGACCGTGGACTCGATGCCGCGCGCCGTCTCGGCCGCCCGGCGCAGGGTCACGATGGTGCCGGCGTAGAACTCGGCGGCGGTCTCCAGCGACTCGTACACCGCGACCCGCCGCTCCAGTTCCTCAGCCAGCCGACCGGCCACGCTGGACAGGTCAGCGGCGCTGAGCTGCACCGTGGTCCCGGTGAACTCGACACCGCCGGCCAGCCGCGCCAGCGCTTCCCGGAGAACGGCCGTCTCCTGGTGCGTGATCGTGTACTGCTCGCTGACCTGGTGCAGCCACTCGCAGACCAGGGCGTCCTGCTGCTGCGGACCGTCGGCCAGGTGCTCCTCGATGGTGCGCGCTGCCGCCCGGAGGATGGCCGGGTCAGCCGGCCGACCCTCGGCGATCGAGTCGGCATGCTGGCGCAGGAGTTGGGCGGCCATCTCCAGCGCGCTCGGGGTGTCGGTCACTTCGAGTCCTCTCGGGCCAAGGGGCGGAATCAGGGCTGATCAGGCGAGCGACGTGGACCAGCGCAGGACCGTGGACCCGTCGGCGACCTTCACGGCCACCTCGAAGGTCCGCCCGTCGGCCAGCAGCACGGTGCGCACCACCTGGGTCACGATTACCGAGCCGGTGAGACCCAGCGCCTCCCGCTCGGGGTCGGTCGCCAGGCGGCTGGTCACCTCCTCCAGCACCTGCTGCTGGGGAACGCCGAGGCGCTCGGCGGCCAGCTCCCGGGAACCACCGGTCGAGGTCGGCCGAGCCAGTTCCGGGGTCGCTTCGATCACGAACGCCGGGTAGTAGCTCGTGCTCACGTGGACCGGCACGCCGCCCCGGCTGACGCGCCGTCGGCGCATGTGCACGGGGGTGCCGGGCTCGATCTCCAGCCGGGCGGCCACGGTCGCGTCGGCGCCCACGGTCCCGGTCTCCAGGATCTCGGACGTCTCGTTGCTGGACAGCGCGCGGCCGGTGGCCGCCCAAGTGCGGACCCTGTCGGCCACGTTGCTGCTGCCGCGCTCAGCCACCACGGTCCCGCCGCCCGTGGTCGCCTCGGTCAGCCCCTCGGCCTTGAGCACCTTGTACGCCCGGCTGGCGGTCTGCTGCGCCACCTCGAACGTCTGCATCACCTCACGCAGCGTCGGCAGCCGGTCGCCCGGCCCGAGCTGCCCGGTCTCGATCTGCCTGCGGAAATGCGCCGCAATGTCGGCGTATCCGGCCATGGTGGGCCCCTTCCTTCGTCGGGAGCGGCCGTGTGCCGCTCACCTATGAAGGTAGACCACGATGGGCGTGAATCACTAGGGGGTAGTGCACATCGGAGTTTTGGTCTACTGTCAGTAGAGCAACGAGCCCTCGCCAGCTAGAGACTGACGAGGGCTCAGGGCCGTGACCTGCATCGGAGGTACAGCCATGTCCAACGCTACCGCCGCCCGGCTTGCCGGGTTCGGGCGACTCAACCCGGACGGGACCGCCGCGTTCCGGCTGGCCGACCCGATCAGCCTCGCGACGTTCCGCCAGCTGGCGGCCGAGGACTGGGTGTCGGCCGTGACCACCACCCACAACGCCACCGACGGCACCAAGTTCCGGTGCGTCTGCACCGTGAACGGCCGCCAGTTCACCGTCACCGGCCACCTGCGCACCGGCCGCTGAGACCAGGGGAGGACCCACCATGGCTTCGACTTCGCACACCGGCGGCTCGACCGGCGCCCGGACTGCCAACACCGGCGGCAGCGGCAACACCTACAAGTCGGGCGGTGGCTTTGCCCCGGCCGCCGCGTTCGCCCCGTCCTTCGGGATCAGCGTCAACATCAACAAGGGGATGCCGGGCGGCCAGGGCTTCTCGCCGACCGGTGCCCAGCAGGGCAACGGGGGCCAGATGCTGCTGCCCGCGCCGGAGTTCAACAACACCGACGACGTGCGCGCCTACTGCAACCACGTGCGGGCGCTGATGATCCAGATCGGTCTGGAGCTGGGCATGGCGTCCAAGCTGCTGGAGGCCCGGCTGCGTCAGGTCGGCCGTCGCCCCGGCGCCTTCCCGGGTGACGGCCTGATCCGAGCCCGCTCGGTGGCCGGCCACCTGCGCAAGTCCGGCAACGCCGCCGTGGACGTCGCCAAGCAGGCCACCGCCACGGTCGGCGCCCTGGAGCGCGAGTACCGCACCCCGAAGCCGGTCCAGTCCGCCACCCCGTTCCGCATCTGAGAGAGGAGGCCGCGCCATGTCGAACGACAAGCACGACCAGGAGCACCAGCACAACGAGCAGCGCATGACGGGAAGCTCGACCTTCGCCCAGATCGGCGGGTGGCTGCTGCACCGCAGCAAGCCGTACCTGCCCGCGTGGGTGGGGGCCGGGGCCGTCGGCGTCGCGGGGTCGGCCGCCTCGCTCCAGTGGCAGGGCAGCGTCGGTGCCGGCGTCGCGCTGACCCTGGGCTCGGTGGGGATCACCGCCGCGTCGTGGCTGGTCGGCCACCGGCTCCAGATCGTCCACCGGGCGCACGTCGCGGTGACCACGGCGCTGGCCGCCGCGTGGGTGACCGCAGCCGCGCTGGCCGGTCCGCTCGCCTCCGGGGTGCTCAACACGTACCTGATGGGTGCCCCGCTGGTGGCCATCTCCTGGAACCTGCGTCGGCTCACCCGCTCCGGCGAGCAGTCCGCGACCGGCGACGGCAACGGCTCGCTGCTGGAGAAGGTCGGCCTGGCCCGCGCGAAGTTCGGCCGGATCAAGGTCGAGGCGAACCGCGTCTCAGCGCCGTACACGCTCCCGGCCGGGGAGATGACCAACGCCGACATGGTGCGCTCGAAGGACCGTTTGGCGTCCGCGCTGGACGTGCCGGTCACCGCGATCCGCATCCAGCCCGACCCGGACAGCGCGCGGAAGGGGACCCTGGTGGTCGTCCCCGAGGACCAGCTGAAGGTGCCGACCGTCTGGCCGGGCCCGTCGGTGCCGGGCGGCTCGATCGCCGAGCTGCTGCGCATCGGGGTGTACGACGACGGGTCCGACCTGCTGTTGCCGCTGCTGGAGGCCATCCACCTGCTGGTGATGGGGATGACCGGCTCGGGCAAGACCGAGGGCGCGCTGGACGTGCTGCTGGAGATCCTGACGCGCCGTGACGTGGTGGTGTGGCTCTCCGACCCGGCCAAGAGCGGCCAGGACTTCGGCCCGATCATGGACGCCTTCGGGTGGGTCGCGCTCGACATGCCGTCCACCATGGCCATGGCCGCCGCCGTCCAGGCCGTCATCCCCGCGCGGGCGAAGTGGCTGCGCGACCACCAGTACCGGGCGTGGGAGGAGGCGGCCGGACGCGTCCAGACCGACCCCGCGCACTCCTGCCAGTCCGGCCGGGCCTGCCGCTGCCCCGGCATGCCCTACCTGCTGGTGTGGTGGGAGGAGGCGGCCAAGACCCTGCGCGAGATGGGCGAGGACGCCTTCACCGGCATGGCGCAGGAGGCCCGTTCGGCGGGCGTGTCCATCGTGATCTCGATGCAGCGCGCGTCCGGCTACCAGATCAGCACCGACACCCGCGCGTCGCTGCCGGCCGCGCTGTGCTTCGGCGTGCGCGGCGATGACGCCCAGTTCGCGCTGCCGGAGGAGGTGCTGGACGCCGGGGCGAACCCGGCCGCGTGGGCCAACAAGCGCAAGGGGTACGTGTACCTGGCCAGCGCCGGGGTGGACGAGGAGATGCACTCCAACCCGGCCCGCACGTTCTGGACCGGCGGCGACGCGCTCTACGCCCAGATCGGCGCGTGGGTGGTCGAGCAGTTCGCCGAGGTGCGCGCCGCCCTGGACCCGGTGACCACGGCGGCCGCCGCCCGGGTCGCGGGCAAGTACTTCGTCCTGGACCAGGCCGAACTCGACGCGCACAACGCCTCGGTGTACGCGGCGGCGCCCGAGGACGCCCGCCCCGACGAGGAGGACCAGGTGGACACGGACGACGCGGTCCGGTCGGCCGTGGAGGAGATGCTGGCGGCGGCCGGGACGGCGGCCGAGGACATCCCGCCGCTGTCGGCGGGCGCCAGCTTCGACCTGCCCCCGGTCGAGTTGAGCCCGGAGGAGGCCCGCGAGTCGCTGGTCGAGCTGGTCGAGATGCTGGCCGGCGCCGGGCCCGGCACCGTCGCGGTGCGTGACCTCTACCCGTACCTCGAACAGCTCGGCCGCAAGCGCGAGTGGGTGTCCAAGCAGATGAAGCGGCTCTCGGAGGAGGGCGTCCTGGCGCCCACCGCGACCGAGGGCACCTACCGCCTGGTGCCCCAGCTGGCCGGGGTCTGACGGCCCGGCACACCCGGCACACCCCCGCACAGCATCACACCGCGAATCCCCACATCACCCGGGGTGTGATTCGGGCGGCACAGTCCCGAATCACACCCCGCACACCCCGGCCGCACACCGGCCCGCACACCCGGAGGCACAGCCCGATGAACCGCCCCGAGATCTCCGACGCCGACCTGCTGGCCCTGCTGCTGCCCGACTCCCCCGCCGACCTGGTGGCCCCGGCCCCGGCACCGGCCCCGGTGGCGGCCGCCCCCGCCGGTCCGCTGACGGTGGGTTACCAGCCCGGCCCGGACGGCACCCTGGTGCCCGTCTACATCCCGGTGCCGCTGGCGTCCAATGCGGCAGCCGGAGCTGTCGTTGCGCCGCACCCGACCCGGGAGGCCGGGCCGCTCGTGCCCCGGTGGGCGGTCGGCACCGCGGTTGCCTCGGTCGGCGTCGGCGGCGGCGCCTGGCTGCTGGCCGGAGCGCTGCACCTGGCGTCGGCCGCCGTCGCCGGGCTGACCGCCGCCGCCACGGCCGGGCTGCCGCTGCTCGTCTTGGCCGGCGTCGCCGTGGCCGCGCTGGCCGGGCGCCGCTCGAAGGACACCGGCCGACTGTCCATCACCCAGACCATCACCCAGTCCATCCAGATCGGAGACTGACCATGGACCGCGCCTTACTCGCAGACCGGGCCCGAGCAGCCTGCACCTGGGTCCTCCACCAGTACGCCGTCGAGCTGATCCCGCTCGCCCTGGTCGGCGCGGTGGTCTCCACCGGCCACCAGCTGCCCGGCTGGCTGACCGTGACCGCGTTCCCGCTGTTCCTGCTGCTGGTGGCCGCCAACGTGGTCGGCCGGCGCATCCACCGCAAGCTGGACTGGGCCGGGGTGCCCTGCCGCTGGTGCGACCTGCGGGCCGTCCACCAGGACCACGACCAGGCCGACCGCGACTGGCCTGGGGGCACCGGCTGGTGACCGGCACAAACCTGCCGGACCTCTCGAACTCCTGATGCCAGACTGACCCCCGAACACAGTTGGGGCCGCCCGGTCGTGACCCGGAGCGGCCCCGTGATCCACGGAAAGGTAGGACGCCCGTGAAGCACCACCAGCAGTATGAAGCCACCCGGCACCGCATCTCGGCCGGTCGGCTCGATCTGATCCTGACCCTGGCCGCCGGTGGCCTGATCATCGCCCTGACGGCCGTGGCGTTCTGGCTGTCGTACGCCCACCTGCACGACGTCGCCGACACCAACGGCCTGGCCGCCGACCAGAACCGCGCGTGGGCATGGCCCGCCACCCTGGACACGTTCATCGTGGCCGGTGAGGTGCTGATCCTGCGGGCGTCTTTGCGGGGCGCGAAGGACTGGTGGGCGTACGTCTGCACCGGGGTCGGCTCGGTCGGCTCGATCCTGCTGAACGTGCTCGGCGTGCCGGCGCACTCGCACAAGCTGGTGTACGTCGTCGCGGCCGTGCCGCCGACCGCCGCCATGCTCGCCTTCGGTCTGCTGATGCGTCAGGTCCACCAGATCATCGGCTCGGCCGTCGCCCGAACCGACACGGCCGAGCAGCAGTCCGACACGGCAACCGACACGGTGGCGGCCCAGACCGACACGGCCGTGTCGGTTCCGGTGGCTGCGGTGTCGGTCGAGACCGTGGTGACGGTCCCGGCCGCCCCGCTGGCCGCGCCGGCCGAAGCTGCCGATCTGGACTCCGCCCCCGTCTTCCTCCCGGCCGACACGGCCGCCCTGGTGGCCGACACGGGCGCCCTGGCCGCTGTCCCGGCCCCGGCGGCCGTCCCGGTCCAGGACCCGGCCCCGGCACCGGTCCTGACGGCGCCCCGGGTCGTGATCTGCGGTCCGGCGGTCCACCGGCCGCGCATCCTCGCCTCGGACGGCGCCCTGGACACCTTCCCGGCGGCCCCGGTGGCCGTCGCGGTGCCCCAGCCGCTCCCGGCGCTGGACAACGCCGGATCCGCGGCTCTGGACGCCCTGCTGGCCGCTGCCCGGCGCCCGCTGCCCGCCCGTGCCGACAGCGACACGGGGCGCGCGCACTTCGTGCCGACCGGCCCGGGCTACGCCGAAATCGAGGCCGAGGTGGCCGAGCAGCAGCGCGCGACCTACGCCGAGGTCGAGGCCGAGTTCCGCGCCGCCGCCGAAACCGACACGGGCGCCGACCAGTTCGACACGGCCGAGCCCGCGACCGACACGCAGACCGACACGGCCGTGTCGGTTCCGGCCCCCGGTGCCCGGCTGAGCGAGGTCGAGCTGGACGCCGTGGTCCACATGATCCGCACCGAGACCGAACCGCCGCGCTCCTTCCGCGCGATGGAGGAGCGGTTCCGCGAGCTGGGCTACGTCGCCGGTGCCGCCCGCCTGCGGGCCGCGTGGGACCGCGTCACCACCGAGGCCGTGACCGCCTGACCGACCGCGCCACCGCGCCCCGTCTGCCACCCCGGCCGGCGGGGCGCAGTGCTGTCCGGGACCGCGCCGTCGGCTCGGCCCACACGGTAACCACCGCACACAATCCGCGCAGCGGCGCACACTCCGGCCGGGCCCAGCGTGCGCGTTCACCGTCGGGACGGTGATTCAGCGGGGCGCTTCGCGCTCTCCAGCACGCAGTGCGCCGTCGCGGTCCGGGCCCGTGCCCGCGCCGCGCTCGCCGTGGTCGGCGGACAAGCAAAGGGCCGCTCTCCCCCGCTGCGTCGCGCTGCCCGACCGCGCGACCGGCACCGCCGGGCGCCACCAGACCAGCGCCGCAGGCCCACCGATCCAGGCCGACGACCACCACCACCCCCCTGAGAACTGGATGTCAGCCTTTCCGCAGCCTTGATGACGGGCCCTGAGCTGCCACGATGCGGCGCCCGCACGGAGGGCGGCAGGACCGCATCCAGGACCGCGCCCGACCTTGATGTCGGGACCGCATCCAGGACCCCGTCCAGGCCCGTCCGGCGGCACGATGACGACCAGGGCGACCGATCCAATGCGCGAAAGGACTTCCTTTCGCTCACTGCCCTAACCCGTCCCGGTGAACCGGACATTGCAGGACATAGCCGACGCTCGATCCAGTCCAATTCATTGGACCTTGCGCGGCATACTTGCGCCTCACCATTGGACTCTGATAGTCCATTAGCTGCGCCGAGATCTTCCGCGCCAATGGATCGAATGGGGAGGACGACATGTCGGACCTGCTGTACCTGAGGTTCAGCACCGCCGAGCAGACCGCCGACGCGCAGCGCGCCGACATCCCGGCCGACGTGCTGGCCCGGATCGGCGACGGCTGCACCTTCACCGACCCCGGGGTCTCCGGCTCCGTCCCCGCGCTGGAGCGCGACGGATTCCGCGCCCTGCTGCTCAAGGCCGAGCCGGGCGACACGATCCACGTCGCGTGGTTCGACCGGCTCATGCGGCCCGAGCACATGTCAGACGCCGAGATCGTGATCAGCACGCTGCGGCGCAAGCGGCTGCACCTGCGGGCCCACGACTTCCCGCTGCCCGACCTGACGGACGACAACGAGATGACCGAGGTCGTCTGGAAGATCATGGCCGCGCTGGCGGGCATGGAGCGCCGACGCACCGCCCGGCGCCGTGACGCTGGAATGCGCGCCGCGCGGGAGGCCGGCACCCACATGGGCCGCCCGGCGTCCTACACCCCGGCGCAGGCTTCCGCCGTCGTGGAGCTGGACGAACGCGACCGCAGCCAGCGCAGCATCGCGCGGGAAGTCGGCCTGTCCGCGCGCACCGTCGGCCGCATCCTGGCCGACCACCGGGCACAGCAGCTCGGCGACCAGGGCGACGGCTCCAATCCCGGTGCCGCACTTGCGCCGCATTCGCCGGTACAGGGCGGGCCGGTCGAGCTGGCCATCCCGGGCCGGTGCGTCGAGGACCTGCGTTACGGCCCGCGCGACACCCCGGCCGAGGTGATCGAGGCGCTCAAGAGCGGCCGGAAGCTGGCGCGCGGCGCGAGCGGCTACCAGCTGCTCGTCACCGCCACCCCGGAGGTGCACCGGCTGATCCGGCAGTGGGCTCCGGCCGTCCAGGACTCCAACGGTCGCAAGGCCCGGCGCAAGTGGGACGCCGCGCTGGACGCCATGCCGCAAGCCGCGGTTGTCCCCGAGCAGCGCCACCAAGACGACGACCGGGTGCCGGCCGACGGACCGGTGCCGCTGCCGCTCGCCAAGGCCGTGCTGCAGAGCATCCAGGCGCAGACCGACCTGTCCGGCCCGGAGCGCGCGGCCGTCGAGTCCGCGACCGGCCGGGGCACCACGGTCAAGGTCACCGCCGCGCCGTCGGTGCACCGCCAGCTGGCCCAGCGCGCCCGCACCGTGGCCGACAGCCAGTCGGTCCGCAAGTACGCCGCCGCCGTCGCCGCGCTGCCCGCCCCGGCCGCAACGCCAGACGGCCACAACGCCGCCTGACGGCCCGCCAGCGAACCCCCGCACCGGAGGAGAGACCCGGGGGCGGGGGTTCGGCGTCTCCCGGCCCCGCAGCGGCCCGCCAGGGTGCCCCGGGGTGCCAGCAGGGTCATGGGGGTGGGGTCGGGTGCCACAGGCCATGGAGCTGGGGCCGGTGTCGAAGACTTTCTCTACGTGCTCAAGGGCGGCCCGGCTGCCCCGGGCGGGCATGCGGGCTGGCGCCCGGTCCCACCCGGGCGCCGGGCCGCGTTGCCGGGCTGGCTGATCCCCGAGGTACCCGGGCGCTTGCCGCCCCGGGACCCCGGCCCTGCGCGGCACTCCCCGGCGCGCTACCCGAGCTCTCCACCGACCCGCCGTCGCGCCGGGAAGCACCACGCCCTCGCGTGCACGCGTGCACGGGCACGGGTGCACGCGTTGCCCCCCTCGCACGCGTACGTGCGCGCCCGACGTGCGCGCGCCTTGGGCCGCCGACACCGGCGCCCGCAGCGAGGTGATGAAGATGAACTCGGCCCACTCCTGGCGGCCCGGATCGAGCCCGGCCTGACTGAGCGACAGCCGCGGTTCACGTCCGCGCCGGCCACCACGCCGGGCGCCACCAAGGTTCGCCGGACGGGCTCCACCAACGTTGGCGAACGGCCGCTCACCAACGTTGGTGACCCTCCCACCGAGTCCGGATCCGCCAGCACCGAACGCAGCCGACGACGAGCAGCACCACCAGGAGCACGACGAGCAGCGACCGAGCCGACGAGAACGAGGACCAGGAGCAGCAGCACCAGCCAGCGACCGAAGCGACCAGCCCCAGCCCACTCCTATGCATCACGACCCAGCGGAGCGAAATCCCAAGATCATGAACGGTCACACCTCATGCACTTGAGTGACCCAGGAGAGCGGCACACCTCTTGCACTCCGCCGGCCCCCAGCTCGAAAGGGGTGCCGTGGGGAAGTAGTCGGCGCCGTCAGACCCCTTGTCCGGGCCCCTTGTCCAGCAGGTCAGACCCCTTGTCCGCGACGCTGGCGCGGGCCTTCGTGGACCACTCCGTAGGCCAGTCCGTAGGCAACTCCGTGGGCCAGTCGGCAGGCCACTCCGTAGGCCACTCCGTAGACAACCTCAGGCACCATGATCATCTTGAGTGCTAAGGTATCGTCACCCGCGTGACGATACGGCCGCCTTCGAGGCGGCCTTTTTGCTGCCCGGACCGGCTCGGCCGGCACTCCTGATGTGGCTCCCGATGCGGCTCCTGCTGCACCTCCTGATGCAGCTCCTGATGCCAGCACCCCACCCTCGGGCCGGGTGCCGGGTAGCCGCAGGTCGGGGCAGGAATCGGGGCCGCCGGAAATTCCGACATCCCTCTCCTGGCCCTTCTTCCTCTGCTGTGGGGGTGGCTGGTGGAGCGCGGCGGGACGGGATCGGACGGGCCTGCGGCGCTGGTTGGTGACGGCGCCCGGCCGTGCCGGCCGAGCGGTCGGCGCGGCGGTCGCGGCGGGTCCGCGAGGATGTCCTGATGAGCACTCAGCGACGCGCACTCGGCACCGGCCCGACCACCCAGGAGCCGACCGCCGAGCCGTCCGCCGGCACCCGCCGACTGCCGATCGAAGCCGCGGTTCCCCGGCCGCTCCTGGTGGACGTCGAGCACGACCAGGCGCTGCCCGACCCGGCCCGCCGACGTCCTCTTGGGACCGGCCCGGTGGTGCCTATTGGGCCCGATAGGCCATAACTCGCTTCGGTCTCCTGCGCAGTGAAAGCCGGTAGCAAGTTAGTGCCCATTGGGCCCAATAAGCTGCTGGCCGGGTCAGCGCGGCGCTGGCCGGGTCCGAGCACGGACGGGGGCTTTGCGGTGGGGGACGAGCAGCTGCACGACGACAAGGCGAGCCCGGTCCGCCGGCGTTCCCGAGCGGACGACGCGCGCACCGCCCGGGTGCGGTTCTGGTTCACCGAGACCGAGATGGAAGTGGTCCGCCTGGCCGCCGCGCGGGACAACCAGTCGGTCGGCGCGTGGGTCGCGGAGAGGTCGCTGGCGGTCGCCAAGGAGGTGCTGGTGCCCGTCTCACCGGCTGCCCGCGATGTGCTCGCCGAGCTGATGCGCGCGCGCTCCGAGCTGTCCCGGATCGGCAGCAACGTGAACCAGATCGCCCGCGCCGTGAACAGCGACGCCGAGGTGACTCAGGCTCAGCTGGACGCTGTGCTGGAGCGCGCGACGCGGGCGGTCGAGCGGGTGGACGAAGCCACGGTGCAGCTGATGCGGGAGCGCCGCGCCCGCTCGTAACGATGACCCGCGAGGGGTCGGGCGAGGGCCGAGCAAGATATCTCCTAACGTCACGTTAGGGGCGGCCGGGCACCGGCCGAGCGGTGGCGCGAGGCCCGGATCGGGCAGCAGTCAGCGGCCGTCCGCAACCGGTCCCGACGGCGCTCGCGCGCGTGACAACGAACGCCCACACAACCGCGGCTCGCCCATCAGCTGGCCGCCACGCGGGCGGACCCGACGACAAGCAAAGGGCCGCTCTCCTCCGGCCGGCCACGGCGACCGGCGCACCGCCAGCGCGCACCAGGATGACGACCAGGCCGACGGCTCCAATCCTCGCGCCGAGCCGATCCGCCGCACTGGACCCCACAGGCCGGGGTCGTGACTGGCCGCCGTTCGCCGAGAGGTCATGACCCTCCCCCGACGGGTGCCGGCCGATACGCCCGGGGAAGACACCCGCCTCGATCCCCACGGTTACCGGGTCGGTCCCCGCGGCTACTTCGGCACGGTAGCCACGCGAATCAGTGCCCCGACCTGCGGTAGCCACAGCTAAGCGGCAGCGTCACCGTGAGGCCCGACGGGGGAGGGCGGCCCTTTGCTGTTCACCCGGTACGGGGAGCACGGCGCGGGCACGGACCCGAACCGCGACGGTGCACTGCGTGCTGGAGAGCGCGAAGCGCCCCGATCTTCGTTCTGCCGAGTCGCCAACTGCTTACAAGCACCCCGAACTCTCTTTAGTAGAGGAATCCTGCGTCACCTGCGTCACCTTCATGATCATCATGGGCGTGACCTGGGCTTTTACGGGTGACGCAGAGGCAAAATCCTGCGTCACCCCTGCGTCACCTGCGTCACCCTGGTCCGTCCTGCGTCACCAGTTCTGCGTCACCGCTTCGGACGGCTACGTCACCAGCGGGACGGACGGCCTCCGACCTGCACAAACGCCGAATTCGAAGGCCGCCCCGAAGCTGTCCGGAACCCCCGGGTGTGCGTCACCGGTGACGGAGCCTGCGTCACCTGCGTCACCGCTCAGTCACCACGTTTCCGCAGGTCAGAGCCGCTAAGTGACGCAGTGACGCAGATGACGCAGGATTCCGGACAAAAGACGAGTGAGGGGGGTCCGGGTGACGCAGGACGCTTCGGACGGAGGACTTAGGACAGCTTCGGACGGGCACGCCGACGGCCCCCGTCGGATAGGTCCGGACGGGGGCCGCAGGTGGGGCGGGGAGCTGTGTGAGCGTCAGCCGGTGGCGGCGTAGAGCGGGGGCTGTTCGGCCGGCGGACGCGCGGCCGGGACGACTGGCGAGATGGCCTTGATCTCGATGTAGCGCGCTGTCTTGGTGCGGCCCCACTCGATGAGGACGCCTCGGGAGGCCAGCGTCGGCTGGAGACGCTTCAGTCGGTCGGACAGGACCTTGCCGGTGGTCGGCCAGCCCTTCGGCCGCATCAGTGCCGACTCCTCGGCGTTGAGCACGTGCAGCAGCTCGGTGGACCCGTACCGGACGGGACCGGCCTTGCACGTGACCGGAGCCCAGCGGAGGACGAGCTGGGCCAGCTGGTCGCCCTCGATCACGTCGTCGTTGAGGTCGTCCAGGGCAGCCCGGTACGCGTCGAGCGCGCCGAGGCTGTACGCCTTGTCCAGCCGACCGCAC
>NZ_JBIAXC010000089.1:0-15033 GCF_042896295.1 Kitasatospora sp. NPDC001309 | reverse complement strand
CATCACCTGCTCGTCGGTCAGCGCGTCCGGCCCGGTGACGATCTGCTCGCGCAGCATCGCCAGCGTCGCGGGCCTCACGCCCACACCCCGAGGGCGGCGCCGGGCGTCTTGAAGCTCTCCAGGATCTCGGCCCAGGGGTCGGCCGCCGACTCGAACCGGTCGCGGGTGTGGTCGCGCGGCGGGATGGTCGCCATGTCGCGCCCGGCCGTCTGCTGGTACATCCCGTCATCCACAAGGCTCGACCCGTCGAACGCCCCCGCGCTGTGCAGCCCGCGTACGTCGCGCGTCTCCCACTCGTCCTCGCGCAGCAGCACCCGCGCCCGCTTGCCGTTCCTCAGCCTGAGGTGGTGGACGCTGTGCCGGTGGCCGTCCACGTACACCACCCGCGCGCCGGACCGGGTGCCGCTGGCCGTCCGCTCGGTGAGCGCCTGGTCCTCGAAGGTGAGGACGTTCACCTGGTGGTCGGCCTCGGCCAGCACCTCGTCCAGGAACCGCGCGAACGCCTGCTCCGCGTCGGGGTGGGCCAGGTGCACCGCGCTGTCGGCCGCGTGGTCCGGCGTCAGGTTCACCATGTCGCTGTTCGCGTCGTACGTCATGGGGCCATGCTCCGCCGATCGGCTGATCACCTCCACCACCGCCACCCGCTCGGACGAACCCACCACGCCGGCCGAGCCGCGGAATGGGGTTCAGCCGTACGAAGCTCCAGAGCTGACACCATGGAAGGGCAGCACCCCGGCGCCCCGAACCGGGCGTCAACGTCGGGCGTCGGGCCCACCGGGAACCGGGCCAGCACGCCAACGATGGCCGGTCTGTCTCTCCGTCGGCCAGCGCCCGCGCCGGTGGTGCTCCGGGTGGCGGCGGTCCGCCCGTGCCGCCGTCGCCCGTCGAACGTGACAGAGCCCCCGGCGTTGTCTCTCACCGGGGGCTCTGCCGTGAAGGAGTGAGTGCTGAACACTCGCGCTCACCGTACCGCCCGACGCAGTGTCAGCGGGTTCATTGCGGTTCTGCGGCGCCAGCCGCGTGCCAGCAGCACGACGCCCCGCCTACCCAGTGAGGGCAGACGGGGCGTCGGGTGAGGGTCGGTCAGGGGGTGGTGGTGCCGAGCGCGCGCCACATCTCGTTCAGCTTGTCGTTGGGCGCGGTGAACCCGGCGGAGCGGAACGCGGTGAACGCGGCGCGGCCGGACATGGGGGGGTTGGTCGAGTACCGCAGCCAGCGGAGCACGGCGGCCACCTGGTCGTCCGTCATGGTGTCGCCGGGGGTCGGCTCGACCACTCCGGCGACCGTGCACACGTCGGCCAGCGTGGCGCCCGCTCCGGCCTGCGGAGCACTCGGGGCGGTCGGCGGTGCGGGGTGCTCCGTGGGTGCTCCGTGGTGCTCCGCGCTGGTCAGAGCCGGTGCGGCCACGATGGTGAACATGGACGACAGGGCGTCGTCGGCGGCGATCGACAGCCGCTCGCGCTGCACCTCGGCCAGCTCCGCACCGAGCACCAGGTCACCCGCTCCGGCGCGCTCCGCGACCTTCCACGCGTCCAGCTCCGCGCGGCGTCGGGTGGCCTCGTCGGGGTGCTGCGCGGCCACGGCCCGCAGATACGCGAGACGCCGCGTGGTGTCGGCGGTGCGGCGCTGCTGCTCCGGGTCCACGCCGGTGCGGTAGACCATCGTCCGGCGCACCATCAGGGCCAGCCCCTCGGCCGAGACGCACATGCCCATCGGGGTGAGCGCCTGGACGGCGGCCAGCGGCAGCGTGGGGGCGGTCACCGCGCCGACCACGGCGGCGGCGGCGGGCATCGCCCACAGTCCGGCGCGCACCAGGGCGGGGGTGGACTGGCTGAAGGCGGTCAGCACCAGGGCGAGCACGGCCAGCACGGCGGTAGCACCCTCACCGGCGGCGATCACACCGAGCGCGGTACCGGCGGACCCGAAAGCGCGGGTCATGTTGGTGAAGGTGCCGACGCCGCCGAGGCCGCCGAACACCACCATGGGCACGGCGGCGCACGTCAGGAGAACGCGCTGAAGGCGGGTCACGGGTCGGTCATACTGCTGATCGTGGTTCACGGGGGTCTCCTTCAGAGTCCGTGGATCTTCGGGGCCGTTCCGGGTGATAGCCGGGCGGCCCCACGTCTGTTCGGGGGTCAGTCTGGCACCAGGGGTCACGGACGTGCCGTCACTCCCCGATGTGCACGCGATTCGTGATGGTCTGCGTGATGGTCTGGACGACGTGCACGCCGCCCGTACCGCCGGACGAGCGCCGACCGGCCAGCGCGGCGACGGCGACCCCGGCGACCACCAGCAGGGGCAGCCCGGCCGACGCACCGGCGACCAGACCGGTTACGGCCATATCCGCGAGGTGCAGCGCACCGGCCAGCAGCCACGCACCGGCGCCGACGCCGACCGACGCCACGGCGGTGCCGACAGCCCATCGGGGCACCAGCGGCCCGGCATCCCGAACCGCCGGGGCCTGTGCGGTCGAGTGCGGCGCAACTGTCGCTCCGGGCGCCGCATTGGAGGCCAGCGGCACCGGGATGTACACCGGCACCAGGACCCCGCCGTCACCCGGCGTGTACGCCACGGTGAGCGGGACGGCGGGGGAGGGGGTGTCGAGCGCGGCGGCGTCGGCGGGAATCAGGGAGGCGATCAGGTCGGCGTCGGTGATCTGCTGGGGGGTCATGGCGGGTACCTCCGGGGACGTGTGCCGGTCGCTGTGCCGGTGGGGGTGTGCGGGGTGTGATCCGGGGCTGTGCCGCCCGAATCACACCCCGTGTGATGTGGGGATTCGCGCTGTGCCGCTGTGCGGGGGTGTGCCGCTGTGCCGGTCCGTCAGACCCCGGCCATCTGGGGCACCAGGCGGTACGTGCCCTCGGTCGCGGTGGGGGCCAACAGGCCCTCCTCCGCGAGGCGCTTCATCTGCTTGGACACCCACTCGCGCTTGCGCCCGAGCTGCTCCAGGTACGGCCCGAGGTCACGCACGGCGACGGTGCCGGGCCCGGCGGCGGCCAGCATCTCCACCAGCTCCACCAGCGCGGCGCGGGCCTCCTCCGGCGTCAGGTCCGCCGGGGGCAGGTCGAAGCTGACGCCCGCCGACAGCGGCGGGATCTCCCCGGCCGCCTCCCCGGCGGCGGCCAGCATCTCCGCGTGCACCTTGGCCAGCTCGGCGTTCATCTCTTCCTCGGGGTCGGCCTCGGGGGCGGCGTCCTCGTAGACGCTGGCGTTGTGGGCGTCGATGGCGGCCCGGTCCAGGACGAAGTACTTGCCCGCGACCCGCGCGGCCCCGGCCTCGGTCACCGGGTCGAGCGCGGCCCGCACGCCGGTGAACGTCTCGACCACCCACGCGCCGATCTGGGCATAGAGCGCGTCCCCGCCGGTCCAGAACGTGCGGGCCGGGTTGGCGTGCATCTCCTCGTCCACGCCCGCGCTGGCCAGGTACACGTACCCCTTGCGCTTGTTGGCCCAGGCGGCCGGGTTGGCGCCCGCGTCCAACACCTCTTCGGGCAGGGCGAACGCGGCGTCATCTCCCCGGACGCCGAAGCACAGCGCGGCGGGCAGGCTGGCGCGGGTGTCGGTGCTGATCTGGTAGCCGCTGGCGCGCTGCATCGAGATCACGATGGAGACCCCGGCGGAGCGGGCTTCCTGCGCCATGCCGGTGAATGCGTCCTCGCCCATCTCGCGGAGGGTCTTCGCAGCTTCCTCCCACCAAGCGATCACGTAGGGCATGCCGGGGCAGTGGCAGGCGCGGCCGGTCTGGCACGAGTGGGAGGGGTCGGTCTGGATCTCCGCAGCAGCGGGCTCCCATGCCCGGTAGCCGTGGTCGCGGAGCCAGCGGGCGCGGACCGGGATGATGGCCTGGACGGCGGCGGCCATGGCCATGGTGGACGGCATGTCCAGGGCGGCCCAGGTGATGGCGTCGAGGATCGGCCCGAAGTCCTGCCCGGACTTGGCGGGGTCGGACAGCAGCACCACCACGTCTTTGCGGGTCAGGATCTCCAGCAGCACGTCGATGGCGCCCTCAGTCTTCCCGGAGCCGGTCATCCCCATCACGAGGAGGTGGATGGCGTCGAGGAGGGGCAGCAGCAGGTCGGAGCCGTCGTCGTAGACACCGAGTCGCAGCGGGACGGCGATCGACTCGCCGGGCGCGGACGGGCCGGGCCACACGGTCGGCACCTTGAGCTGGTCCTCGGGAACGACGACGAGGGTGCCCTTGCGGGCGGACTCAGGGTCGTGCTGGATGCGGATGGCGGTGGTCGGCACGTCCAGCGCGGACGCGAGGCGCCCGGCCGCCTTGGACATGTCGTCGTTGGTCATCTCGCCAGCGGGCAGCGCGTAGGGGACCGTGACGCGGTTGGGCTCGACCTTCGCCCGGCCGAACTTCGCGCGGGCAAGCCCCACCTTCTCCAGGAGTCCGCCGTCACTGTCGCCGGTGGCGGCCTGCTGGCCGGAGCGGGTGAGCTGACGCAGGTTCACCGAGATGGCCGCCAGCGGGGCGCCCATGAGGTAGGCGTTCAGGACGGCGGGGTTCAGGGGACCTGCCAGCGCGGCGGCAGTGACCCACATCGACGCCGCGCCGGTCAGCACCGTGACGTGGATGCGCTGGATGATCTGGAGTCGCTGGCCGACCAGCCACGAAGCGCCGGTGATGCCGACCGAGGACAGGGTGAGCGCCACCCCGGCGCCGGGGCTGCCGTGCCACTGGAGAGAGGCGGCCGAACCGGCCGCGCCCACCAGGCCCGAGCCGATCCACGCGGGAAGGTAGGGCTTGGATCGGTGGAGCAGCCACGCGCCCAGGCCCTTGGCGCTGGCGCCCCCGGTGAGGCGCTGTTCCTGCTGCTGGTGCTCGCGGTCGTGTGTGTCGCGGGACATGGGACGTCCCCTCTCAGATGCGGAACGGGGTGGCGGAGCGGACGGGCGCGGCCGGGCGGAACTCGCGCTCCAGGGCGCCGACGGTGGCGGTCGCCTGCTTGGCCACGGCCACGGCGGCGTCACCGGACTTGCGCAGGTGACCGGCCACCGAGCGGGCCCGGACCCATCCGTCACCGGGCATCGCGCCGGGGCGCCGCTGGACCTGCCGCAACCGGGCCTCCAGCAGCTTGGACGCCATGCCCAGTTCGAGACCGATCTGGATCATCAGCGCCCGCACGTGGTTGCAGTAGGCGCGCACCTGGTCCGTGCTGTCGAACTCCGGCGCGGGCAGCAGCATCTGACCGCCATTGCCCTGCTGGCCGCCGGTGGGGGAGAACCCGGCGCCGCCCGGCATCCCCTTGTTGACGTTGACGCTGATCCCGAAGGACGGGGCGAAGGACGGGGCGAACGCGCCCGACGGCGCGAACCCTCCGCCGGTCTTGTAGCTGTTGTGGCTGCCCCCGCCGGTGGTCTTCCCACCGGTGCTGGTGCTGGTGGTGGCGCCGTTGTGCGAAGTGGTGGCCATGGTGGTTCCCCTCCTGGTGGGTGGTGCGTGGTCAGCGGGTGAGGTGCGACAGGGCCCAGACGGCGGCGACGAACGGCGCGGCCAGCAGCACCAGGCGCACGGTGGCGGCGGTGGCCATCCGGCCGGTGACGGTCACGGTGCCGACCGTGTCGCAGCCGAAGACGCGGTGGTCGGCGTGGACGGCGTGCAGGGCCAGCCACCAGCCGGCCGATTTGATGCCGCCGGGGCGGGGGGCGCGGATCTCGCAGTAGACGAGCACGATTCCTCCTGGTCAGGGCAGTACGGGGCCGCGCTTCAACGGAGTTGATCACCCGTCAGCTTCGTTCTGCCGGACTCCAGAGTGAGCGTCTTCTGAGAAGCTGTCAACACCTTCTGAGAGGTAGCGGACTGAACCCTAGAATGCCTATGGTTCTTCTCATGACACCGAAGTACCGGCGTATCGCCGACACCATCCGCAGCCGCATCCGGGGCGGCGACTACCCGGCAGGCTCCGACTTGCCCAAGGACGCCGAGCTGGCGGCCGAGCTGGGGGAGACCCGGCCGACCGTCGCGCAGGCCATGGGCGTGCTCGCCACCGAAGGACTCGTCATCCGCTCATCCGCAGGAAGCAAGGTGCACCCGATCATGCGAAAGATCACCCGAGTCGTCCCCGACCGCTACGAAGCGGCCTACCGCGAGCGCGGACACGGCGCCTTCGACGTGGAGGTGAGGGAGTGCGGATACACCCCGCGCTGGGAGACGACCGTCACCGAGACGGCCGACGAGACCGTGAAGCACTACCGCATGTGGGCCGACGGCGTGCCGGTGCAGTTCGCCACCGGCAGGAGCCCCAAGACCGTCGCGGACGCCGCCGGAACGGCCGTCCCGGACACGGGCCCCGGCGGCATCATCAGCCGCATGGCGGACGCCGGATACCGGCAGGTGAAGATGCGCGAGGAGATCGACGTGCGCACCCCCTCCGAGCCGGAGGCGGCGTTCCTCGGCCTGACGCTGGATCAGCTCGTCTACGAGATCACCCACACCGGCTACACCGCCGACGGCGCCACGGTCGAGACCGTCGCGCACGTGCTGCCCGTGCACCTGTGGCAGCTCGTCCACACCTGGACCCCGGACGGCGGTGCCGCGTGACCACCACCCGCAGGCCACTGCACAACCCGGCCGACCAGGCCCCGGCCGCCACGGCCCCCACCGAGTACCGCGCGCAGATGTACCGGCGCCCCGGCGTCGGGTGGGTGCTGTTCGTGGCCGTGCCCGGCCTGGTGAGCGACTGGCCCGAGCGCGATTTCGCCACCACCGACGGCAAGCCCCCCACCAGGGCCGAGCGTGACGCCGTGCTCGCGGCGTGGGGGTACGTCCGGGTGACCGGCGACGGCGGCGTGTGGTCGTGGGAGGAGACGCAGGAGAGCGACGACGAGGTGGTGAGCCTGTCGGCCGCCGCGCTGGTGATCGAGCACCCCTGATCACGCAAGAGGGGCTGTCCGGCTCGTCACCCGCGCAGGTTCCAACCGGACAGCCCCAACTCCATCCCCGGCATCATCCCGACGAGAGGAGAACACCCTCATGGTCTCACCCCGCACCGCTCCGAATGAGCCGCTGGCCCTGGTGGCGCGCGGCTGGCACGTCTTCCCCGTAGACCCCGACTCCAAGGGGCCCAGGAGGAAGAACTGCGACCCCTGCGCCGACGCCGGGGGGAAGTCCCCGGCCACCTGCCCGGCCTGCGTGGCCGGAGCGTGTTCCGGCGACTGGTGCCACAGCTTCAACGGCGCCACCGCCGACCCCGAGCGCATCCGGCGTACGTGGCCCGTCGGCGCGCGGACCGGCGTCGCGGTGAAGCCCTCGGGGCTCGCGGTGCTCGACGTCGAGGCGGACGGCGTCGAGCTGATGCGCCACCTGTGGAGCGCCGGAGTCCTGACGCCCACGCTGGTGCAGCGCTCCAGCTCCGGGCTCGGCGCCCACCTGTTCTACCGGGCGGCGAACGGCTCACGGCACCTGCTCCACCCCCACGTCGCCGACGGCCTGGTGGACGGCTCCAATGCCGGTGCCGCACTTCCGCGTCATCTGATCCCGCAGGCCGGGGAGGACGGCAAGCGCGAGTGGGCGTTCGACGTGCTGATGAGCACTCAGGCGAAGTGGACCGGGGACCTGCTGCTGGACGCCCCCGTGGCCGACTGGCCGGTGACCATGACCGAGTGGCTGGCCGAGCACGCCGCCACCGGACGCCAGCGCGACAACGTGAGCGAGTGGACCAACCGGCCGCGCCTGGTCGTGGCCGGGGTGGACATGCCCGGCTGCATCCACAACGCCGCGTACCGCGCCAAGGGCCACGATCGCGGGGTGTCGGCGATCCGGGCGAACCCCACCCGCGACCGTGGCGCCCGCGCGCTGGCCGGTGCAGTCGGCGCCGTGCTGTCCGTCCACTGGCAATGCTCGGGAACCTGCGGCGACGACCTGACGGACGACCTGCTCACCGAGTACGTGACTGTCGTGGGTGCCCAGCATGCGGCGCACGGTCAGCGCGCGGTCGAGATGGCACGGGCGACGGTGAAGCCGTGGACACGGTGAGGACTACCCGCCCGGCCGTTCCTGCCGGTAACTCCCCCGAAAGTCCTGTGGAACTCTCACAAAGTCGGCCGACCAGAGCCCCGCGGCCGGCCGAATGGGTGAACGGCCGCTCGACCAAGTGCCCCTTGGGGTCGTGAAAGTCGGTGAAAGTCACCCGGTTGTGCGGTCCCCACAGCCGGACGGAGTGTCAGCGGGGCCTAGATCGCGGGGCGTAGAGTCCCCCCAGACATGCGAGAGCCCCGGCCGCCTTGGACAGTAGCCGGGGCTTCTCGTGAGGCAAGTCGAGCGCTGAACCGCTTGACCACCCAGGGAGACAAAGATCTGTAGTTCCGGATCGGTCTCACACCCAGGGCACAGAGTAGCCCACCCCCCTAGGGACGGTCACCGGTACAAGCGCTCTCCGATACGAGAGAGACGCGAATGACCACCAGCAGCACCACCGATACCGGCACTACCGGGGGAACCACCGTCGCTGATCTCCAGCGGGCCGCGCGTGAGGCGGCCGACCGGCTCGACCGGCTCAGGATGGACGGCGCGGCCAAGGGTGAGATCACCAAGGCCAAGGCGGCGCTGGCCATCGCGGACCGCGCGCTCAAGACCGCGCAGGCCGAGACCAGGGCGGCCGAGCTGGCGACCAAGGCCCAGCTTCGCGCCCCCCGCAGCCAGCGGCCCGGCGGCGCCAGCCTCCCCGTCATCGACGTGACCAGCGAGCCCGACGGCGTGGACGCGGTCATCGAGGCGCTGGAGTCCGGGAAGATCTCCGGCGTCCACCTGTACGGCGACGGAATCGCCCAGGTCGGCCGGAGCGCCGACGGGCCGGTGATCAGGCCGATCGGCCCGGACAACCTCACGTACGTGGTGAAGGAGAACGCCGACGTACAGAAGACGCGCACCACCCGCGACGGCGACGAGATCGTGTCGTCCGTCCTGCTCCCGGTCCGTATCGCCACCACGGTGCTCGCGCGCCCGAAGTGGGACCTGTCCATCCTCAAGGGCATCTCTTCCGTCCCGCTGCTGCTGCCGGACGGCACGTTCCAGACGGAGCCCGGATACAACGAGGGCACCGGCTACTACTACGAGCCGAAGCACCAGATCCCGCCGGTGCCGACCAACCCGACGGACGAGCAGATCGAGGCGGCGAAGACCCTGATCCTGGATCAGGTGCTGCGTGACTTCCCGTGGGTGGCGCCGAGTGACAAGGCGTCCTACGTCGGCGTTATGTTCTATCCGCTGCTGCGGGTGCTGATCCGCGACCCGTTCATGTTCTACCTGCTCACCGCTACCAACCCCGGTTCGGGCAAAGGGCTGTTGTGCATGATCCTTGACTATCTGTTCGGATTCAGCTCCAACTCGTGGCCCGAGGACAACACCGAGATGGGCAAGGTAATCACCGCGCTGCTCGCCGAGAAGGCGCATCCCTTCGTGGGCTTCGCGAACCTGCCCAACGGCTACATCATCCGGTACCCCAAGCTGGCCGAGGTGGTCACGAAGACAATGTGGACCGGGCGCCGCCTCGGGTCCTCGAAGGTCATCGAGGTGCCCAACGGGCGATGCTTCATGGCGGAGGGCAACAACGTCTCCGGCAGCGACGACATGCCGCGCCGCACGATCATCACGCGTCTGGACCCCGACGGGGGCGCGCCCGAGCTTCGGGATCAGCAGTCGTTCGCGCTCGGTGACCTGAACGACTGGCTCCCCCTGCACTCCGGCGAGCTGCTGCATGCGCTTCTCGTCCTGCTGTCGGGGTGGGTGGCGGCCGGTTCGCCGCGCTCCTCCCACTCCATCGCCTCCTTCGGGGCGTGGCCGCGCACCATCGGCGGCATCCTCGGATGGATGGGCGTGAGCGGCTGGCTCGAAGGCCGCGAGCAGCAGATGCGCGACGGCGACGACGACGGCCACGAGTGGACGGTGTTCCTCGCCGCATGGCACGGCCACTTCGGTGACCGGCTGATCGGCGCCGGTGAGCTGCTCGGCGCCGCCCGGAGCAGTGCGGAGTACGGCATCCCGACTCCGGGCCCCCTCGACGCCGTGTTCCCCCGCGACAAGGGCACCTACCTTCCCTCGGTCCAGAAGCTCGGCTACTGGCTCAAGGCGCGGGAGGGCCGCTGGCACGGTGAGTACCGACTGCGGAAGGTGAAGGACAGCAACGCCGAAGCGTGGCGGTGGAAGGTCGAGTACCGCGATCCGGCCGTGTCGGTCCCGGCACCGCGTCCGGCGGCCGAGCAGCCCGCGCTCACCGACTGACCACTGACACCGAAGCCCCCGCGCCGACCACCGGCCGGGGGCTTCGTGCTGTCCCGACACATGACATGAAACGTGGCACGCGGACCGGGGCGCCCAAAAGATACCGGCAGATACCGGCGCACCCTACAAAACCGCAGGTCAGAGGTAGTTACCGGCATCTCCGGGAGATACCGGCAGGCCCGAAGATACCGGCAACATACCGGCAAGATCCGCCGGTATCTCGACCCCCGCTGCCGGTATCTCGACCCTGCTGGAGGTACATACCGGCAACCCCGTGACCTGCGCTTTTGCCCGTAGTGCCGGTATCTACCGGTATCTCTCCTTCAACCTAAGGGAGTTTTTCTTGTTTCTGTGTCATGTGTGGTGCTGGCCGTGGTGGTCCTGGTGACGGGTCAGGGATGAAGCGGACCGGCTTCGCCGGACGACTCACGCAGTGCGCCGTAGGTGATCGGGAGGTGCCGCGCCTCGGGGTCGAGCCGGGGTGAACAAGCAATGAACCCGCGCCGTGTGTGGCGACACGCCAGCGAACACCTGATCTCTGCGCGTCCGCGTTCCTGCACCGTGTGGAGTCATGGACACAACGACGTTGACCGATGACGAGTGGGCGCAGCACATCGCGTACGCGCTGAACAGGCGCGACCCGTTCCGGCATGTGCTCGACCTGCGCGACTTCCTGCGGCGCAACGGGCTGCGGCTGGCCCAGCGCCGGATGCTGGCCGTGCGGGATCTGCACACGCTGATCTGCGAGAACCGGCGCGACGCCGACGAGATGAGGAAGTGGTGGTGATGAACGCGCAGGAACTCGCCGCCGCGCTCCGGGCCATGGCGTGCCGCGACCCCAACCGGCTGATCTGGTCGGCCGACGCGTACGCCTACGGGCGCCGGATGGGGTGCAGCCGCTCGACCACGTCCAACGCGCTGCGGCTCACCGGCTTGTACCCCGAGCGCGTCCGGGCCCGGTCGGGGATGGTCCGGTGGGTGGTCGAGCGCCCGCACTGGTGGACCGTCCCGCGCACGCCGGGCAAGTGCCCCCGGACCGTCCGCCGTCGGTGCGTCACCTGCGGCCAGCTCTACGTCCCCGCCGACCGCGCTCCGCTCCGGCCGCCCGAGCCTGACGAGTGGGCCCCGGAGTGAACCGCGGTTTGTGGGTACCCCCCACGCCGGCCGGGCTGAAATCCGGGGTCGGCTGTGCGATCTCACCAACGGCGCCGACCGGGCCCCGGTGTGCTCGAACCTCCCCGGCCTGTGGCGTCCAGTGGCGCGGAAGTGAGCGGCGCGGGGATTGGAGCCGTCCGCCTGGTCATCGTCGTGCTCGGCCAGCGCGCGCGGGTTCATTGCTTGTCTGCGGCGCAGCCGCGTGCCAGTCGGTCACGGTCCGCGCGTCCGGGCGCATCCTGGCGCCATGACGAGACGACGACTGTCCGACCTTCAGCAGGGCCACCAGCAGGCGCAGGCCGACCGGACAGAGGTGGATGCGTACTACGCCCGGATCAGGGCCGAGCACGACCGGCTACAGGCTGGCCAGGTCGAGCCCGAGCACCAGGACCACGACGACGACCCCGACCCGGTGGAGGTGGCCGCGCGCTGGCTGCTCGGCTGGCTGGGCACACGGGACCGGGCATGGACCGGGGAGGCTCAAGCGGCGTTCGTGGCCGAGGGCGGCGAGATCAGCGCGCAGGGGTGGGCGCTGGTGGTCGAGCGGGCCGGACTGGTGGATCAGGAGACCTCACCGGGTACGGGCTGGCGGATGCTGGCGCGGGCCGACGCTCCGGCGCTGCGTCCGGCCGTACAGGCGCACCGGGCCCGGACGTGGCCCATGTGACGGGAAGTCGGGGGAAAGGGCCAGAAAGGGCCCTGGAACGGCCGAACGCCCCCCGGATGGTCCCGAGGGGCGTTCGTGCTGGTGCGCGGTCTACACGTCGTCGGCCTGGTGCTCGTTCATCACGTCGGCCAGCAGGCGGTACACCGTGCGCCTGCTCGGGTGCTGGCCACGCTTGTTCCCGGTCCGGATGACCAGGCGCTCCATGATCTCCGGGATGGTCTTGTTCTCCCGGTACAGCCGCTCCGCCGTGGTCTTCATGTCGTCGTCGGTGACCTTGACGCCGCCCACGCGCTTGCCGTTGTCGCGCGCCACCTCCTGACCGATGAGTGTCTTCTCGCGGATGTACTCGCGCTCCGATTCCGAGTAGATCGCCGACATGGTCAACATCCCCATGGCCATGGGCGAGTTGGGGTCGAACACGCCCCGATGGTCACCGGTCAGGAACTCCACCTCGACCCCGGCCGCGAACGCCTTGCGCAGGAAGTCCATCACCTCGATGCCGCGCCCGATGCGCTTGTGCTCGTGAACCACCAGGCGCACGGACAGTCCGAGGCTGGCCAGGTCTGCGGCACGGGCCAGCGCCCGCGACCGCTCGGGGCGCTCCGTCTCGCGGGTGCTCACCTTCTCGTCGTAGATCTCCGTGCACCCGGCGTCAGCCAGCGCGTCCATCTGCCCCGTCAGGTCCTGCGCTGCGGTGCTGACGCGGGCATATCCCAGCTTGACCATGTCTGTGGTGGTGACGGGCGCGGCCGGGGTGGTGTCGAGCTGTGCGCCGTCGCGGCGGTGCTTGGGGATGGTGATGCGGGCCGACCTCTCCAGCGACTTCACCATCACCATCCGGGCGGCGTGGTAGTGGCTGGCGACACGGCCCGTGTCGGTGAGGCAGGGGCGTCCGGCCGGAGCAAGGCAGGCGCTCATGGGGCAGGCGTTGGACTCGATCAGGGTGTGCGCTTCGGTGGTCATGGTGGAGGACTGTGCCATGGGTGTGTGCCACGGGTCAACTGCAATGGCACGACAGTTGGCACAGCGTCAGGCCGTCATGCACCCCTAGGTGATCTTGTGCCAACAGTGACCACCAATGGCACACGGGTTGATCGCTGGTGGGGTGAGAGCAGCAGGAGCAGCAGGAGGAGGAGGAGTGAGGCGCTGTGGTGGTGAGGCTGGCTGGCATGGCGGCGCTGTGGGGCGCTGTGGCGGGCGCTGGATGGCGTGGTGGGGGAAGTGGTCGGCGCCGGGCTGGCGCGGCTCTGGCGGGGCGCTGGCTGGATCGGCTGATCGGTGCTGGTGTGGGTGGCGCTGGCGGATGGGGGTCTGGTCGGCATGGTCGCCACCGGCATTGACCTGCGAAGACCAGCAACCTAGAGCACAACTAGCAAGCAGAGCAAGAGAGTTGAGAGTGAAGCGGTGAGGCTGGCTGGCAGGTGGGGCGCTGGCTGGCAGTTATGGTGACCGGCGACAACGGCACAACCGCACACCATTAGGCAGCACCAGAGACAGTGATGAGAATGAGAGAGAAAGCGCAGGTGAGAGCGTGTGTGAGTAGCAGAGTGAGTGAGTGTGAGTGAGTAGAGAGTGAGAGCAAGTAGCTTGGCAGGGTGGGGAGTTGGGGAGGTGAGGCAGTGCAGCACGACACACAGAATGCAGTGAGGAATACGAGAAAGAATGAGTGAGAATTGGTAGCAGAGGAGAAATGAAAACCTGAGGGATAGACCCCGAGAAAACCAGATTAGAATTTGAGCCCAGATTGGGGCGGGGGGCTCATAGGCGTGTGACCGTCCCCGTGTGGGCTCCGTGGGCCGGATACTCCGATGTGCTCCATTTGGAGTAGTCCGAACGGATGCACGCACCCCCTCTGACCTAGGCAACTACCTTAGAGTGACGCAAAGTTGCGATTTGATCCGTCACCCGTTCGGGCCTAAGAATGCTGCCACCGGGCCGGAGGGTCCGGCCTGGTGAGGGAGAGGGGCCTTCGATGCCTGAGCCCGAACCACCCCGTCCGGACTGGCGCGTCCTGCTGTACAACGCGGGCGCGCTGGCGCTGCTGATCCTGTGGCGCAGGTACGGCGGCTGACGGCAGGGGCCCCGGTGATTCACGCTCACCGGGGCCCCGCACCAGGAAACCAGATCCGGGGGGCGCGGCCACCCTTTCCACTGCCCCCGAAAATCCGGCGCGGCCTCTACACGTGGGCGATCACTTGAAGTGCCCGCGCGCCGTCGGCGTCGTCGGCACCGGCGCCGCCCACGCCCGACATTCACACGCCCCCGAGGCTGGCCACACCGACTCGCACGGTCCGCCCTCGGGGTGCCAGCGCTCACCGTGCCCGCAGACGTGGCACATCCTCATCCCCCGCACCCGGTGCGCCAGCCCGCGCCGTCGCTCCCCGTCCGCGCTCACTCCTCCACCTCCCCCTCCACCTGCTTCGGGCGCCGCTTCCTGCCCGCCAGCACGGGCGACGGTGCCCGCACCTGTCCCGCCACCAGACCCCGCCGGTTGATCTCGCGCCCGAGCCTGCCCATGCGATGCCGCGCCCCCAGCACTTCGGCGTTCAGCTCGTCCAGCCATGACCTGGTGGACGCGGCCTCGGCCAACAGCACCTCGTCGCTCATCAGGCCGGGGATGCGCTCCGGCGGATCGACGGTGAGACTGCGGCGCCCGGCCATCACGCCACCGCGTCCACCGGTGCCCAGTAAGCGGCGTCGAACGAGTCGGCGAGTCCCGGCGCCTGCTCGGCCCTGATCCGGGCCCGCGCGTCCGCCTCCACCACCACCACCCGAAGCTCACCCCGCAGCAGCCGCGCCGCCTCCCTCGCCAGCCTCGCCGCGTGGGTGAGCCGGTCCGCCCTCGCGTCGGCCGCGCCGGACTCCGCCATCACCACGTCGAGCAGCCCCATCACCTGCTCGTCGGTCAGCGCGTCCGGCCCGGTGACGATCTGCTCGCGCAGCATCGCCAGCGTCGCGGGCCTCACGCCCACACCCCGAGGGC
>NZ_JBIAXC010000088.1:0-15059 GCF_042896295.1 Kitasatospora sp. NPDC001309 | reverse complement strand
GGTGGCAGCGTTTGGCCCCCCCCCGACCCGGGCCACACCCCCCGGGGCCCCCCCCCCCGCCCGCCCCCCCCCCCGGGGCGGGGCGGGCCCGCCCCCCCGCCGGGGGGGGCCGCCCCGGCCGCACGAACCGGATCCCGCTACCGGGCGGCCATCGCCATCAGCTTGCGCGCCGCCCGGTTCTGCCGCAGCAGCTGCGCGAAGGTGGTGTGCCCCTGGGTGGTCCGGGCGAACGCCCGCCACGCCGCCGGCACCGTGGTGACCGCCGTGTGGAACAGGTACGGCCGCCGCTCGAAGGCGCTCAGCAGCTGCTTGCCCGCGCGCATCTCCACGCCCAGCCCGGCCTTGATCGCGAACGCGTAGTTCAGCGCCTCGCGCCGCACCGTGCCCGCGTCGCCCGCCTCCGCGATCCGCACCGCCCACTCCCCGGCCAGCCGGCCGGAGCGCAGCGCGTACGAGATGCCCTCGCGGGTCCACGGCTCCAGCAGTCCGGCCGCGTCCCCGGCCACCAGGACCCGGCCGCGGGAGAGCGGCGAGTCCTCGGCCCGGCAGCGGGTCAGGTGCCCGGACTCGACCCGCGGCGGGAAGCCGGACAGGCCCAGGCGCCGGATGTAGTCGGCGAGGTACTGCTTGGTCCGCTCGCCGTCGCCGCGCGCCGAGATGACGCCCACGGTCAGGCTGCTGGTCTCGGTCTTCGGGAACACCCAGCCGTAACTGCCGGGCAGCGGGCCCCAGTCGAGGTGGATCCGGCCCGACCAGTCGGCGGCCACCTGCGGCGGGACGGGGATCTCGGCCTCCAGGCCGAGGTCGATCTGGTCGAAGGTGACGCCCACGTGCCGGGCGATCCGGCTCGCGCTGCCGTCCGCGCCGACCACCGCCCGGGCCTCGAAGGTGCGCCCGTCGGCGGCCGTGACCACGGCCGTACGGTGCTCGCCGCCGCGCTGCTCGACCCCGGTGACGGTCACTCCGGTGACCAGCACCGCCCCGGCCTGCTTGGCGGACTGGACCAGCCGCAGGTCGAACTCGTCCCGGTTGACCAGCCCGAACAGCATCCGCTTGGACCGCCGGGTCCGGGTGTACTGCCCGTCGTAGGCGAAGGTGACGGCCGACACCCGGTCCTGCAGCGGCAGTTCGAAGTTCGGCGGCAGGCTGTCCCGGGACGGGCCGATGATGCCGCCACCGCAGGTCTTGTAGCGGGGGTGCTCGGCCTTGTCGAGCAGCAGCACCCGGCGGCCCTGCGCGGCGGCGGCGTGCGCGGCCGAGGCCCCGGCCGGTCCGGCGCCGACCACCACGACGTCCCAGACGCCGTCGGGCGGCTGCGGCGCCTCGTCGAGCGCCCCGTCGAGCGGGACGCCGAGCGCCTCGTCCGACGGGCCGTCCGGCGGGCTGTCGATCGGGCTACGGGAATCAGGGCTTCCGGAGTCAGTCACGTCGACCAATCCTATGCGTCCGCCCGGCCTTCCGGACGCCGCACCACCCCCCGACGGGGAAGCTCCCCGAAGCCCCCCGGACGGCTCCGCCTATGATCGGCGGTACCCCAACCGACCCCCTCCGCCCGCACCACCCCCCGGGCGGACCCGTCCCCTTCGGAGCCCCGATGTCACAGCCCCTGGCCGACGCCGTCCGGTCCCTGATGGACCGTGCCCGCACCGACCTCGCCGAGCTGGTCGCCTTCCAGTCGGTCGCCGACCCGCGCCAGTTCCCGGTCGAGGAGTGCCAGAAGGCCGCGCACTGGGTCGCCGAGGCCTTCGCCGCCGAGGGCCTGACCGGCATCCGGCTGCTGGACACCCCGGACGGCACCCAGTCCGTCTACGGCGAGCTGCCCGGCCCCGAGGGCGCCCCGACCGTCCTGCTCTACTCGCACTACGACGTGCAGCCCCCGCTCGACGAGAGCGGCTGGGACAGCCCGGCCTTCGAGCTGACCGAGCGCGACGGCCGCTGGTACGGGCGCGGCGCCGCCGACTGCAAGGGCAACATCCTGATGCACCTGACCGCCCTGCGGGCGCTGCGCCAGGTGTACGGCGACGACTACCCGGTCGGCCTGAAGATCATCGTGGAGGGCTCGGAGGAGCAGGGCACCGGCGGCCTGGAGCGCTACGCCGAGGCCCACCCCGGGCTGCTGGCCGCCGACGCCATCGTGATCGGCGACACCGGCAACTTCGCCCCCGGCCTGCCGACCGTGACCGCCTCGCTGCGCGGCATGACGGTGGTCGAGGCCTCGGTCACCACCCTGGCCGGCAACCTGCACTCCGGTGCCTTCGGCGGCGCCGCCCCCGACGCGCTGCAGTCGCTGATCAAGGTGCTCGCCTCGCTGCACGACGAGAACGGCGACGTCGCGGTCGCCGGGCTGGCCGCCGACCAGACCTGGGAGGGCGTGCAGTACCCGGAGGAGCAGTTCCGCGCCGACACCAAGGTGCTCGACGGCGTCGCCCTGACCGGCACCGGCAGCATCTCCGACCGCCTGTGGGCCCGCCCGTCCGTCACCGTCCTGGGCATCGACGCCCCGCCGGTGATCGGCGCCACCTCCTCGGTGCAGGCCGCCGCCAAGGCGCTGATCTCCCTGCGCGTCCCGCCGGGCACCGACACCGGGGCCGCCCAGGACGCCCTGGTGGCCCACCTGGAGGCGCAGGTCCCGCTCGGCGCCCGGCTGACCCTCCAGCGCCACGGCAACGGCGCGCCGTTCCGCGCCGACACCACCGGCCCGGCCTACGAGGCGATGGGCGAGGCGATGGCCGAGGCCTTCGGCACCGCGATGGTCGCGGCCGGCGAGGGCGGCTCGATCCCGCTCTGCAACACCCTGCGCTCGCTCTACCCGCAGGCCGAGATCGTGCTGGTCGGCGTCGAGGACCCGACCACCCAGATCCACGCCGTCAACGAGAGCGTCGACCCGCAGGAGCTGGAGCGGATGGCCCTCACCGAGGCCCTCTTCCTCCGCCGCTACGCGGAACTGCGCACCGTCTGACGGGAGTTCGCACCGGTCCCGGGCCGCCCGCCACGCCACCGGCGGGCGGCCGCGACCACCGCCGCGTAGCCGACCGCACCCACCGCGAGCCCGGCACCGGCTCCGAAGCACACCTCCGGGACGAGGTTGCGGCGCAGCGGGCCGATCCGGTGCAGCACCCCGGCCACGGTCGCCGCGGCCAGCACCGCGGTGGCCGTCCGCCGGGTCCGCGGCGCGAGCCGCACGGCCGGGGCCACCGGTTCGACGGCCCGCACCGCGCGCGCCGCCCAGCCGCCCAGCGCGGCCAGCGCGAGCGCCGAACTCCCGTACTGCAGCACCTCGTAGACCGGGACCCCGGCCACCGTCCGGTCCAGTACGGGCAGCAGCCGCACGCCCAGCCGGCCGCCGTGGGTGAACGCGTCCCAGCCGACGTGGGTGGCCGCGCCGACCGCCGCCGAGACCACGAACCAGGCCGCGTCCGCGCCCGGGCCCCCGGCACCGCCGCAGCCGCCGGTACCGCCCGCACCGGCCGCCGCGGCCCGGCGGACCGTCAACGCCTCGGCGCCGCCCGCCCACCGTTCGGGCAGCAGGCCCACCAGCGGCGCCCGCAGCAGCCCGTGCCACCCCGCCACCAGCACGCCGGCGATCGCCACGTCCAGCGTCGGCACCGCCCACCAGGCGTGGGTCAGCCCGCCGTGCCCGTACACCCCGGGCAGCAGCGACTCGGCGAAGAACGGCACGTCGGGCGCCATCGACCCGGCCACCAGCGCCGAGGCCACCAGCGGCCCGCGCTCCCCGGCGTGACGCAGCAGGGGCAGGACGGCGGCGGGATGGCTCAGGGTGAACGGCATGCCCCCATCCTGACCCCCGCCCCGGCCCCGCCACCAACCGGGGCGCGCCGCCGACCGGGGCCGCGCCGCCGACCGGCACCCGGGCCCGCCCTCCCCCGGTCCTATGCGGCGTCCGCCGTGCTGGCCAGGCGGCCGAGCGCCACCCGGCACCCCGCCTCCAGGTAGCGCAGCTCCCCGCTGCGCCGGGCGTCCAGCGCGGCGGCCAGGCGCCGGTAGCGGCTCGGCGGCAGCAGCTCGGCCGACTCGTCCAGGGTGACGAACCGGCAGCCGCGCAGCTCCTCCTGTTGCAGCAGCAGGTTCTGCCGGCCCGCGTCGTCGAGCAGGCCGCCGTCGTACATCAGCCGCAGGCCGCCGCGGCGCGGGCCGGTGCGCGGTTCCCAGTCGACGGCGAGCAGCCGCAGCACCGAGGGGTCCAGGCGCAGTCCGAGCTCCTCGGCGGTCTCGCGCAGGGCGGCGTCGGTGGGGGCCTCGCCGCGTTCGACCACGCCGCCGGGGAAGTCCCAGTCGGGCTTGTAGACCGGGTCGACGAGCAGCACCCGGTCCTGCTCGTCGAAGAACAGCACGGCCGAGGCCACGGTGTCGCCGGTCGGCTCGGGGGCCTGGACGATCGGGCAGCGCGCGGCGCCGACCCGGACGAGTTCGGCGATCCGGTGCGCGGTCTCGCGCGGGGTGAGCGCGCCGCTGTCGATCATCCGGGCGTCGCCGACCAGCCAGCGGCGGGCCGCCCGGTAGTGCGGCAGGTGCTCCAGGCACCAGGTGCGGACCCGCTCGCTGCGCTCCGGGTCGCCCGGGCATTCCTCGCGCTGGGCTATGCGGTTTCGCAGGATCGTTTCTTCTGGATCCAGGACGAAGTGGTGCACCGTGATCCCGTGCGCGGCGAGATCACCGAAGATCTCGTCCCGGTAGTCCTCTCTGAGCAGGGTCATCGGCACCACCAACGGCCCGCCCACCTCGCCGAGCAGCGCGGCGGCCGTCTCGGGCACCAGCCGACGCCAGGCCGCGAGGTCCTGGAAGTCGGACACCGTGGCCAGCCGGTCGGCCGGAAGCATCCGGCGCAGTCCGAAGCCGACCAGCTCGGGATCGAAGAGCACGCTCCCGGGCAGCAGTTCCACCAGCTCGCGGCAGGCGCTCGTCTTGCCCGCCCCGAATGTGCCATTGACCCAGACGATCACAACGTCCCCTGCCCTCGACTTGCCCCGATGCCGTTCGCACCGGGCAGCGCCCCCGTCGGCCGAACCAGCGCCACCCGTGGTGGTACCCGCGCCACGCCGCTCCCCAAAACTGCTCGCCGCGCCCGCCCGCGCGCCCCGGCCCGCCCCTTGACAGCGGCATGTGCCCAGGCCACGGGCCCGGTACGGATAAATGCGGACCGGCCGCCATCAAAGCCGCACCCCGCCGCCACACCGTTCGCACCGGAAGTCGGACCGGCCGACTTCCGGTGCGCGCCCCGACCGTACGCCGCTCGCGCCCTCCCTGCGCCCTCCCACTCCCCCGCCCGGCACCCTCACCGCCCCGCGCCCGCCCCGCCCGGCGCCTTCACGCGCACCGCTTGCGCGGGCCGCGCCCCGCCGCGTACAGAGGAACGATGAAGCTGCTCCCCGCCGGCCGGGTCGTCGTCATCGGCTCGGTCAACACCGACCGGATCCTGCGCTGCCCCGTGCTCCCCGCGCCCGGCGAGACCGTCCTGGCCACCGACGCCACCCGGGGCTTCGGTGGCAAGGGCGCCAACCAGGCGGTGGCCGCGGCCCGGATGGGGGCCGCCACCCACCTGGTGGCCAAGGTCGGACGCGACGCCGAGGGCGAGGCGGCGCTCGACGACCTGCGCGGCGCGAACGTGGAGACGGGCGCCGTCCACACCCACCCCGACGCGCCCACCGGCCAGGCGATCGTGCTGGTCGACCCCGCCGGGGAGAACAGCATCGTGGTCGTGCCCGGCGCGAACGCCCACCTGACCGCGGACGAGGTCGGCGCGGCCCTGGCCCGGCTCCACCTGCTCCCGGTCGACGTCGTCCTCACCAGCAACGAGGTCCCCGCGGCGTGCGTCCGCGCCGTCGCCGCGGCCCTGCCCGCCGCGGGCCCGCGCGGCGGCACCCGCTGGCTGCACGACACCGCCCCGGCCGGTGCGCTGCCCGCCCCCGGGCCCACCGGACGCCGCCCACTGGTGGTCGCCAACGCCGTCGAGGCCCGGCAGCTCACCGGCGCCGCGGACGCCGAGGCGGCGGCCCGTGCGCTGGCCCGGCAGGGCGAGGGGGCGGTGGTCACCCTCGGCGGCGGGGGCGCCCTGGTCGCCGTCGGCGGAGCACTGACCCGGCTGCCCGCGCCCACCGTCCGGGTGGTCGACACCACGGGGGCTGGCGACGTCTTCTGCGGCGCGCTCGCCGCCGGTCTCGCCCGGCTGGCCGACCTGCCCGACGCGGCCGCCACCGCCGTCGCCGCCGGGGCCTTCGCCGTCACCGCGCCCGGCGCCCGCGGCGCCCTCCCCCGCCCGGCCGACCTCTGACAGCGCGTCGGCAGGACCGCACCGCCGCCCGGGCCGGGGACAGCCAGGTCACCGGGGCGCGGGTGCGGGGCGCCCGGCCCACCGGCCGGACGCCCCGCACCCCGGGCGCTACGGCCGCCCCATGAACGCGGGGTAGTACCCGCTGCTGATCCCGGAGATCCGGATCAGCGTCCCGGGCCGCGCGGCCTCCACGTACCGGTTGTTGCCCAGGTAGATCGCCACGTGCTGGATGCCCCGCGCGGTGCCGTCCGGCGACCAGAACAGCAGGTCACCGCGGCGCAGCTGGCTCGCCTTGACCGGCGTGGTGGCCTCGTACTGGTCGTTGGCCACCCGCGGCAGGTCGATGCCGCCGCGCCGGAAGGACTGCTGCACCAGGCCCGAGCAGTCGTACCCGTCCGGCCCGTTGCCGGCCGTCCGGAACGGCTTGCCCAGCTGGGCGAGCGCGTACTCCACCGCGGTCTCGACGTCGCCGTCCACCGCCACCTCGTGGGAGGACCCCGAGGAGCCGGAGGAGGACGGGGAACCGCCGGTCCGCTGCAGGTAGATGTCGTAGTGGCTGGTCCAGCGCCACTCCCCCTTGCTGTTCCTGAACCAGTACCGCGAGCCGTCCCAGCCCTGCTTGATCCCGCCGTTCGAGGACTTGGCGGGCTTCGCGGAGGACGAGGACCCCGCCGAGGACTTGCCGCCGCCGGTCCGCGCCACGTACACGCTGTAGTGGGTGGTCCAGCGCCACTGCCCCTGGCTGTTCTTGAACCAGTACCGCGAGCCGTCCCACCCGGCGTGCGCCGGGGCCTTCTCGGCCGCGGCGGGCGTCACCCCGGTGCCGAGGCCGATGGTCCCCACGCCGACCGCGATCACGGCCGCCATGCCTATCCCCTGGCGGATCCGCGCGGCCCGCGAAGGACGGGCGGTGGCGGGGCGGGCGGCGGGGGCGTGCTGCCCGGTCGGTTCGTCGGCGGCATCCGGTGCGCCGGTGTTGACGGTGGTCATCCCTGCTGACTTCCTTCACTGCTGCGAACGCACTGCGGCGTACGGCCGCCGGAAGGGCGGCTGCGGAAACTGCTGCGGACACGCGGTACGCCCCGGCAGCGCCGGTCCGTACCCTCGGCAGTCCCCGGTCCGACGTGCCGCGGCCCCCGGCCGTGCGACCGGGGGCCGCGGCATGTCTCCCGTGGATTCAGTTCTGCCTGCTCGTCACGTTAGGCACGCGTCCGCTCACCGCGCGCAGTGGAGTGCGCCAAAGGAAGGTTTCCCGGGCTCCGGGCCCGACGGCGCATCAGGGTGAACACCCGTCACCGCCGGGCGTGTCCCGACGCCCCCTCATCAGTGGCCGCGGTGCTCCGTCAGGAGCTGCTTCTTCAACACCTTTCCCAGTGCGTTCCTGGGCAGTTCGGGTACCAGCACGACCCGGCGCGGGCGCTTGTGCACCGAGAGCCGCTCCGCCACGAAGGCCGTCAGCTGTTCCCCCGTCACGGCGCCGTCCGGCACGACGTACGCGACGATCACCTGTCCGAGGTCCTCGTCCGGCGCGCCGACCACGGCCGCGTCGGCGACCGCCGGGTGGTCGCGCAGCGCGGCCTCCACCTCGCCCGCGCCGATCCGGTAGCCGCCGCTCTTGATCAGGTCGACCGAGGCCCGGCCGACGATCCGGTGGAAGCCGTCCGCCCCGATCACCGCGACGTCCCCGGTGCGGAACCAGCCGTCCGCCGTCCAGGCCTCGGCGTCCGCGTCCGGCCGGTTGAGGTAACCGCTGAACAGCGTGGGGCCGCTGACCTGGAGTTCGCCGACGCTCTCCCCGTCGTACGGCACCGGCCCGCCGTCCTCGCCGACCAGCCGGGTGCGCACCCCGTCCACCGGCAGCCCGACGCTGCCGGGGCGCCGCTCGCCGTCCGCCCGGGTGCTGACGGTGATCAGCGACTCGGTCATCCCGTAGCGCTCGATCGGGGCGTGCCCGGTGAGCGCCGCCAGCTTCTCGAAGACCGGTACGGGCAGCGGCGCGCTGCCGGAGACCAGCAGCCGGGCCGGGGCCAGCCGCCCGGCCGCCGCGGGGTCCGCCGCCAGCCGGGACCACACGGTGGGCACGCCGAAGTACAGGCTGCCGCCCGCCTGCGCGTACCCCTCCGGGGTGGGCCGTCCGGTGTGCACCAGTCGGCTGCCGGTGCGCAGGGCGCCGAGCACGCCGAGCAGCAGCCCGTGCACGTGGAACAGCGGCAGCCCGTGCACCAGGGTGTCCTCGGCGGTCCACTGCCAGGCGGCGGCGAGGGCGTCCAGGTCGGCGGCGATCGCCGCCCGCCGGATCACCGCGCCCTTGGGCGCGCCGGTGGTGCCCGAGGTGTAGAGCACGAAACCGGTCGCGTCGGCGGCCGGTTCGGCGTAGGTGGTCGCCGACCGCTCGGCGGGGTCGACGGGCAGGGCCGCCACCGGCCCGGCGTCGGGCGCGTCCTCCCCGGCCGCGTGCGCCAGCAGCACGGCGCCCGAGTCCCGCAGGATGTGCTCGCGCTCCTTGGGGCCCGAGTCGGGCGGCAGCGGCACCACCGGGACGCCCGCCAGCAGCCCGCCGACCACGGCGGTGACCGTCTCCAGGGTGGGCCGGGCGAGCACCGCCAGCGCGGGGGCCCCGGCCACCCGGTCGGCCACCGCGGTCGCCGCGCCCAGCAGTTCCTCCCGGGAGAGCGTCCGGCCGTCGATCCGCAGCGCGTCCGCCGCGTCGCCGTGGTCGCCGTGAAGTGCCGTCAGCAGTGCCATGCTTCGGTCCTCGCCCTCGTCCTCGCCCTGTTCGCCCCGGAGGCTCCCGCGCCCGGGCGCCGTCGGGCCGACTCTACGGGCCGGCTCGGCACTCCCCGGGACCCGGGGCACGACGACGGAGGGCGCGGTACCGAGCACCCGGTACCACGCCCTCCGGTCCTGGGGACCCGTCGCGCGGGGATCAGCCCTTGCGGGCCTTCACCTCGGTGGTGAGCTGCGGCAGCACCTGGAACAGGTCGCCGACCACGCCGTAGTCGACCAGCTCGAAGATCGGGGCCTCGGGGTCCTTGTTGACGGCCACGATGGTCTTCGAGGTCTGCATGCCGGCCCGGTGCTGGATGGCACCGGAGATGCCCGCCGCGATGTAGAGCTGCGGCGAGACCTGCTTGCCGGTCTGGCCGACCTGGTTGCTGTGCGGGTACCAGCCGGCGTCGACGGCGGCGCGCGAGGCACCGACGGCCGCGCCGAGCGCGTCCGCGAGCTCCTCGACCACGCCGAAGCCCTCGGCGGCACCGACGCCGCGGCCGCCGGAGACCACGATGGCGGCCTCGGTCAGCTCGGGGCGGCCGGTGGAGACGCGCGGGGTGCGCGAGGTGACCTTGGCGGCGTTGCCGGTGAACTCCACCGACACGTTCTCCACCGCACCGGCGGCCGCGACGGCCTCCGGGGCCACGGCGTTCGGCTTGACGGTGATGACCGGGGCGCCCTTGGTGACCGTGGACTTCACCTGGAAGGAAGCGGCGAACACCGACTGGGTCGCGACCGGACCGCCGTCGCCGGCCTCCAGGTCGATGGCGTCGGTGATGATGCCGGAGCCGATCCGCAGCGCGACGCGGGCGGCGACCTCCTTGCCCTCGCCGGAGGACGTGACCAGGACGGCGGCCACGTCGTTGGCCTTGGCGATCTGGGCCAGGGCGTCCACCTTGGGGACGACCAGCTGGTCGGCGAACTCGGCGCCGTCGGCGACGTACACCTTGGCGGCACCGAACTCGGCGGCCTTGGCGGCGATGTCGGCGGCCGCGGCACCCGCGCCCAGCACGACGGCGGACGGCTCACCGATACGGCGGGCCAGGGTCAGCAGTTCGAGGGCCGGCTTGCGGACCGCGCCATCGGCGTGGTCCACCAGAACCAGGATCTCAGCCATGATTCGTTGCTCCTGATCGATCGTTGGATGCGCTGACGGGCGGGGACTAGACGAACTTCTGGTCGGCGAGGAAGGCGGCGAGCTGCTTGCCGCCCTCGCCCTCGTCCTTGACGACCGTGCCCGCGGTGCGCGCCGGACGCGCCGCCACCGAGTCGACCGCCGTCCACGAACCCGCCAGACCGACCTCGTCCGCCTCGATCCCCAGGTCGTCCAGGTCCAGCGACTGCACCGGCTTCTTCTTCGCCGCCATGATCCCCTTGAACGACGGGTACCGGGCCTCACCCGACTGGTCCGTCACCGAGACCACCGCCGGCAGCGCCGCCTCGACCAGCTCGGTCGCCGCGTCACCGTCCCGACGACCCCGCACCACACCGCCCTCGACCGACACCTCGGACAGCAGCGTCACCTGCGGCACACCCAGCCGCTCCGCCAGCAGCGCCGGCAGCACACCCATCGTGCCGTCCGTCGACGCCATCCCACCGATCACCAGGTCGAACCCGGTCTTCTCCAGCGCCTTCGCCAGCACCGCCGACGTCCCGATCACATCCGAACCGTGGATGTCGTCGTCGTTCACGTGCACGGCCTTGTCCGCACCCATCGACAACGCCTTGCGCAACGCGTCCTTCGCATCGTCCGGACCCACCGTGAGCACCGTCACCTCGGCACCCTCGTTCGCCTCCGCGATCCGCAGCGCCTGCTCCACGCCGTACTCGTCCAGCTCCGACAGGAGGCCGTCCACACCCTCCCGGTCCGTGGTGTGGTCGTCCGCGAAACGACGGTCACCCGTCGCATCCGGCACGTACTTCACACAGACAACGATCCTCAAGCTCACGGCCTTGTCTCCTGTACTGGTCTCGTCCGACGGCTGCGGCGTGCAAGCGGGTGCGAACACGGCACGCACCCGCTCCGGGCAGCGAGTTTCCCGTGCCGGTCCGGAACTTCCTGGCAGCATACTCGGCGGTAGCGCAGTGGTCACTACTGGCCAGTAGCTTAGGTCGGACGGCCGGCACCGCCGCTTGCGCCCATCCTGCCCCAGCCGGGGGCCGGCCCCACCTCACGGGGGGTACCAACCGTCGACGAATCCCCTCGCCGCCCCTCCGGCCGCCCCTCCGCCGCCGGTCGCCCGTCCGTCACACCGCCTGGCCGAGCGCCGCGATCACGTCCGCCTTGCGCGGCAGCCCCGCCGCCCGGCGCACCACCCGCCCGGCCGCGTCCAGCACCAGGACGGTCGGCGTCCGCAGCACCTCCAGCCGACGGACCAGCTCCAGCTGCGCCTCGGCGTCCAGTTCCACGTGCACGACCCCGTCGAGCATCCCGGCCACCTCGGCCAGCACCCGCCGGGTCGCCCGGCACGGCTGGCAGAAGGCGGTGGAGAACTGCACCAGGGTCGCCCGCTCACCGAGCGGCCCGCCCAGGTCCTCCTCCGACAGCCGTACCGTCCCGTCCTTGGTGCGCACCCGCAGCCTCCCGTCGCGCCCTGTCCTCACCAGCCCGAACCCGCTCGCCACCGCCAGTACGACGAGGCACACCACGAGTCCGGTCATCCCCCCAGTCTGCGGCAGCGCGTACGGGCTCCGAAAGGGAGGTCGACCTGCCGACACCGGGCCCGTACGATCGGCGGGTGGACTCCGCCCCCCTCTCCCCGCCGCTGCTGACCGTCCGTTGCGTCGTCGACCCGAGGCCCGTCACCACCGTCCGCTGTCGCTGACGCGCCCCGCCGCAGCCGCCCGCCGCAGCCGCCCGTCGCGACCACTCCGGAGACTCCTTGCAGACCGACCCCCGAGGTCACCGCTTCGCCGCCGCGCTCACCAGTGCGGTGCTGGCCGCCGTCCTGATCACCGGCAGCGGCCTGCTGCTCTCCCTCCAAGCCTTGGTCTTCCTGGTCGGCGCGGTCGCCGGCCCCCGCCGCTCCCCGTACGTCGGCCTGTTCCACCTCCTCATCGCCCCCCGCCTGGCGCCGCCCACCACCACCGAGGACGAACGCCCGCTGCGCTTCGCCCAGGGCGGCGGGGCCGTCTTCGCCGTCATCGGCACCCTCGGCTTCCTCACCGGCGTCGGCTGGCTCGGACTGCTGACCGCCGGCTTCGCCCTCGCCGCGGCCTTCCTGAACGCCGCCTTCGGCTACTGCCCGGGCTGCGAGATCTACCCGATCGTCCGCCGCGCCCAGGGCCGCCTGGGCGCCGGGGCCTGATCGGAGCGGGTGCCGGGCCCGGACGGCGGGCCGGGCGGCGGGCCGGAAAAGTTCCCGGTCGGATTCATCACGGAGATCACACCGTGAATATTCGCTTGACCGCACGCCTCAGGTGACAGCAGGCACTCGTTCGGGGGATCATCTCCGTGTATCACCCGTGACCGCCGCGGCGTGCCGTGCTCCGGTCGGCCCCCACGCACGGCGCGGGTACCCGCCGTACCGGGCCCCGGCCCGTGGAAGTCAGGACTGACCGTGGCAGAGTTCGTCTACCCGCCGGTGATCGGCGCCGCACTCACCGCCTTCCGCGCGCTCGACGTGCGGATCAAGATCATCGGCGCCGAGCACATCCCCGCCAACGGCGGAGCGGTGCTGGTCAGCAACCACATCAGCTACCTGGACTTCCTCTTCGCCGGCCTCGGCGCCTACCGCGGCGGCAAGCGCAAGACCCGCTTCATGGCCAAGGACGACGTCTTCCGGCACAGCGTCTCCGGCCCGCTGATGCGCGGCATGAAGCACATCCCGGTCGACCGCACCGACGGCCAGCCCGCCTACGAGGCCGCCGTCCGCGCCCTCAAGGCCGGCGAGGTCGTCGGCGTCTTCCCCGAGGCGACCATCAGCCGCTCGTTCATGTTGAAGAAGTTCAAGACCGGCGCCGCCCGGATGGCCGCCGACTCCGGCGCCCCGCTGCTGCCGGTCATCCTGTGGGGCACGCAGCAGCTCTGGACCAAGGGCCGTCCGAAGACCCTCACCAAGCGCCACGTCCCGGTGACGATCATGATCGGCGAACCGATCCACCTCGGCCCGAACGACAAGCCCGTCATGGTCACCAGAAAGCTGCGCGCCGCCATGAGCGAGATGCTCGACCGGGCCCAGCGCGAGTACCCCGGCAAGCCCTCCGGCCCCGAGGACAGCTGGTGGCTGCCCGCCCAGCTCGGCGGCACCGCGCCGACCCTGGAGGTCGCCGAGGCCGAGGACGAGGCGGAGGCCCTCGCCAAGGCCGAGCGCCGCGCCGCCCGGGGCTGACCCGCCCCGGAGCCGTCTACTCCGTGTGACCGAGCCGATGCGATCCGTCGCGTGTCGCCCGGCCGCCGACACACCCCGTCTGACACAGTGACAGCTCCTTCCAGGGGCCTTCCTCCTGGATGCGTCCTGCGTCCCTCCCACCGCGGACCGGGGCACACGTCGAAGCGGTCGGAAAGGTCGGAGACGGAGATGACACGGATCGCCGGCACACGGCAGTCCCCCACCAGCGGCAAGGCCCGCACCCGCGCAACCGCCGGTGCGGGCCTCCTGCTTCTGGGCACCCTGCTCACCGGGTGCGGAGCCGAACCCGGTGACATCCCACTCTCCGAGATCCGCCCGGAGTCCCCCACCGCGACCCCGGACCCCACCCCGTCGGCGACCCCCGGCGTCGTCGGCGCCGCGGCGCACGCCGAGACCCGCAACGGACTGATCGTCAGCCGGGCCTACACCGACGCCGCCCGCACCACCAGCGCCATCGTCACCCTCGGCCCGGACGGCGCCGACCAGCACCAGATCACCCAGCCGCCCGCGCGCGCCCGCGACGACCACCCCGACTGGAACCCCGACGGCAGCGCCGTCGCCTTCGACCGCACCGACCCGCAGTCCGGCACCGCCCGGCTCTGGACCGTCACCACCGGCGGCGACAACGCCCACCAGATCAGCCAGCTCTGCGACGCCGCCGGCGGCACCGCCGACTGCGCCAACGAGGACGAACGCGCCCCCGCCTTCTCCCCCGACGGCAAGCAGCTCGCGTTCAGCCGCTCCTGGGGCGCCCTCGACCAGGCCCACAACAACCAGGTCCAGTACTCGGACCTCTACCTGATGAGCCCCGACGGCACCAACGTCCAACGGCTCACCTTCCTGACCAACGACAAGCCCTACTCCGGCGCCGTGAGCAACCCCAGCTGGTCCCCCGACGGCAAGCAGCTCACCTTCGAGTACCGCACCAGCGCCACCGGCCAACCCGCCAACAGCCGCGCCGTCTACGTGGTCGGCACGGACGGCACCGGGCTGCGCCAGCTCACCCCCTGGGAACTGCGGGCCGGCGACCGTGCGACCTGGTCCCCCGACGGCACCCAGATCCTCTTCACCACCTACCCGGTCGGCCCCGACAACGCCCCCGGCGGCGGCATCTACACCGTCCACCCCGACGGCACCGCCATCGGCGCCCTCACCCCGGCCCCGTCCACCGCCTTCTACGGCGCCGCGGCCTACGCACCCGACGGCAAGTCCATCGTCTTCGCCCAGGCCCCCTCCGGCGGCGGCGCCGACCTCTACAGCATGCGCGCCGACGGCACGGGCGTCACCCGCCTCACCAACACCGCCGACAAGTGGCTCGACCGGCCGTCCTGGGGCACCGCGGCAGTGGCAGCAGCACCCGCAACGCCGGCCGACCCGTCAGCGCCCGCTTCGGCCGCGCCATCGGCCGCGCCATCGGCCGCAGCCTCGGCACCGGCCTCGGCAGCGCCTTCGGACGCCCCGACCACCGAGCCCAAGCCGGCCCAGGCTCAGGGTCAGCCGAAGACCGACGACGCCCAGCTGCCCGACGAGGACGACGACAACTGAGCGGACATGCGAAAAGCCCCTGATCCGAAGGGATCAGGGGCTTTTCTGAATGATTGTTCGGCGGCGTCCTACTCTCCCACAGGGTCCCCCCTGCAGTACCA
>NZ_JBIAXC010000087.1:0-16172 GCF_042896295.1 Kitasatospora sp. NPDC001309 | reverse complement strand
GGGGGGGGGGGGGGGCCCCCCCCCCGCCGCCCGCGGCCCCGCGCCCCGCCCCCCCGCCCCCCGCGGCGCCCCCCCCCCCGGGCGCGGGGGCCCGCGCCCCCCCGGCCGCTTCGCCGTGCGGGCTCAGTGCTCGTGCAGCGCCCACCGGCTGCCGTCGACCCGCGCCGTGCCCGGCAGGGCGATCAGCTCGGGCTTGAACAACGGCGGCGCGCCCATCGCGGGCTCCCAGGTCGCCAGCGACTCGTCCTGGGGGACCTCGATCCGCCGGTCGGCGGCCAGGTCGGCGACCACCTTGAGCAGCAGCCGCACCCCGAGCGGCGCCAGGTGGTCGCGCCACAGGCTCTGCGCGGTCGAGCCCGGCGGTACGAACAGGTGCTGCTGGGCGGCGATCGGGCCGCCGTCGGTGCGCTCGGTCAGGTGGTAGACGCTTCCGCCGGTCACCTTGTCGCCGTCGCGGATCGTCCACCGGATCGCGTCCCGGCCGCGGTGCAGCGGCAGCAGGCTGGGGTGGTAGCCGATGGTGGCGACGGCGGCCCGGGCACGGGTCTCCCGGCCGAGGAAGGCGTGCGAGTGCGCGGCGAGGATGACGTCCACCCCGTCGGGGACGTGCCGGGCCCGCAGTTCGGCCGAGTCCGTCCAGGGGATGTCCCTGGGGAACGCCCAGGCCCGTACGCGGTCCCAGCACATCGCGTCGGCCTCGTCGGACCGCCCTCTGCGCAGCCGGGGCGCGGCCGCACCGACGATCTTGTGTCCGCCGTCCAGCAGGGCCTCCGCGACCTGCACCGCGAACGCCCCTTGTCCCGATAGGTAGATGTTCAACCGTCCTCCTGCGCTCACTGGTCGGGTCGGGTCGGGTCTCGGTTTCGGCGTCGGCGCGTCAGTCGGCCCCGTCCAGCCCGGCCCCGTCCAGCCCGGCGCGGTCGGGCTCGAAGCGCACCGGCAGGGTGGCGAACCCGGTCAGGAAGTTGGAGCGGATCGGCCGCGGCTCGGCGGTCAGGTCGAAGCCGGTGGTGAAGTCCCGCAGTGCGCCGAGCAGTTCGGCGATCTCCACCTTGGCCAGGTAGGAGCCCACGCAGAAGTGCGGGCCGTACCCGAAGGCCAGGTGCTTGTTGGGGGTGCGGCCGAGGTCGAAGTGCTCGGGCCGGTCGAAGACCCGCTCGTCCCGGTTGCCGGAGGCGTGCCAGAGCGTGACGATCTCGCCGGGCCGCAGCCGTACGCCGTGCACCTCGGTCTCCCGGACGACGCTGCGTCCGAAGTGCAGGGTGGGCGAGGCCCAGCGCAGCACCTCGTCCACGGCCGTCCCGAGCTCGACCTCGCCCCGCTTGAGCCGGTGCCACTGGTCGGGCCGGGCCGCCAGGGTCCGGACGCAGTCGATCATCGTCAGCCGGCTGGTCTCGTCGCCGCCGATGATCAGGCTGTAGCAGTTGAGCACCACGTCCTCGTCGGTCAGCGGCACGCCGTCGATCGAGCTGGCGACCAGCATGCTGATCACGTCCTCGCCGGGGTGCTCGCGGCGCTCCTCGACGACGTCCATGAAGTACATCAGGATCTCGTTGCGGGCCATCTCGGAGTCGACCTCGTCGACGTCCTCGTCGTCCGCCGAGAGCGCCGCCCTGGTGAGGCCGAGCAGGTGGTCCTGGTCCTGCTCGGGCACGCCCAGCAGGCTGCAGATGGTGGTCATCGGGATCCGGGCGGCGATCTGCTCGGCGAAGTCGCAGCCGCCGGAGGCGACCGCCGCGCGGATCCACCGCCGGGTGTTGGCCCGGACGGTGGTGGCCACCTCGTCCAGCACCCGTGGGGAGAGCACCCGTTGCAGGATCTTGCGCAGCTCGTGGTGGCGGTGCCCGTCGGTGACGGCCAGCATCCGGCCCGCCCCGGCGTCGCCGCCCTCCAGCAGGGTGACCAGGACGTTGCCGCGCTCGGAGGTGAAGTGCGCGTCGTCCCGGTAGGTGGCCAGGATGTCCTCGTGCCGGGAGAGCACCCAGAACCCGCGCCGGCCGTGGGCCGGGGGGTTCCAGTGCAGCGGCGCCTCGTCCCGCAGGGTGCGCCAGTACCCGACGAGGTCGAGGTCGGGATCGGCGAAGGTGGCCGGGTCGCCCAGGTCCACGGCGGCCGGGGCGAGGGCAGGGGTCGGGGCCGGGCCGGGGGGCGGGGCCGGGGTGCGCACGGTCACCAGTCCGTGCGCCAGAACCGGCGCGGCTGGAAGGGGTAGGTGGGCAGCGGCACCCGGTGGCTGGCCTCGCCGCGGTGCAGGGCGTCGAAGTCCACCGGCCGGCCGCCCACCCAGGCGGCGGCCAGCTCGGCCAGCGCCCCGGCGTCCCGGCCGGCCGGCACCAGGCCGTGGTCGGTGCGGGCGAACGCGCCCGCGTCGACGGCCGGGGCGGCGGCGGTCGAGGTGACGACGCCGCCCGCGGGCTCCCCGGCGAGCGCCGCGATCAGCTCCTCCCGGCTGCGCACCACGGCCGCCCAACGGCGGGGCAGCACCTTGCGGCCGAGGTTGAGGCTGTAGCAGACGTCGTCCAGCCGCAGCGTCGGGTCGGCCGCCAGCCGCTCCCGGAGCCGGGTGCGCTGGCGGGCCAGGGTCTCGTCGTCCAGGGCGGACAGGGTGGCCAGCCGGGGCCGGCCCGCCTCCTCGGGCTCGCGCCGGGCCGGGGCCGGCGGCTCCTCCAGCAGCAGGTGGGCGTTGTAGCCGCCGCCGCCGATCGAGGTGATGCCCGCCCGGCGGATACCGGACTCCGGTTCCCAGTCGGCCCCTTCGAGCTGCGGCACGAACGGCGTGCCGGGCAGGTCGAGGTCCGGGTTGACCTCGGTCAGGTTGATCGTCGCCGGGAGCTGCCGGTGGTACAGCGCCAGCGCGGCCTTGACCGCCCCGAAGCCGCCGGAGACCACGCCGCCGTGGCCCACGTTGCCCTTGACCCCGCCGATCGAGGTGGTCGCGGTCTGCTTGCCGAACGCCATGGTCGCCGCGTGCACCTCGAGCTCGTCGGTCATCGGCAGACCGAGCCCGTTGGCCTCGTACATGCCCACCGTCTCGGGGGCGACGCCGCCGACCTCCATGGCGCTCGCGATGCAGGCGCTCAGCCGCTCGGGCTGGGCCAGGCCGTAGGCCATCGCGCTGACCCCGTTGTTGTTCACGGCCGAGCCCTTGACCACGGCGTAGACGTGGTCGCGGTCGGCGACGGCGTGCCCCAGCGGCTTGAGCAGCACGGTGACCACGCCGCTGGACAGCGCGGTGCCGGTGCCGTTGGCGTCGAAGGGGCGGCAGTGGCCGTCCCGGGACAGGATCCGGTTCTCCTCCCACAGGTGGCCGCGCGGGTGCGGCAGCCGCACCATCGCGCCGCCCGCGACCGCCAGGTCGGTCTGGCCGAGCAGCAGCGACTGACAGGCCAGGTGCACCGCGTAGTGGAAGCCCGCGCAGACGGCCGCGACGGTGACGGCCTCGCCGGTGAGCCCCAGGTAGTACAGGGCGTTGGAGGTCATGGTGTCCGGCGACCAGGCCAGGCTGGCCTCGATCGCCTCCGGGCCGACCGACACCCGGTCCGGCGGGGAGCTGTAGAGCGCGGCGGTCTGCGGGTTGTTGGCGCCGTACATCCCGATCTCGGCGTCCAGCCGCTCCGGGTCGTAGCCGCCGTCCTCCAGCGACTCCCAGGCGCTCTCCAGGAACAGCCGGTTCTCCGGGGTCATCGCGGCGGCCATCCGGTCGCTGATGCCGAACACCGAGGGGTCGAACCTGTCGTAGGTGTCCAGCACGCCGCAGGCGCGCACGTAGAAGGGGCTGTGGATCAGGGTCTCGTCGACGTGGATGTCGTCCTTGGCCAGGAAGGAGATCGACTCCCGGCCGTGGACGAGGTTGTCCCAGAACTGTTCCTTGGTACGGGCGCCGGGGGCCCGTAGCGACATGCCGATGACGGCCACGTCGCCCGGGTCGTAGTCCTGCTCGGGGGCCTGCTCGGGGTGGTCGGTCATGGAAGGCTCCTGCTCCGTGGTGGGGTGGGGCGGCTCGGGTCGCGGGCTCAGCGGTCGCCGGCCGGGCGTCCGCGCAGGGCCGCGCGGCGGGCGCCGGCCCGGCGGCGGGCCGACTGCACCACCTCGGGGGTCGCGCCCTCCTCCTCGTCGAGCCAGCGGGCGAGCGAGGCGATGTCGCGGAAGCTGAACAGGTCGGGCACCCGGACCCGCCGGTCGAAGCGACGGGTCATCAGCCGGGCCAGCCGGATCAGCAGCAGCGAGTCGCCGCCGAGGTCGTAGAAGGCGGCCTGGACGTCGATGCCGGACGGTTCGAGGTCGAGCAGCTGCCCCCAGATCTCGGCCAGGGCGAGCTCGGTGGGCGTGCTCGGCGCGGTCGTCGGCCCGCCGGTGCCGGCGGCCGGCGGCTCGGGGAGCGCGCTGCGGTCCAGCTTGCCGCCCGGCCCGAGCGGCAGCGCGGGCAGCACCACCAGGGTGGCGGGCACCAGGTAGTCGGGCAGTTCGGCGGCGAGCCGGGCGGTGACGGCGCCCTGGAGCGCCGCGTCCAGCCGTGGCCCGTCCGGAGCGGGGCCGTCGCCCGCGGGCACCAGGTAGCCGACCAGCCGGTTGCCGCGGACGGCGGCGGCGGCCTCCCGGACCTCGGGGCAGCCGGTCAGCCGGGCCTCGACCTCCTCCAGCTCGATCCGGTAGCCGCGCAGCTTGACCTGGTGGTCGGTGCGGCCGAGGAAGCGCAGCTCACCGTCCTCGGTGAACGCGACCAGGTCGCCGGTGCGGTACATCCGCCCGCCCGGGTGGAACGGGTCGGGCAGGAAGCGCTCGGCGGTGGTCTCCGGCCGGTTGACGTAGCCGTGCGCGACCCCGGCGCCGCCGAGGTACAGCTCGCCCGGGGCGCCGGTCGGGACGGGCCGGCGCTGCTCGTCCAGCACGTACACCAGGGCGCCCTCGGTCGGCGGGCCGATCGTCGGCTCCTCGGCCGACTCCTCGGGGACGAGGCCGAAGGAGCAGAACACGGTGCCCTCGGTGGGGCCGTAGGCGTTGAACACCCGGGTCGCGCCGGTCTCCCGGTACGTCCGGTCGACCAGCTTGCGGCGCAGCGCCTCGCCGCCGAACACCACGGTGCGCAGGTTGGGCGGCAGCGCCCCGGCGTCGAGCAGGCCGTTCATCACCGACGGCACGGCGTTGAGGTGGGTGATCCGGTCGGCGTACCGGCTCTCCGGCAGGTGCACGGCGCTCTCGACCAGCACCACGGCGCCGCCCCGGCACAGCGCGTTGAAGATCTCCATCACGGACATGTCGAAGCAGACCGAGCTGGCCGCCGCGACCCCGCTCAGGTCGCAGCCCTCCAGGACGCGGTCCATCGCGGCGAGCATCGCCACCGCGCCGCCGTGCCGCACCGCCACGCCCTTGGGCCGGCCGGTGGAGCCCGAGGTGTAGATGATGTACGCGGTGTCCCCGGGCACGACCGGGACGGGCCTCGCGCCCGGCTCGGTGCGCACCGCGGCGCCGTCCAGCACCAGCACGGTCGGGCCGGGCGGGCAACTCGCCCGGGAGGCGGGGGTGGTGAGCAGCAGCCGGGTGCCGCTGTCCTGCACCATGAGGCCCAGCCGGTCGGCGGGGTAGTTCGGGTCCAGCGGCAGGTAGCAGGCGCCGCTGCGCAGCGCGGCCAGGAGGGCGACCAGCAGGTCGGGGGTGCGTTCGACGCAGATCCCGACCGGGACGCCCGGGCCGGCCCCGGCGGCGGTCAGCCGTTCGGCCAACTCGGCCGATCGGCGGTCGAGTTCGCCGTAGCCGAGGACGCCGGCCTCGGCGTACACCGCGATCGCGTCGGGGTTCTTGGCGGCCAGTTCGACGAAGGCGGAGTGCAGGGTGTCGGTCACCGGTCCGCCTCCTCGGGCAGGCCGGCCGGGGCGACGGCGCCGAGGGCGAGGCCGGGCCGGGCGATCGACTCGAAGAGCACGGTGCGGTACAGCGCGAGCAGTGCGGTCACGGTGTGCCTTTCCAGGTAGCTCGGTTTGAACTGGACGTGGCCGGCCACTTCGCCGTCGATGTCGGCCATCGAGATCTCCAGGTCGAACTTGGCGAGGTGGCGGCGCACCTGGAGCGGTTCGAGCGGCAGGGCGCCGTCCGGGGTGAGGGTGGAGCCGACGCCGTGGAAGAGCTTGACCGAGCGGGGGAAGGCCTCCGAGGACAGCCAGTTGACCACCACGTCGAACCACGGGGAGCGGCCCTCGGCGCGCGGCGGCCGGAGCCGGGAGGCCAGCAGGTCGAGGGGGTAGTTCATGTGCTCCAGCAGGCCGAGTGAGAAGTCGTGCACCTCGCGCAGCAGGTCGCGGAAGCTGCGGTCGGCGGCCGGGTTGGCCCGGACCAGCACGGTGTTGAGGTAGTAGCCGACGGCGGACTCCCAGCCGGGCTCGGCCCGTTGGGCGATCGCGGTGGCCAGCACCGCGTCCTCGGTGCCGACCGCGCGGTTGAGGGTGGCGAAGAACCCGGCCAGCACCACGGTGCTGATCGACACGCCCTCGCGCAGCGCGAACTCCCGCAGCAGCCGGGTCTCCTCGGCGCTCCAGCGGAACGCCAGGTCGCGGCCCTCGTAGGTGACGCCCGGCGGCCGCTCCCGGTCGGACAGGTCGAGGTGGGCGGGCGGGTCGGCCAGCTTCGCCGACCACCAGTCCAGCGCCGCCGCGGCGGCCGGCCCGGCCAGCCACTGCTGTTCCCATGCGACGAACTCGGTGTACGGGGCGGCCGGTGCGTCGGCACCCGGGTCGGCAACCGGGTCGGCGCCTTGGTCGGCGCCCTGGCAGGAGGCCTGGTAGAAGGCCTGGAGTTCGCGGATCATCACATCGGCGGAGGCCGCGTCCGAGGCGATGTGGTGGACCAGCACCAGCAGGTAGTGGTCGGCCGGGCCCCGGCCCAGCAGGACGACCCGCACCAGCGGCCCGTTGTCGAGGTCGAGCGGCCGGTGCCCCTGCCGGGCCAGCTCCTCGCGGGCCTGCTCCTCGTCCAGCGCGGAGCCGTCCAGCGCCAGGAACTCGTACACCGGTTCGTCCAGGACGACTTGGTACGGCCGCCCGCCCGCCTCGACGAAGAGGGTGCGCAGCGCCGGGTGGCGGGCCGTCACGGCCCGGACGGCGCGCTCCAGGGCCTTCTCGTCGACCGTGCTGCGGATCCGGGCGGTCACCATGAAGTTGTAGGGGACGGCGTCCGGCGAAACCATCTGCATGAACCAGAGCGAGGCCTGGCCGTGCGAGGCGGGTGCCAGGGCGAGGCCCAGGTCGTCGGCGCGCAGCTGCTCCAGGGCCGGCGCGTCGGTGGCGTCCAGCAGGCCGCGGGCGTCCAGTTCGTCGAGCAGTTCCTCGGCGTCCAGCTCGGAGAGTTCGTCGAGGAAGGCGTGGTCCGCCGGGCGGGCGGGGGCCGGTACGGGAGTCGGCGCGGCAGTCGGTGCGGGGGCGGTTGCGGGCGTGCTCGCGGGGGCGCCGCCGCCGGTGAGCTCGACGAAGTGGCCGACCACCTCGGAGATCGGGCGGCCGTCCAGGAACACCACCGGCGACACCCGGTGCCCGAACAGCGCCTGCATCCGGTTGACCAGCCGGATCCCCACCATCGAGTCCAGGCCGAAGTCCCGCAGGCAGGCGCCGGTGTCGAAGCCGCTCACCGGCACGCCCAGCGCGTCGGCGAGTTCGGCGAGGACGACCTCCGCCACCGGCCGGGCCGCGGGCTCGGGCCCGGCCTGCACGTCGGCCTGCACGACGGCCGCCGCCGCGGGCGCGGTGGCGACCGGCGCAGCCGTCGGGGCGGCCGGGGCCCGTGGGGCCTGCGGCTCGGTGTCGATCCAGTAGCGCTCCTTCTGCCACGCCACCAGCGGGGTCTCCACCGGCTCGACGTCGTCGTCGAACAGCGGGTCGAAGGTCAGCGGCAGGCCCCGGACGTACAGCGAGGCGGCCGCGCCGAGCAGGCAGCGCAGGTCGCTCTCCTCGCGCCGCAGCGAGTTGACCGCGTGCACCCGCGCCCCGCGGGTGAGGGCGATCTCCTCGACCGCGCCGCGCAGCGTCTCGTGCGGGCCGATCTCGACGAAGGTGCCGATGCCCCGGTCGACCAGCGCCCCGATGGTCTCGGCGAAGCGGACCTGGTTGCGCAGGTTGTGCACCCAGTAGTCCACGTCGGTGGCCGGGTTGACCGCCTCGGCCAGCGCGGTGGAGTGGAAGTCGATGACGGGCGGCAGCGCGGTGATGCCCTCGATGCCCTCGCGCAGCGGCTGGAGCAGCGGGTCCATCCCCGGGCTGTGCACCGGCCGTTCGACCCGGATCCGGCGGACCGACACCCCCTCCCGCCGCAGGTCGGCCTCCAGGGCGTCGACGGCCTCGGGCGAGCCGGAGACCGCCGCGCTGGTGGGGCTGTTGACCACGGCGACGGCCGCGTGCGCGGCGTACGGGGCGAGCCGGGGCAGCAGCTCCGCCTCCGGCAGGTCGACCGAGATCATCGCGCCCGCGGCCGCTTTGCGTTCCAGCAGGTGCGAGCGGGTGACCACGACCCGGGCGGCGTCCTCCAGCGACAGCGCCCCGGCCACGCAGGCGGCCGCGACCTCGCCCAGGCTGTGCCCGACCACGGCGGCCGGCTCGACGCCGAGCCCGAGCCAGACCTTCGCCAGCGACACCTGGAGGGCGAACAGCACCGGCTGCTGGACGTCCATCTCCTCGTACCGGGCCCGCTCGGCCGGGGCGGCCAGCTGCTCCAGCACCGAGCAGCCGCCGGCGGCGCGCACGGCGGCGTCGCAGGCGGTCATCCACTCGCGGAACCCGGCGTGGGAGCGCAGGAGTTCCCGGCCCATGCCGACCCACTGGGTGCCGCCGCCGGAGAACACCAGCGCCACCCGGCGGTCGACGTTCCCGGAGACCGCCCCGGTGAGGACCTCGGGGTGCGGCCGGCCGGACGCGACCCGGGCGAGGCCGTCCAGGACGTCCTGCCGGCTGCGGGCGAACAGCGCGATCCGGTGGTTGTGGTGGGTGCGCCGGGCGGCGAGGGTGTACGCGAGGTCGGCGACCCGCAGGCCGGGGTCGCGTTCGACGCGGTTGGACAGTTCGCGGCAGGTGTCGGCCAGCGCGCCCGCCGTGCGGGCCGTGACGGGCACCAGGTGCAGCCGGCCCGCCGGGGCGGGGTCGGCCTGGCCGGGGGCGGTGTGCCGGCCCCGGTCACCGGCCAGGAAGGGGTGCGCCAGGACGGCCAGCCCGGCCGCGTACAGCGCGCCGAGCGAGCCGAGCAGGGTGACGGCCTCGTCCTCGCCGCGCCGCAGCGAGGGCAGGGTGGCGGCGGGGAGCAGTTCCGACACCGACTTGAGCAGCAGCGGGTGCGGGCTGAGCTCGATCACCGCGTCGACGTCGTACCCGCGCAGGCCGGTCAGGGCGTCGACCACCCGGATCTCCCGGCGTAGGTTCTCCGCCCAGTAGTCCGGGCCGAGTTCGGCGCCGTCCACGGCCTCGCCGGTGACGGTGGAGATCATCGGGATCCGGGTGCTCCGGGGGCGGATGCCGTCGAGCTCCACCTTCAACGGCGCGAGCACGTGGTCGACCAGCGGGGAGTGCGGGGCGTGGCCCATCCGCACCCGGTGGTTGGTGACGCCCGCGTCGGTGAGCCGCCGGACCAGGCCGTCGATCTCCTGCGGGGTGCCGGTGACCAGGGTGGAGCGCAGGCCGTTGCGGCCGGAGAGGGTGAGCCCGCCGGTCAGGTACGGCGCGACCTCGTCCGCGGCGGTCATCACCACGATGCCCTCGCCCCGCCCGACGGCCAACTGCTGGAGCAGCCGGCCGTGGTGGGCGGCCAGCCGGGAGGCGTCGTCGAAGTCGAGCGCGCCGGCCACGTGGGCGGCGGCGAACTCGCCGACGCTCTGCCCGACCACCACGTCCGGCTCCACGCCCAGCGCGCGCCAGGTCTCGGCCAGCGCGACCTGGAGGGAGAACAGCAGCGGCTGGAAGACGTCCATGTCGTCCAGTCGGCCGTCCGGGGAGAGCAGTTGCTCGACCAGGGAGAAGCCCAGCAGCTCCTTCATCCGCCGGTCGGAGCGCAGCATCGAGCGGCGGAACACCGGCATTCCGGCCAGTAGCTGGCGGCCCATGCCGACCCACTGGGAGCCGTTGCCGGAGAACAGGAACGCCACCCGCGGGCGGCGCCCGGCCGCCTCGCCGACGCTCAGCCCGCGGGCCGGCGCCCCGGCGCCGAAGGCGTCCAGCTGGGTGCGGAGTTCGGCCAGGTCCCGGGCGGCGGCCGCGAGCCGGAACGCCCCCTCGCCGGGTGCGCGGCGGCACAGTTCGCGCAGGTCGGTGGCGTCGCGCAGGGCGCGGGCCCGTTCCGCCAGCGCCTCCGGGGAGTCGGCGGCCAGCAGCAGCAGGGAGCCCTCGGGGCGCGGCAGTTCCTCCACCGCGACGTGGCAGATCGCGCCGCCGAAGCCGAAGGAGCTGACCCCGCCCCGGCGGGCGTCGGAGCGCCGCGGCCAGGGCGTCAACCGGTCCTGGACGGTCATCCGGTACTCGTCGAAGAGGATCTGCGGGTTCGGCGTGCTGTAGTGCAGGCTCGGCGGCAGCACGCCGTTGCGCATCGACAGCGCCAGCTTGACCAGCCCGACGATGCCCGCCGCCGCCTCCAGGTGGCCCACGTTGGACTTGACGGAGCCCAGCCGCAGCGGCTCGGTGCGGTCGCCGCCGAGGACGGCGCCGATCGCATTGGCCTCGATCGGGTCGCCGAGCGGCGTCGCCGAGCCGTGGCACTCGATGTAGTCCACCAGGTGCGGGTCGATGCCGGCCCGCCGGTACGCGGTGCGCAGCATCTTCTCCTGCGCCTGCGGGTTCGGCGCCGTCATCCCGTTGCTCAGGCCGTCGTTGTTGGAGGAGCTGCCCTTGATCAGGCAGTACACCGGCAGGTCGCGCTCCAGGGCCACGCTGAGCGGCGCGAGAACGACGACACCGGCGCCCTCGCCGCGGACGTAGCCGTCGGCCCGGGCGTCGAAGGACTTGCAGCGGCCGTCCGGGGCGAGCGCGCCCATCGCGTCCATCGCGGTGTAGTAGTCGGAGACGAAGCTCAGGTTGACGCCGCCGGCCAGCACGAGGTCGCTCTCGCCGAGCTGGATCGACTGGCAGCCGACGTGCACCGAGACCAGGGAGCCCGCGCAGGCGGCGTCGATGGCCATGCTCGGGCCCTGCAGCCCCAGGACGTAGGAGACCCGGTTGGCGATGATGCCGTCGTGCATGCCGGTCGCGGTGTGCGGGGTGATCTGGGCGTCGGGCCCGCGGTAGTGCGCCAGGGCGGCGTAGTCGCCCCAACAGGAGGCCATGAACACGCCGGTGTCGCTGCCGAGCAGGGTGTGCGGGGCGATGCCCGCGTCCTCCAGGGCCTCCCAGCACAGTTCCAGGACCAGCCGCTGCTGCGGGTCCATCTGGACGGCCTCGCGCGGCGAGATGCCGAAGAACAGCGGGTCGAACCGGTCGATGCCGTCGACGAACCCGCCCCAGCGGACCGCGTCGTTCATCAGCGCCCGGCGCGCGGCCGGGACCGGTCCGACGGCGTCACCGCCCTCCACCAGCAGCCGCCAGAACGCGGACGGGTCCGGACCGCCGGGGAAGCGGCAGCCGATGCCCACGACCGCGACCGGCTCGTGGGGACGGGCGCCGCGCTCGGCGCCCCGGGCGGGCTGCGCCTCGCGCGGACCCTCGACCAGGGCCCGGGCCAGCTCGCCGACGGTCGGGTACTGCCAGAGCCAGGTGGCGGGGACGGCGCGCCCGAGGAAGGCGGACAGCTCGGCGGCGAGCGCCACCGACCGCGCGGAGTCCAACCCGTACCGGTGCAGCGGGGCCCGGGGGTCCAGGGTGTTCGCGGACACGTCCAACAGTGCGGATACGCGGGAGAGCAGGAAGTCCGTGACGGCGGACGGGTCCGGCACCGTGCGTTCTTGGGGCATGGCGACTCCCTGGGCAGGGCGGAAGGAGGGAACGGGGAACGGGGGAATGGACGGGGGAACGGGCGGGGCAACGGGTGGGTCGGGACTGCCCGGCCGGACGGCTCGCGACAGCCTGGATCAGCCGCGTGCGGACGTGCGGATCAGCGGCTCGGATCGCTCGGATCGGCTCGGGTGATCGCGCAACAGCGGCCCACTGTGAAGTTCTCGCCGACGCGTGCGGCGCGGCGCCTGCCGGCCGGTCCGTCGGCGCTGTGGTCGCCGTGGACCGCGCGGAGCTGGTGTCCCGGTCCGCCCTGGATGCGGAGGTCGATCGGAAGGCCGATCGGACGGTCGATCGGGTCTGGCGCAACGAGTGTGCGAACTGTGCGAATCGATGTGCGGCGGATCACCGGGTCTTTACCGACCAGCGGGTACGAGAGTGCCACTTGGCGATTGGTGAGACAAGCGTCGTCTGCGAGCCGGTCCGGGCAGTGGCGGGATCCGATCGCCAAAGTGTCCGATTCGACCTGCTCGATCGAACGGCTCCGGCCGAGCGGTGGCGACGGCGGGTGAACCGCTGCACGGCGGGCTTTCGTTCGCGCGCGATACGGCTAACCTGCCTGAAAGGTAAGGGAGTTGGAGCACGGTCGGGATTCCCCGCGAGGGGTGAGGGGTGGACAGCGGACGATCAGCGCGGGCAAGCTGACCCCCATGCCAGTTGCGAGCCCTGAGACAGCGTCAGCCTGCGTCGACCGCTCCTTAGCCCCTCGGGGCCCCGCACGGTGCCCGGCGCTTGCACCGCCCGGTGCACCGGGCCGCACCGGCCGGGCCGACCGTTCCGGCGGCCGGGCATGACCGACGTCGCGGTGCAGCCGCTGACCCGACCGGGACTGGCCCTCGGGGTGCTGGCCGGGGCGCTCGCCCTGGACGTGAGCGGCCTCGGGGTGCTCAACGCCGCCCTGCCCTCCGTCGGCAGCCGCTTCGAGCTCGCCGACACCACCCTCCAGTGGGTGATGACCGCCTACGCCGTCACCTTCGCCGGCTTCCTGCTGGTCGGCGGCCGACTGGCCGACGTGCTCGGCCGGCGGCGGGTGTTCGAGGTCGGCGTCGCCGTGTTCACCGTCTCCGCGCTGGTCGGGGCGGTGGCGCCGAACATCGGGGTGCTGCTGGGGGCGCGCGCCGTCCAGGGCGTCGGCGCCGCGCTGTCGGGACCGGCCGCGCTGGCCCTGCTCTCCGAGGCGTTCCCGGCCGGTCCGGCCCGCAACCGGGCGTTCAGCGTCTACGCGGCGGTCGGCGCCGCGAGTTTCAGCGGCGGCGTGCTGCTCGGCGGCGTGCTGACCCAGTTCCTCGGCTGGCGTTCGGTGCTGTGGTTCTCGGTGCTGCTGGGGGCCGCCGTGCTCGCGGTGACCAGGATCGGCCTGCCCGACGGCCCCGGGCACCGCGGCCGGCTGGACCTGCCCGGCGCGGTCGCCGGCACCCTCGGCCTCACCCTGCTGGTGGTCGGGGTGAGCAGCTCCGGCGCCACGGCCTGGACGGTGCTGGCCGCCGCCGCGCTCTGCCTGGTGCTGTTCGTGGTGCGGGAGCACCGCACCGCCGACCCGGTCCTCCCGCTCGGCCTGTTCCGGCTCGGCTCCGTCCGGGCGGCGAGCCTGGCGGCGTTCCTCCAGTACACGGGCTCGGTCGGGATGCTGTTCTTCGCGCCGCTGTACCTCCAGGGGATGCTGGACTACTCCCCGTTCGAGTCCGGCCTGGCGCTGGTGCCGATGTCCGCCGCGGTGTTCCTCACCGCCAACTTCGCCACCGGCCGGCTGCTGGCCCGCTTCACCCCGCGCACCCTGATGTCCGTCGGCCTGGTGCTGATCGGCGTCGGCACCGGGCTCTGGCTGGGCACCCCGCACGAGGGCTCCTATCTGGTGCACGTGCTCCCCGGCCTGGTGCTCAGCGGCATCGGCCAGGGCCTGAACTTCCCCTCGATGACCACCGCCGGGCTGGCCGGCGTCCCGGCCGAACGGCAGGGCGTCGCCGGGGCGGTCAACGTGGTGACCCAGCAGATCGGCGCGAGCGTCGGCGTGGCGCTGCTGGTCCTGGTCGCCGGGACCGGTACGAACCGGCTCGACGGCTATCACCTCGCCTACGTCACCGCCGCCGCGGCCTGTCTCCTCGGCGCCGCCGCCGTCGCCGCGGGTCGCCGCACCTGACGGGCCCCGCAGCTGACGGGCCCCGCGCCTGACGCACCCCGCACCCGGCCCGCGGGCCCCGCTCGCGACGGTTGACGGCTCCGGTCCGGTGGAGCATGCTGCTGACGAAGCCAAGCAAGCGCTTAGTCACTCGCGAAAGGCGCCACCCCGTGCCGTCCCTGCTGCTCTCCCGCCGCGACCTCGACTTCCTGCTGTACGAGTGGCTGGACGTCCCCTCGCTCACGGCGCGCCCCCGGTACGCCGACCACTCGCGGGAGACCTTCGACGCCGCCCTGGACCTCGGCGAGCAGGTCGCCACCCGGCACTTCGCGCCGCACAACAAGCGGAACGACGCCGAGGAGCCGCGCTTCGACGGCGAGCGGGTGCACATCATCCCCGAGGTCCGGGAGGCGCTGGCCGTCTTCGCGGACACCGGGCTGCTCGGCAGCGCCATGGACCAGGAGGTCGGCGGCGCCCAGCTGCCGTCCGTGGTGGCCAGCGCCTGCTTCGCCTGGTTCCAGGCCGCCAACCCGGGGACCTCCGGCTACCCGTTCCTCACCGTGGGCAACGCCAACCTGCTGCTGGCGCACGGCAGTCGGGACCAGATCGACACCTACGTCCGGCCCATGGTCGAGGGGCGGTTCTTCGGCACCATGTGCCTGTCGGAACCGCAGGCCGGCTCCTCGCTCGCCGACCTGCGCACCCGGGCGGAGCCGCGCGCCGACGGCAGCTACCGGCTGTTCGGCAACAAGATGTGGATCTCCGGCGGCGACCACGAGCTGTCCGAGAACATCGTCCACCTGGTGCTGGCCAGGATCCCCGGCGGGCCGCCCGGGGTGAAGGGCCTCTCGCTGTTCATCGTGCCCAAGGTGCTGGTCGGTGCCGACGGCACGCTCGGCGAGCGCAACGACGTCGTACTGGCCGGGCTGAACCACAAGATGGGCTTCCGGGGGACGACCAACACCCTGCTCAACTTCGGCGAGGGCGTGCACCGGCCGGGCGGCGAGCCCGGCGCCGTCGGACACCTGGTCGGCGAGCCGCACCACGGCCTCGCCTACATGTTCCACATGATGAACGAGGCCCGGATCGGCGTCGGCCTCGGCGCCACCGCGCTCGGCTACACCGGCTACCTGCACGCCCTGGACTACGCCCGCACCCGCCCCCAGGGCCGTCCGGTCGGGGCCAAGGACCCGGACGCGCCCCAGGTGCCGATCATCGCCCACGCCGACGTGCGCCGGATGCTGCTGGCCCAGAAGTCCTACGCGGAGGGCGCGTTGGCCCTGGTGCTGTACTGCGGCCGACTGCTCGACGAGGAGCGCACCGGCGCCTCCCCGGAGGACCGCGCCCGCGCCCACCTGCTGCTGGACGTCCTCACCCCGATCGCCAAGAGCTGGCCCTCCCAGTGGTGCCTGGAGGCCAACAGCCTCGCCATCCAGGTGCACGGCGGCTACGGCTACACCCGGGAGTACGACGTCGAGCAGTTCTACCGCGACAACCGGCTCAACCCCATCCACGAGGGCACCCACGGGATCCACGGCCTCGACCTGCTCGGCCGCAAGGTCGTCATGGACGGCGGCGCGGGCCTGCGCCTGCTCGTCGAGACGGTCTCGGCGACCACCGCCCGCGCCGCGAGCGCCGGGGGCGAGGCCGCCGAGTACGCGGGGCAGCTCGACGGGGCCGTCCGGCGCATCGTCCCGGTCACCCGGCGGCTGTGGGCGACGGGGGACCCGGAGACGGCGCTGGCCAATGCCACCGTCTACCTCGAAGCGGTCGGGCACACCGTCGTGGCCTGGCTGTGGCTGGAGCAGCTGCTCGCCGCCGACGGGGGCACCGAGCCCGTGCACGAGGGGAAGCGGCACGCCTGCCGGTACTTCTTCCGGCATGAACTGCCCAGGACCGAGGCCCAGTTCAGGCTGTTGGAGAGTCTGGACCGGACTGCCGTGGAGATTCCGGACGACGCGTTCTGAGGGTGGTCCTGCCGGGGCGGAGCCACGGCCGCGGGGGCGGCGGGGGGGGGGGGCGGCCGGCCCCCGCCCCCCCCCCGCGGCGCCCCCCGCCCCTGAGACAGGGGGGAGGGGGCTCGTGCCGGATGGGGTGTGGAGAGAGATCTA
>NZ_JBIAXC010000086.1:0-16322 GCF_042896295.1 Kitasatospora sp. NPDC001309 | reverse complement strand
GGCGGAGCCCGTTCCCCCTGAGCGCGGAGCGCTCAGGCCCCCGCATTTCGCGCCAGCGGAATGCGGCTAGCCGCCGCGAATTACCCCCGCGCGCCCTTTCTTTCTATTTTCGAAATGGAGCGGAGCGGAGTTTCGGAAATGCCTCGATAGCCCCGGAGGGGATATCGAGAAGGCGGACGGATTGCCTCTCGCTCCGATTTCGCGAATTCCGGAATTCTTGAACGGAATTCATTTTCTCTTCGCGAATTTCCATTTTCGCCGATTTCGCCCCGGATGATCTTGCTTTTTTCCGAATGTCGGAGTTTCTTTCGACTACTTTGTGCGACTGAACGCCCGGCTCTGACCTGCAATTATCACTTTGTGTAGCCGCTTTGGGGGTAATTCGTTGGCGATTGTCGGTGGTTTGCGGTAGTGATCAACGATGGCTACTCCACCCCCGAACGCACCGTGGTACGCGCCGGGCCCCGCACCGGCCGGACCCCTCCTCCCCTCCCCCCGCCCGCCGAAGAAGCCGCGGCCGGTCGCGATCCCCGGGTTGGCGGGCTGGGCACAGCGGGCGACCGCCACCGGCATTGAGCTGGGGATCGCCGGGGGCCTGATGACCGCCTACACCTGCGCGCTCTACCTCGCCAAGCCCGCGTTCGCGCTGCTCCAGTTGATCGCCCTGCTCGCCGACGCCGACATTCGAGGATGGCTGGCTGGCGGGTACTGGCTGGTCGGCGCGGCGTGGCTGGTCACGCAGTGGGTGATCCGGGGGCAGACCGGGGAGAGCATCGGGCAGAGGCTGGTCGGCGTCGTCGTGGTGGACGAAGACACCGGGGCCCCGATCGGCCCGGCCCGCAGCATCCTGCGGGGCCTGCTGCACGTGGTCGACGTCCTCCCGATGGGGATCGGGTTTGCCCGGCCGGTGACCCACCCGAGGAGGCAGACCTGGGCGGACAGCATCAGCCGCACCGTGGTCGTGCAGCGCGCCTTCATCGACTCGATCGCCGAGGTCCGGCGGTAGCAGGGTGGGGGGCCGCCGCGGGGACGGCCCCCCACCCTGCGGGGCTACCCGCGCAGCCGCTTGACCAGCACCTTGCGTACGCGGTCGTCCTGCCGGGCCGCGCGCAGCAGCTCCCGCACTATCTCCGCTTTGTCGACCCGCCGGCCGGTCTCCTCCCGGATCTCCAGTACGAAGAAGTCGATCTCTTGCGCTTCGTCCTGGTCGTGCCGGACGGTCAGGGCAACGGCGTCCGCGGCCCGGGGTGCCGGCCGCCGCTGGCCCCGGCCGCGCCGAGCAGGCGCCGAGGTCTTCGGCTCCGTGACGTCACGACGTCCCGACGCCACGACGTCATCAGGGCCAGCCTCGGGGCCGCTGGCCTGGGATTCCTCGGCCGTCCCGCCGATCCGCAGCCCCCGTCCGCCGGACGGTTGGAGCGTGGGCTGCTTCGCGATGATCACGGGGTTCGCGGCGGGCATGGCGCGCTGGCGGGTCATGCAGGGATCTCCTTCACTAGACGCTCGGCGAGCAGCTCGTACACCGCGCGCACCTCGCCGCTCCCGGCGACCTGGTCGAGGGGCAGGGCGTCCTCGTCCGCGTTGAGCAGGGCCGTACGGAGGGGGACGACGCCCCACACCTGCTCGCCGAACAGCGTCCGGCAGTTGGCCAACTGGCCGGAGTGGGCGGTCAGCCGCTGGTCGTAGGAGGAGACGATGAGCCCGGCGAAGGCGACGTCCGGGTTGCCGAGGTCTTCGCCGGCAGAGGCGACGAACTCTTGCCACCGCAGCATCCCCTGGATGGCGTCGTACTTCGCCTCGGTCGTGCCAACCGCGAAGTGCGCCGCGGCCATGGCCATCTCCGTCAGGTGGCCGAAGGCGGGCTGGCAGTCGATCAGCAGGTAGTCCAGGTGGGCGTCGGCGCCCTTGAGAGCCTTCGCGAACCTGCGGTAAGCGCCGCGCTGGGCGACCTCCCGTGCCCGGTTCTCCAGCTCGATCCGGGCGGGCAGCAGGGTGATCCGCTCCGCGAACGGGGCGTCCCAGCCGATCGGCTGCCAGACCTGGGAGGCGACGCCGTCCGCAGACGCCTCGATGGCCTCGGCCACGGTCAGCTTCTCCGGGGAGTCGACCCAGCCCAGGCGCCTGCTGGCGTTGCCCTGGGGGTCCATGTCGGCCACCCCGACCCGGTGGCCGGCCTTCGCAAGAGCCTCGGCGAGGCGCACGACGTTGGTCGTGCACCCGGTCCCGCCCTTGTTCTTCCCGAAGGCGATCCTTTTCGCCATCAGCTTCTCCTTCCGTCGACCAGCAGGGTAGCGGCTGTGGCGCCTTCCCCGTGCTGACCAGTGCTTTCGCGGCTGTCGTGGCGTCACGACGCCGAGGCGCCACGACGCCACAGCCCAGGGCCGGACCCGCAACCCGGAGCCCGGCCGGCCGTTGGGCAGGGCATGAACGACAACGCAACGACCGAGGCCCGATCCGAACTGGGCGAGTGGCTCGACCGGCAGAAGAGCGCGGGGGAGTGGGTGTCTCCCTTCCCGGCGAGGCGCCCAGAGATCGAGGAACTGAGGGAGGAGAGCGCGAGGGTGGTCGCGCTGGCCGAGCAGTGGATGGGGAACCCGGAGACGGAGCGCTTCGGCCGGGCGCTGTTCGACGCGATCAACGGCGACTGACCAGCAGACAGGCGAGGGGCCCGCACCGGCCGGCGCGGGCCCCTCGTGACGTCACGACGCCATGGCGTCAGCCGAGCACGCGGATCTCCAGCCACTCCCGCGGGGAGATCGGGCCGATGCCATGGTCGGCGCCGCTGTCGGTGCGGTCGAACTGGAGGTACGGGCGGAGAGTGCCGGGCCGGGGCAGGGGCTGCTCGGGGACGATGACGCCGGTCACGGTGTAGTGGGTGCCGACGAGTTCCACCCGGCGGCCCAGCAGCGCGGCCCAGTCGGAGTCCGCCGGGATCACGGGGAGCGGCATGCAGTACGGGGCGTTGTGCCAGAGCGCGCTGAACCGGCCCTCAGGGTAGGGAAGGGCGCACTTTCCGCAGCGGGTGTATCCGGCCGAGGCGTTGCGCTCGTCCTCGCACAGCCAGCAGTCGTCGTCGTGGTGGTCGTGCTCTTCGTGCGCACGCCTCTGCCTGCGTTCGGTGGGAGTGGTGGTGTCGTCGGAGTACCAGGCACTCCAGTGGCTCGGGTCCTCAAGGCTGCTCACTGACGTCCCTTCCTGCTGGCGGGTTCGCTGTGGTGCTCAACGAGGGGGCCGCACGATTGGGTGCGGCCCCCTCGTGGCGCCATGACTTCATGACGTCACGGCGTCACAGAGTATGCATCAGTACCAGTCAACGCCGTAGATGTCCGAGGCGTACGGGTCGAGGGCCTGAGCCATCATCGGGTCGAACTGCGGGGCCACCATCATGGCCACCGGCTCCAAGTTGCCTTCGTCGATCAGGTCGAGGATCACCTTCACCATGTGCCCGGAGAAGTGGCCCGAGATCGTCCCCTCCCACCGGTTTCCGCTGATCTGCCAATCCCCCTCCATCTCCACCGTGATGGAGTCCGGGTAGAACTCCCGGGCCGGAGCCTCCTCTTCGGCCTCCCCCTCCTCGGCCTCGGCCTGCTCCTCGCCGAACTCCTCGCCACCGAGGCCGGCCTCGGCCGGAGGTGCGGGCGGAGCTGTCGGGGCCGCGGGAGGTGCGGGCGGAGCTGTCGGCGGCGCCGGAGGTGCGGGCGGCGCCTCGGCCGGAGCCGCGGGCGGCGCCTCCTTCGGCGCCCGCCCCGTCACCTTCCGGGCGGTGTTGGAGACCGCACTGCGCGTGCTGCGCGCGGCCCCGCTGATCGCCTGCCCGATCCGCTTGAAGAACCCCATCAGATCTCTCCGTTCCGGTGCAGACGCATGACGTGGTGGATGCCGAGGTGAGGCGCGCTCTCCAGGTGGGGCAGCAGCAGGCCCATCGGCGAGGAGCCTTCAACGCTCCACCCGCCCCCGATCGGCTTGATCTCCATGGGGCCCGGCTTGGCGAGCATGGGGTCGGTCTCGTTGCTGGCCAGCGTGATGGCGTCCACGTACAGCGACATGGGCTGGTGGCCGGCCGCGGAGAACTTGAGCAAGTTGCGGTACGTGTTCGCGACCGCGAGGTCGAGCAGGTGCTGAGCCCAGTCCGGACGCCAGAAGACGTCGCCGCTGTACAGGTCGCCGGTCTCGAAGTCGCGCTGAGGATCACGCCGGTCCAGGTAGCCGCGGAACGACTTGTACAGCGTCCCGTTGACGTGCTTGGCCCAGACCCCACCCGGGCGCCCCTCCTCGACCGCCCGCAGGATGTGCAGCCGGGAGGCGTACAGCTTGGTGTACATCGCGTTCAGCGCGCGCTTCTGCCGAGGCCACCACCACGCCTCGATCACCCGGGGCTCCCACCCCGGGTAGACCTCGGTCAGCAGCTCCAGGCCCGGCGTCCGCAGCCAGTACCCGCCCTCCTCGGCCTCGGCGATCTGGAGATCCGGCAGCAGCTCCGACCCGCGCCCGGGGATCTCCGCGACCCGCCAGTACCCCGGGTGCATCTTGTCGAAGGACCGGCCGTGTACCGCGTGCTCCGGCTCACCGATCCCCAGCCGGACGCCGCTGTACGACCCCAGCCACGCCGCGGACTTGTCGAACTTGTGCACCGTGGTCCGGCCGCGCTCCTCCTCGGTCGGCATCCGGCTCCACCCGGTGTTGACGATCGTCGGCACCACCCCGCGCAGCGCGGGCGGAACCTCACCGTGCCGGATCGCCTCGCACAGCACCTCCTCCTCGGCGATCCGCCCCGCCTCGGCGAAGGCCACCGCGGTCTTGTTGGGGTTCTTGAAGTAGGGGATCGCCCGGTCCGAGGCCCCGTGCACGGTGGACAGGGTGAACACCATCAGCGTGTCGAGCAGCGTCGCGGCGTCCGGCGCGCCGCCCAGGCCGCCGAGGTCCGCCCCGGTCCGGATGCGGGACTCGTAGGCCGGGACGGCGAGGTTCAGCCGCTCCCCGTCCCGCAGCTTGAGCACCGCCCAGGCCACCAACCCGCCCGGCAGCACCTCCTCCACCACCGAGTCGGCACCCGGGGTGATCCACTCGTGCGGGACGGGCTCCTGCGGCCCGACGATCCGCCGGCGCCGATCCCGCGGCTCCACCGGCTGACCGTCGGCGTCGGCCTCCTCCTCCTGCGCCGTGGCGAGCGCGGCCCGCGCCGCCCGGTCGGCGGGCAGACCCAGCACGTCCAGCGCGCTGGCGTGCAGGTACAGCGTCCGCAGCCCGTACGCGGCCATCAGCTCCGGGACGTCGTCCACCGACCCCGGCAGCGGCACCGCGACCGGCGCCCGGTTCGGCAGGTGCAGCTCCCCGTCGCCGAGCACTCCAATGCCCCCGGCCCAGGCGGTCAGCCGCGACCACCCCGGGTCGGTCACCCGCTCCTCCGGCTCCGGGTACGTGACGTCATGACGCCGTGACGCCACGACGTCATCAGCGGGCGCCTCGGCGTCCTCCCCCGGGGTCGCTCCTCCCGTATACGTAAGTTCCAGCTCCAGAAGGGTCGCCCCGGTCGCCCCGGTCGCCCCGCCGCAGGTCAGAGGCACATTGCCCGGGGCGACCTGGGTCGCCCCGGGGTCGCCCTGGGGGGTCGCCCCACTCGGGAACTGAGTCGCCCCGGGTCGCCCCGGGGTGCCGTCCGACTCGTCATCGGAAGCGAAAACCTCGGCGGCCCGAACGGTGTTGAAGCAGTGCATCCGCTCCCCCAGGCCGGCCGCCCGGAGGGACTGCGGGAGCTTGCGCTGAGCGTTCTTGCCGGTGCCCCGGATGTGCACCCCGAGGGAGTCCAGGTGTCGAAGCGCGGCGCTCAGGTTGTCGACCTCGGCCGCCTTCGCGGCCTGCTGCACGGTCGGCAGGTTCACCCACCACTCGCCCGCCTCGGGGTCGATGAAGCCCCGCAGCGCACGGAACCCCTCCTCAGCCGTAACGCGCACCTTGTCCATGACGGGGAAGGCGGACGCCTCGATCCGGAAGGAGTCCAGCGCCAGCCACAGCCGCTCGCCCTCCGGCAGGTTCGCCTCGGCAGCCTGGGTGACCGCGCCGCCGAGCAGCTCGACCGCGGCCCGCTCCGCCGCGGCGCCCAGGCCCGGTACGTCCAGCACCTTCTCCAGCAGCAGCGCGCCGACCACCCACGCCATGTGGATCTCGGCGATCGTGTCGGCGATCCCGCCGCCGCGCGGGGAGTGCTTCGCGCACAGCTCCAGGTGGGCCGTCTTCAACGCCCGCAGGTTGCCGGCCTTGAACACCCCGCCCCGGACGGCCCACTCCAGCGGCCACCCGCCCGCGCCGCGGGCGAGGCGCTTAAGGCGCTTCGACACGTGCTCGGCGGCGCCGCTCCCGGGTTCGGCCGGGTCGCCCGCGCTGTTGACCCAGGCGTGGGGGAAGAAGGGGCCTTCGATCTCGTACAGCCGGGAGGCGAGGTCCTCGGTCTGGCCCTGCCAGCGCAGCCACTGGTTCGAGGTGGACAGCAGGATCGACCACCAGAACCCGTCGATCTCCCGGGGGCCGCCGTCCGCGGTGCCCATCTGCCGGACCGCGCCGCCGACCATCTGGGAGAACTCCCGGCCGGCCTCCTGCACCTTCCGGCCCGAGGTGCTGTGCTCGTCCAGGCCGAACGGCAGGAACCCCCGCGCGCGCATGCCCTGGGTGATGCCCTGCTTCGAGCTGTTCCAGGTGCCCATGATCTGCTGGCGCCGGGGGGAGATGTCGCCCAGCAGCGCGCACGCCACCGTCAGCATGGTGCTCTTGCCCTGCTGGCCGGCGCCGACCAGGTTCAGGATGTGCGCGTGGACGTCCAGCGAGTGGTACGCCGGACCGAGGAACATCGCGCCGAGCGTGAGGGCGGCCTTCGGGTCGAGGATGGCGTACGCGCCGATCTCGTCCCAGGTCAGCCGGGCGTCCTCCTCGGTCCCGGCGGTCACCCGGTAGCCGAACGACTGGGCCTCGGCGTCCGGAAGGATCAGGTCACCGGTCTCGCTGTAGTGCGGCCGGGCCATCACCTCCGGGGCTTCCTCGGCGTCCATGCGCATGATCGTCGCGAACGCCTGCTTCGCGTCGGAGCTGGACGGGCGGCCCTGCCCGACCTTCGCCGCCCAGGTGCCGCGGTCGAGTTCGTCTTCGGTGATGATCCGGCGGCGCCGCTGGCGCTTGCCGATGATCTGGTACTCGATCCGGATCGTCTCTCCGTCGTCGGAGAGGTGCAGGACGGTCGCCGTGACCCGCGGGACGGCGCCGAGCACGAACGGCTCGCTGTCCTTGGTGGAGCGGTGCAGGATCTTGCGGTCCCGGTCGCGGAAGTACCAGCCGCCCCGCATCCCGGGGATCGGCCGGCACCCGGGGGGGAGGTCGCTCCCGGAGTCGGGGCGGAGCTGGGTGACGTTGCCCTGCCGGGGGACGACACCGGCAGTTGGCTGAGATTTGGCGGGCATGTGCGCCTTCCCGCCGGTGCCGTGGTGTGACAAGGACAGATGTCCCCTACACTCGACACCGACTAGTGAGGACCCCTCGGGTAGGGCGGCAACCCTTTGACCCCGGGGGGTTCAGTCATTTCTGGGGATCAATGCGATTCGTGGGGGTGAGGTTACTCCCCGCTACGAATCTCCAGCCCAGCGGCATCCCCGGGCGGGCGGGGCATCACGCTCAGGCGGACCCGCCCATCCTCCAGCGACAGCAGCTCAATGGCGTGGAACGCGCCGTCCGGCGTGCCGAGCGCGTCGATCTCCAGCGCGCTGGCCGGCATCTCGTACGACCCGCCCAGGTGCATCAGCACGCCGATCAGCATGGCGTGCGACATGTCGGCAGGTTCGGGCAGTCGGCTCATGACGTGGCCTCCTCGTGGTGGTCAGTAGGGGCGGGGCGGGCAGTTCTCGCTGTCCACAGCCCGGAGCCATCCCATGGCCCAGGTGGACAGGTCGCAGAGCATGACCCTGCTCAGCTCCTCGTCGAAGACGCCGCGCCACTGCTCGGGGACGGCGCCCTGTAGGTCTGTCAGTGAGGCGTTGAGCGGGAGTTTCACTTCGCCGCCGCCTTCTTCGCGGGGGCCTTGGCCCGGACCTCGATACCGGCCTCGCGCATCCAGGCCGTCAGGGTGTTGGGGCTGATGCCCGCAAGCTTGCTGACCCGGGAGCGCATGGCTCCGGCCTGTACGGCTTCGATCACCGACTCCCGGACCCGCTCCAGCATCCAGTGCTCGGCCTGCTCGCGCTCTCGGGCGCGCGTGGCGACGGTCCGCAGTGCTGCGGCCTGCGCCTCTTCCGGAATCTCAACCATGGCGCAAGGCTACACGACACTCCCTCCGGAGATTGAGACTTGTTCTCCAGAATAATTTGTGTCATGGTTGTCACGTCCCAAACGGGAACGGCCCCAAGCCGGTGGTGACACACCTGCTCAGGGCCTAGATCAGCCACTTCTGCACGAACAGAAGGAGGCGATCCGTCATGGATCGTACCCAGCAGTCGGACGCCCTCGCGTCCGGCCCCCGCACCGTCCGGATCGTGAGCTTCGGCTACCTGCACGGTGAGCCGCCGGCCGCGCACCTGACCCTCGACCTGCGGAAGCACTTCCGCGACCCGCACGCCCTCTCCCCGGAGATGGTCGAGCGGACCGGGTTCGACGCCGACGTCCAGTACGTCGTGATGATGACCCCGGGCGTGGTGGAGCTGATGGAGGCGACCGCCGCTGCCGTCACCGCCTTCGCCTTCGGTCCGTCCGCCACCACCACCGTCGTCGCCACCGGTTGCGCCGGTGGCCGGCACCGGGCCGTGACGACCGCGCTCTACCTCTCGCACCTGCTGATCTCGGACGGCTTCCGGGTCGAGGTCGAGCACCGCGACGTCGACAAGGCGGTCAAGCCGCGCACGGCGGACGGCGAGGCGGTCGACACCGCCGAGGTCACCCGCCGTCAGCTCCCCGCCGCGCTGGTCGCCGACACCGAGCAGGTCGGGGGTGCCCGATGAGCTACGCCGGTGGCGGGACCCCCGTCCCGAAGCCCCTCCCCCAGCCGCTCCCGGCCCCGAAGCTGAGCTTCGCCGCCGCCCGCCGCCTGTGGTTCGCCGCGGTCCTGCTGTTCGCCGTCGCCGGTGCCGGCGCGGCCGGTGCGGTCGCCGAGCACTTCGACGCCCCGTTCTGGGTCGAGCTGGTGGCCGCGGAGCTGACCGCCGCCGTGGTGGTCTTCGCCTCGCCGACGCTGACGGAGACCGAGGACGACGACCCGGTGTTCGAGGCGCAGGAGGAGGCCGCCGCCGCCCACTGGGCCGGTACCTGCGGCTGCGGGTCGCCGATGGTGATGCTCGCCGACTGCGACCGCTGGAACGACGCGCTGCTGCTGGCGATCGAGACCGAGGAGGGTGCCCGATGATGCACCGTCTCCTCCTCCTCGCGATCGGCGCGGTCGCGACCAGCCTCGGCCTGACGGCCGGGCGCGCGGTCGAGCAGCTGCTCGGCGACCCCGGCGACCTGGAGCTGCTGGCCAGCCTCGCCGCCACGGTGAGCGTCGGCGCCGCCGCCTACCTGGTCATCTGCTGGGCGGTCGGCCACCTGCTGGACGGTCAGACCCCCTGATGCCCGGCCCCGGTGCCACCCGCTGTGACCAGTGGGTGCGCCGGGAGGGCCGCCACTGCGGCCGTCCGGCCCGGCGCTACCCCTGCGGCTCCCGGTGCGATTTGCACACCCCGGCTCGACAGGCCGGGACCGAGGAGCCCCCGTCCATCCCGCTCCACCTCATCGCTGAGCCGCGCCCCGTTGCACCGGGGCGCGGCCCCCAACGAGCCCGCTAGGAGGGCCCGCCCCATGAAAACGCAGTCCGTGCGGCGACTCAAGCTCGCCGCCCCCGCCCTCGCCTCCACCCTCTTCTCCGCCGTGCTCACGGTGACGGTGGTCGCGCTCTGGCTCGGCAGCGTGATGCCGCTCCCGCTCGCCATCATCATCGGCCTCGGGTTCGACGGCATCTGGCTGTCGGCGCTGGCCTACGAGCGCCGGTTGGCCGCCCAGGGCGACCACGACCGGCGCGTCACGGTGCTGGGCTGGCTGTTCGGCCTGATGGCGACCGCCGTCCTGGTCGCCCACGCGCTCACCACCACCATGCCGGCCGCTTGGCTCGCGGTGTCCTGGCTCCCGCTCGCGGCGAAGGGGTTGTGGTGGCTCCACTCGCTGTGGGAGGCCACCGAGATCTCCCCGAAGGCCCGTCACGAGATCGGCCGCATCCTCCAGGACAGCCGTGACAACACGGCGATCGCCCGAGCGTCGCTGAACGCCCGGACCCGGGTCGAGCGGGTCCGCATGGAATCGCTCTCCACGGCCGGCGCCACCTTCGCCCGTGCCCAGTCCAAGTCGGCCCGGGTGCTGGCCGGCGCCTGGGCGGAGCTGGAGCAGGTCGACGGCGAGCAGGAGCAGGCCCGGGCGCTGACCACCATGGCCACCCCCGTCCCCGAGTGGAACCTGCCGGTGTGGACCCCGGTGACCGCCGTCCGCCCGGAGTCCGCCGCCGCGCTCTCCGGCGGAGACGGGGCGGATGTCCGCCTGGAGAAGGCGAAGCAGCAGGCCAGCGAGGCGGAGACGCCCGCCGGTCTCCGCCCGGAGACCGTCCAGCTCCCCCTCCCGGCCGATCTCGTCTCCGCGCTGAGCGCCGGGACGGAGCACCGGGTGCCCGAGCAGCCGAAGGCGCCGTCCGTCGCCTCTCTCGTCCGCTCCGCGGTGGTCGAGGTGGGCACCGACCCAAAAGCGGTGACCGACTGGGTGGCCGCGCGCACCACGAAGGAGGTCCGGCCGGACACCGTCCGGCGGGAGATCCGCAACAGCAAGTCGACCCTCACCACCCCCAGCGTGCCGGCCTTCGGGTTCGCCGCGAACGCCGACAGGAGCTGATCGAGATGGCGCAGGAGCCGAAGTACTACACCACCGCGGAGAAGGCCAAGCTCACGCTGCTGGTCGCCCGGGCCGCCGCGGGCGGGGACCGCTCGAAGATCGGCCGGAAGATCGACCAGATCCAGGCCGAGGCGGTCGCCCGCGAGGAGGCCGAGGAGTCCGCCCGCGACGCGAAGGCGAAGGAGGAGCGGGACGCCAAGGCGAAGGCCAAGGCGGAGCGCGACTCGAAGTCCTACTGGTTCTAGCCTCCTTCGTGGCGTCATGACGCCACGCCACCACGACGCCACGACTACCGGGGCGGGCCTGCTCAGGGCCCGCCCCACCCCCGGGAGGGACCCCATGAAGGACGCCGCCGGCATCCTCGCGTTCGTGCTGCTGACCGCCCATTGGCTGGCCGACTACCCGTTCCAGACGGACGCCCAGGCCAAGCGCAAGGCCGGGTGGACGGAGGGGGACAAGGACCCGCACCCCGGCCGCCACCACCACGGCTGGGGCGCCAACCTCGCCCACGCGGCCACCCACGTCATCACCTCGGCGGCGCTGCTGCTGGTCGCCGCGGCGGTGCTCGACCTGCGGCCCAGCCTGCCGGCCGCGGCCGGGGCGCTGGTCTGGCTCGGCGTCAGCCACAGCGTGATCGACCGCCGCTGGCCGGTCGCCCGCTGGATGAGCTGGGCCCGACAGGCCGGTTTCGCCGCGCACGGCGGCGCCGCCCATGTAGACCAGACCGCGCACGTCGCGCTGGGCATCCTGCCCGCCGTCCTGCTGATCGCCGGACTGAGCTGAACCACCCTCACGACCGCACCATGAAGGAGAACCCCATGGACGACACCACCCGCGAAGCGCTCCGGGCCTACGCGATGCTGCGGACCGCGCTGGCGGTCGTGGCCCTGGACCCGGAGCGGCGCGCCGTCGCCACGGCCTACGAGGAGCCGCTCCAGGTCCTCGCCAACGAGGCCAACGCGAAGATGCGCGCGGCCGGGCTGATCGTCGGCGACGGGCAGCTGACCGTCACCCCGCAGCAGGTCGAGCAGATGGTCCGGGACGCCGGGCTCCAGTCCCTCTGACCCACCCCCAGGGGCGGGCCCACCCCCGGGCCCGCCCCACTTCCACGAAGGAGACGACGATGTTCAAGGCTGGCGATCAGGTGGAGGTCTTGGCCTCCGAGGCGGACCCGTGGGCGGTCGGCAAGGTCGGCAAGATCCTGGACGACCTGGCCCCGGGGCAGCTGGCCCCGAGCGACCTCACGGGCGGGCGCTGGACGGTGCGCATCCCCGGCTTCCTGAGCGGCGGCTCGGCGCTCTGCTACTCGTACGAGCTGCGGAAGGTGGCGTGACCATGGGCGACACCACCCGTCGGAAGCTGACCCACTACCCGGCGTTCAGCGCCCCGTCTGCGGCCGTGGCCTACTCGGGCGCCCCCGACCTCGCCCATGAGACGGAGGAGGTCGCCAAGCTCGCCCGCGAGCTGGAGGGCCCGCACCGGCCGGAGTACTACGGGCCGACGACCGTGGCGGAGCGGCGCGAGACCGCCCTCCGGACGGCGGCGCTGGCCGACCGGAGGTGGTGGCAGAGCCGGACCGAGGCGGACGCCCAGCTCGCCGAGGCGGCGGCGTACGCGCTCCAGCAGTACGACCGGCTCCACCCGGAAGAGGTCGCCGGACCGATCGGTCCCGACTCGATCGAGTGGGACGCCCCGGGCGGCCTGAGGGCGTACGTCAGGCAGGAGTACCTGTTCTGGTACTCGGTGCCGCCGGGCTGCGGCCCGTGCCCGCCGGAGGACCCGTGCCCGTGGCACGCCGAGCACGGCACCCGCTGATGAAGCCGGAGTTCGACACCCCGGAGTCGGAGCTGGCGTACCGGCTCTGGCTCGGGGTGGAGGGCCCGGAGGAGGCCGCGCACATGGTCCGGGAGTACCGGGCCGAGGTGCTCGCCGAGGCCGCCCACGAGTGCTGGCGGGCCGGACACCACGGCGCCGCCGCCCTCCTGGAGCGGATGGCCGGCCGGACGGCTCCGCCGACCGGGTGACCGGCGAGGAACCGAAAAGGCGCGCGATCTGTCGCAGGTGGCGCGCACACTGACTGATCACCTGCTGATCCGAGATCAGGAGGGGAGCGCCGGGCGGGGGGAACAGCCCCGCCCGGCCGATGGCTCCCCAGCAATGGAGAGGAGAGCACCATGCACAGCCTGTCAGCCGCGGACGCCGCCCACAGCGCGCTATCCGGCCTCGCTCAGGCCCCGGCCTCCCCCGCCCCCACCCCGTCCACGACGCCCGCCCCCGGCGCCCAGGGCGGCATCGCGGGCACGGTCGGGGACGTCCTCGGGTGGCTGGGACGCGTTACCCACCTGACCCCCCTGGGCGTGCTGCTCGCGCTGGCGGCGATCGGCTGGCTGATCAGCCAGATGCCCAAGCGCACCGCCGCCGAGAAGAAGAAGGGCGACGAAGCGATCGAGAAGGGCACGAAGGCGCTGGCCGGTGGCCTCGGCCGCTTCCTCGCCGGACGCCCGCTCAGCGCGAAGACCGCCGCGGCGAAGAAGGAGTCGGGCGCCGGGTTCTGGGACAACGCCCCCGTCCCGCCGGCGCCCTTCGCCCAGCCCGCCGCGGAGATGGGCTCGATCGCCCTGCCCGGGCCGACCCCGGGCGCGACCGCCTTCGACTGGGTGGTCGGCAAGGTCGTCGTCTGGCAGGACTGGCTGGACGGCCTGTACGGGCAGGTGCCCCGCCGCCTGCTCCAGCTCGCCGACTGGGCCGGAATCGCCGTGGTCTGGGCCGCCACGGGCGCCCGGGCGCTGGGCAGGGCCGTGCGCGGCCTGCTGATGGTCCCCGTGGCGCTGTGGCGGGCGCTGGCCTCCTACGGCCGGTGGGCGTACGTCTCCGTCCTCGCGCTGCGGGTCGCCGTGCCGGCCGCCGCGTACGCCTACGTCGTCCAGCCCGGGTGGACTCAGGCCGGCCTCGGCGTCGCCGGGGCGGTCGCGGCCGGCGCCGCGGCCACCGGGCCCGGCGGACTCAAGTGGTGGACCGGCCCCCAGCCCACCGACGACGTCCTGTACGGCCCGGCGCTGTGGGTCGCGGTGAAGTCCGGGCTCCACCTGCCGGAGGAGGCCGAACAGGCGGACTGGCTCACCGTGCCCCAGCACCTGGACGCGGACGGCGCCCAGGTCCGCCTCCGCCTCCCGGTGGAGTTCCTCGGCACCGACCGCGACCGCGCCTGGCTGGACGAGATCGTCAACATGCGCCTGCCCGGCGACTGGGTGAGCGCCTGGCACCTGATGGGCGGCGCGCACTCCGCCACCTGGACGGCCAAGCCGGTCCGGGAGATCCGGGAGCTGCTCGGCGACGAAGCCACCTACGGCCCCTCGCTGTGGGCCGCGCTGCGGATCACCCTCCGCCTCCCGGAGGAAGACCTGCTGTGGGACTGGCTGACCATCCCGGAGACCCTCGCCGAGGAGGACGCCGCGGTCCTCCTCGGCCTCCCCCTCTCCTTCGTCGGCTCCGACTCCGAGAAGATCGCCCTGGACGCCATGGTCAACTCCCGGTTGCCCGGGGAGTGGGTGAGCGCCTGGCAGCTCATGGGCGCCGAGCACCACGTCACCTGGACGCACAAGCCCAAGCCCAAGCCGAAGCCGGAGCCGCCGGCCGATGTGGACTTCCTCAGCGAGGAAGTGCAGCAGTTCCTCAATACCCTCAAGCCCGGGGAACTGCTGGTCGGCGTCGACGCCTTCGGCCGCTTCCTGGTGAAGAAGCTGTCCGGCGAAACGTCGCACTGGGCGCTCTCCATCGGCTCCGGCGGTGGAAAATCGGCATTCCTCTACATGCTTATCGCTCAACTCGTCCGCCAGCGCGCCACAGTCGTCTCTCCGGACGTCAAGGTGGTGTCGCTTGACGAATACGAGGGCGCCGCTGGAATTCACATCTACAACGACCCTGAGAACGTCCAGGACATGCGCGCCGCTATCGACTGGGTGAAGGAGGAGACGAAGGCCCGGACCTTCATCGCGAAGAAGAACAAGGCGCGGAAGTTTGACCCGCTCGTCCTCATCATCGAAGAGGGCAACGAATTCGGCGATATCTCCCGTGAGTGGTGGGCCGACAATAAGCCGGAGAAGGCAAAGGCCGGTGACCCCGTCTGGGGAGACGTCGCGTCGATTATGCGACTCGGGCGGCACGTGAATGTGCACGTAATCGCGGTATTCCAGGACCTGGACGAAAGGGTCTTCGGAAACAAGGGTCTGCGCGGGCTGTTCAACCTCATCATGATGGGAAGCTACACCGTCCAGCAGTGGCGGAAGATTATCGCCCGCAACCCGGTGCCGGAATCGCCCCGCAAGGCCGGACGCATCATCGCCGTTGAAGGCGGCGACGAGGATTCATTCCAGTCCCCGTGGACCAAGGAAGCGAATTTCCGGGCCTACGTGGACGCCTGGCGCAAGCACACCGGATACCGGGAAGAAGACCTCTTCGGCCTCCCGCCCCGCCGCTCCGTGGTCGACGTCCCGGCCCTGCTGCGGGGCACCGTGCACGAGGAGGAGGCCGGGCGTCACGATGTCACGTCACGAACCGCGGAAACCCTCGAAACGGCCCCTGGGGCCCCTCTCGCGGACAAAATCCCTGGTCAGCGCGTGACACTGACGAAGGGTGACGCCCAGCCTGACAGCCAGGATGACGCCCTCCGTGACGCCCTGGAGCGCGCCCTGGAGCCCTACGGCACCCAGGCGCCGGCCGAGGCCGAGGAGGAGCTGCTGAGCCTCGCAGCCATCTCCAGGAAGTTCGAGGAGATGGGCGTCAAGCGGCCGTCCAACACCATGAGCGCGCACAAGCGCCGTTACCCCGAATTCCCCGAAGGAATCGGCCCCAAGGGAAAGCAGAAATACCGCTTCTCCGAAATCCAGGCGTTCTACGAAAAGCGCGAGGATGCCGAAGCTGTAGCCCAGATGGGCGAATAGGCAGGGCAATTCAAGGCGAAAGCCCCCTCATTTGAGGGGGCTTTTTGCTGTCCCGAACCGCCTCGAATTCAGACCCGCATGGGGGCGTCCAGCGGGATCTCCTGACGCCCCGGAGTGATACACATCTACCCGAATTTTGCGCCACATCGTCAACGGAAAGGGCCGAGAAAGGGGATCGGAAATGGGGCTGGGGAATGCTGGATGGGTTGTCGATGAGGCAGTTTTAAGGGGTGAAAATGAGGGTGAATTCCACTCGATAAAGTGGGCTGAATTCGACTCGAATTGGCGATTCTGGGCCGATCTTGGGGATTCTTGAGCGATAGGAAATCGGCGAGAATTCGAGTCAGAAATGGGCTTGAATTCACGTCCTCGGGAGGCTTGAAAGGCGTCTGAATTCCGAGCGCGAAGCGCGAGGAAAAGGGGTCGAAGGCATTTCGAATTCGCGAAGCGGATTCGCTGGATAATGATTCCGGCGCTATGCGCCGGAGGGGCCCGGGCTCCGCC
>NZ_JBIAXC010000085.1:0-18643 GCF_042896295.1 Kitasatospora sp. NPDC001309 | reverse complement strand
GGAGGCCACCCGCCTCCTGGACGACCTCGCCGCCGCCGCCGAGAAGCACGGCCACCACGGCGGCGACGCCGCTGGCTGGCTGGCCCAGGCCGCAGCGGAGGCCACCAGCACCAAGCACCACCGCATGGCCCGCACCGAGCGGACCCCCGCCGAACTCACCGAGCTGCTCCGAGCCCTGAGCGACGCCTTCACCGAGCTCGGCCTGACCGTCGTCCCTTCCCAGGGCGGCCGCGGCTCCGTCGCCGTCGCTCCGGTCCCCGGCGGGCCGACCTGGGGCATCAACGAAACCGGCCTGCGGGTCTCCCTCTACATCGACGGCGGCTGGGACCTGACCGTCAACCAGCCTCAGACCAGGGTCTGCTCCATCTACGCCCCGACCACCGAGGCCGGTGCCCGCGAAGTCGCCGCCCTGGTCGCCGCCGTCCTGCGCGGCGACGCCGCCGACCCCTTCCGGCGGTGAAGCGATGACGACCGAACCCACGAACACCGAGCCGGACGACGCGGTCTCCACCGGCGAGGACTACACCGGGATTCCCGACCTCTGTCAGCTGCTGTACAACGTGGCTGCCGACCGGCGGATCACCGCCCGTGAGGAGACGGAGCTCCGCGCCGCGCGCGAACTGCTCGGCAACCCCACCGGCCCGGCGATCGACCTGACCGCGCAGCAGCTGGCCCAGCAGAGCCAGCAGATCCACGCCGCGCTGACCGACCTCGCCGCCGGCCTCGAACCCCTCGCCGCACGCGGCTGGTCGGTCTACGCCCAGCACGCCCAGGTCTTCCGCCGGGCCGCCACCACCGCACTCCAGATCAGCGGGACCGTCGCATGACCGTCACCTACACCGGGCTCTGCACCCGCAAGTGCGACGACGATGACGACTGCTCCACCTGCCCGGCCCGCCCAACCGCCACCATGACCTGCGACCGAGGGTGCGGCGCCGCCTTCCACGGACGCCCCGGCGAAGCCGACTCCTCCTTCCGGCAGCGGGCGGGCTGGCACTTCTGCCGGCCGACCCCGTACCACCAGACCGACGTCTGCCCCAACTGCCCACCCCACGAGCACTACTAGCAGCACAAACACGTCAGGGCCGGTCCCCGTCGACGGGGGACCGGCCCTGAGCGGTCTTCCAGATCACATGCGGCACTTTCGCGCCGTACGCCACGCCGAGCGCCCGGATAGGGCATGATCGGTCGTCAATAGACCTGAAAACGCGAAAGACCGGGGCTCCTACACCCCGGCCTCTCTAGGCGATCAGGTCCAAAGAATTCGCTCGCCGCGATAACACAGGACACCTGACCACTTGAACCCGATGGTAGCGGGTGGCACAGCCATCCGCGCAACAACTCCTCCGACAGTCACCGGCCTGAGTGACGCTCCCGCCCCGGCGGTCGAGCCCCGGCCCGGTGCCTTTTCGCGCACCAAGATCACCAGCGCCGAGACCAAGATCAACACTCTGGCGCTCTTCGCCATGACCACCCCCGGACCGTCAGCCCGCGACGTCGCGAACCCCGCTGACGCCGCCTCCGGCCTGGGGCTTGTCACATCAGCCATCTCTTCCCGACTTTTCCACGGGACGGCCCGCACGACGGCGCCCGAAGCCCCGACGAAGGCAAAGCCGCAGGTCACAGGCCGGATGGTTCGGCGGGGCCGCGGCTTCCCCTCGGCGGAGCTCATCGGGCACGTCCGCGACCACTTCGGGCCGGAGCTCGACCCCGACGAGTGGGAGGACGCCCGCTCCCGCTCGCCGTACATGGCCCCTCAGCGCGCCGCCGCTGCGGACTGGGACGGCGGCCAGTCGATCGAGTGGACGCTCTACGTCAGCCCCGGAACGGTCCGCATCGGCTCCCACGACTCCCAGGCCCGTGAACGCGCGGCCCTGCGGGCCTGCCAGCGCCGCGAGGCGTCGGTGAAGGCGCTCCACGCCGACATGGACTTCGCAGACGCTGTACGGGCCGTAGGGGCCTGCCACAGCATGGGCCTGGACCCGAGCGCCGCCGAGCTCGCCGCAGCGGCCGAGGAGGCCCGCCAGGAGCACGAGGACGTGCAGCTCGCCGTGCCCCTGGAGCCCGCCTACCTCAACGGCAAGGGCGACGCTGCCACCCGCCGCAACCGGGAGAGCTGGTGGCAGCGCGTCATCGAGCAAGCCCGCCTCTACCCGGACGGGGAGTTCCCCGAGCCCACCAAGCGCGGCCGGATCTTCGGCCTGTCCGAGCGGGCCCGCCAGCGCATGACCTTGAGCTTCGGCGCCATCGACTACACCCCGCTGGTCGAGCGGGCGGGGGACCAGCAGATCCCGATCCACACCCTGACCTACGGAGACGACTGGCTGTCCGCGGTGCCGGACGGCCGCGCCTTCCACGAGCACATGGACCTGTTCTGGCGCTACCACGAGCGCGCCTGGGGCCGGGTCCGCCCGGTCACCCTGTACCTCAACGAGAAGGGCAAGGAGGTCTCACCGGCAGTCGTCGACCGCCTCCGCGTGAAGGCCTCGCTCAAGGCCCGTCAACTTCCGTCCGCACTGGACGCCGCCGGATCGGGTGACTTCGACGCCGAACTCAGGGCCGCCGGCATCACCTCGGTCGTCACCCAGCTGTGGCAGGGCGACAAGGTCCTGTGCCTGTGGAAGCTGGAGTTCCAGCGCCGAGGAGCCCCCCACGTGCACATCCTCATGTGCGAACCCAAGGACCGGGCCCGCGTGCCCAAGCGCGGCATCCGCCCGGTCGGCGCCGGCTGCACCTACAAGACCTGGCTCTCCCGGGTCTGGAACCACATCGTCTACGGCACCGAGGCCTGCGCCAACGCCAAGGCCGGAGAGAAGTGCGAGCCGCTGCGCCAGGCCCGCGACGACGCAGGCCTGTTCCTCACCGAGACCGCCGTCATCGGCAAGGACGTCAAGGGCAAGCCGATCCGGGTCGAGGAGCCGGTGGAGGCCGGCTGCCCCGGTGGCCACGGCACCCGCGCTCAGGCCGTCGCCCGGCACGCCGCTGCCCGCCGCTGCCCGCACGCCGTCGCCCACCACCGCAAGAAGCACCACTGCACCCGGGCCGAGGCCGAGGCCCACCTGCCCGGCCTCGACGCCCCGTGCAACGACGCCGCCCGGCACATCGCCGCCGACGCAGCCAAGCACCTACTCGCCGGAACCGCCGTCGACTACGACACCACCCACGGCATCACCGACCCCGCGAGCGCCGCCCGGTACTTCGCCAAGCACGGCCAGTTCAACGCCAAGCGCTACCAGGACGAGATGCCCGACGAGTGGCAGGCCGACCAGCGCGAGGCGTCCAAGCGCAGGGCCGAGGCCAAGGCCGCCGCCAAGGGCAACGCGCACCCGAGCGAGCAGGCCGGCGACGACGAGAACGACGACGCCTACCGCTCCCAGTGGCGCGAGCAGGCCAAGGCCGAGATCGCCGAGATCGACGAGGCCGGCGGACTGCCCGAAGGCTGGATCGACGCGGCCACCGACGAAGACGAGGACGGCAACTCCGCTGGTACCGGCCGGATCTGGGGCTACAAGGGCCTGCGCAAGGCCGAGAAGCCGACCCGCGTCACCGCCGAGGAGGCCCAGGTCCTCGCCCGCCTGCTGCGCAAGCACGCCCGCGCCGCCGACTCCACCGTGCTGGTCGAGGAGGAGCAGACCCTCACCGACAGGTACGGTCTGCCTCTCCTCGACGGCGACGGCGAGCCGGTGAAGGTGAAGACCGGTAAGCGCCGCGTCGAGGCCAGGGCCACCCGCAAATCCGCCTGGAGCCCGGAGAAGCCCGGCGCTGACGAGAAGCGCCACGGCGCCCGGCACGGCGGCAAGCACGCCAACCCGCGCATGGCCAACCGCTCCGTCGAACGCCACCAGGGCGGCCGGGCGGTCCTGGCCGAGGCGGACGGCTCACACGACGGCATCACCTACTGGACCACCGACGCGGACGGCAACGCGGTGCAGATCACCGCCCCGGTCCGGGGCCTCGCCGCCCTGCAGTACCTGCAGCCCACCAAGGTCATCCGGCGCAAGAGCCTGCGCCGCATGCACCGCTTCCGGAACTCCGGCACCCCCTCCGGCTGGATGATCGTGCCGGACGGCGAGTCCATGGGCGTGTCCCTGGCCCAAGCCCTCGCGGACCGCCGGGGCGAACGCACCGTCGTCGGCCTGGCCGCAGGCCTCGCCCTCGCCGGACACCCCGCCCCGCCGCGCCCGGCCGGTGTCACCGGCGGGCGGATCGCCGAGCTGCGCGCCAAGCTCGCGCACCGCCTGGTCCCCGAAGGCGTCGACCCGCACACCGGCGAGATCGCCGTTCCCAAGCAGGCCCCGGCGAAGGTGACGTTCGACCAGGCCGCCGAGCGCTTCCGCAACCAGCGCTCCGCCACGGTCCCCGACCGCAGCAGCCGCCGCCACCTTGCCCAGCGCTTCACCGTGCCCGCCCCGGCCGGGCCCGCCGACGACCGCCGCACGCCGCACTGCGCCGACTGCGGCGGCGAGCTGGCCCCGGTCTTCGCCACCATCGGCGCCCACCTCGGATGCCGACCCGACCCGATGATCGAGAGGTCCTGATGACCCGTCGCCCCCTCGGCCCCGGCTTCGACCGCGACCGCCAGGACGTCGCCGACGTCGCCCCGCACCGCGCTGGCCGGACCGCCGCCGAGCTCGCCGCCGAGACCGCGCCCCCGCCCGTCCCGGCGCCGGTGCCGTCGACGGGTCGGCGCCCGTTGGCGCTCCGGCCTGCACCAACGCTCCCGCCAACGACCGGCTGACCGGTCGGGGAGGGGAGGACCGCCCACCGTTTCATCGCTGACGAAACGGTGGGCGGTTCCGTTTCGGGTTCCGTTCGGGGTCCTGTTCGGAGTCCCGTTTCGGGTTCCGTTTCAAGTCCCGTTTCGGGTTCCCTTGTTGTCCCGCCGGCGGGGGCGGGACAACGTGCTCTGACCTGCGGGACAAGGGGGGAGGACAAGGGGCCGGCGGGCGCCGACTTCTTCCGTACGGACCCCCTTTCGGCGGCCCGGCGGAAGTTCAGCGGCCGATGCTCGGACCGGACCGGCCCTGGGTCGGCGGCTCGTACCGGTACGTGTACTGGTCGTACTGGCGCTGCCGTTCGGCGGCGCGGGCCTGCTCGGCGGCCCGCCGCTGCTGGGCCTGGACGGCCGCGGTGGCCCGCTCGGTCTCCTCGGTCACCCGGCGCCCGGCGGGCAGCTGCTCGCGGACCGCGGCTTCCTCGCGAAGGCCGGCTGCGCGGCCGTCGAGCTGTTCGGCGGTGCGCCGCTGGGTGGCGGCGTCCTGGATGAGGCGCTGGTGCTCGTTGCGGTCGCGCAGATCGAGGCGCTCGGCCAACTCCGGCAGAGCGGCCCGTCGCTGGGCGACGCGCTGCTCGACCGTCCCGTAGACGCCGCCGTCCGCCCGGTCGACCTCGGCCCGCGCCGCCTTCCGCAGCTCGTCGGCCTGCGTGCGGAGTTGGGCGCCCTGCTCGCGCAGCTGCTCGATCTGCCCGGTGCGCTCGCCGACGCGCTGCCGCAGCGCGTCGGCGGCCTCCAGCATCCCGCCGCGCTGGAAGAACACGGCGGAGCGCCGCAGGGCCGCCCGCTCGCGGATGCGCGCCTCGATCCGGCTGTCCTCGTAGTTCGCCGAGTACATCTCCCGGACCCGGGTGTCGACGTCGGCGGCGCCCTGGTCGAGCTGGCCGGCCCGCCCGAGCAGCTGCTCGGCCGCGTCCAGGTGCGCGCTGACCTTGACGACCCGCTGGCGCCCGGGGGCCTGGTCGGTGCCGAGAACCGCGGCGAGCCGCTCGGCCTGGACGTCGAGCCCGTACGCGGTCGCGCGGGCCTGCGAGGCGTCGGCCGCGGCCTTCTCGGCGCGCGGCAGCAGTGCGCTCGTGGGCACCTTGCCGTGCGGGCGCTCACGCCAGCCGGGGATCTGCTGCGCCCGGCGGACGGCTTCGAGCTGGGCGTTCACCTCAGCCAGCGCCCGACGGATCTCCTCCTCGGTGGGCGCCTGGGCGGGCTGCTCGGCCGGGTCCGGCAGCACGGGGCCGGTGCGGAAGTCAGCCGGCTGTTCCACCGCCGGCGGTTCCTGACGCTGCGCCGGGACCTCGGCGACGTCGGCGACCGGCCGCGCCCGCTGCTCCTCGACGACCTGGTGCTCGTCGACGTCGGCGGGCCCGGCCGGGACGGCGGTGAGCTCGTCGACGACCATCACGTCGTCCTGGTCGTGCTCCAGCTGGCGCCCGTACGCCGCGACGGCGCGGTCGAGGCGCTCGGCGTCGGTCCGCGGCTCGCCGAGGGTGATCCGGGTGACCTCGTCCTCGACCTCGACCAAGGGCAGGAACAGGTGCGTCTCCTGCCGGGCCCGGGACAGGGCGGGGTAGAGGCTGTGGGCGTCGGCGCCCCGGCCGGAGGCGATCGTCACCTCGGAGGTGAGGCCCTGGGCTGAGCCGATCGTCATCGCGTAGCCGTGAGTCAGCCGGCCCTCGGCGACGTCGCGCGGGCTCATCCACGCCTGGTCGGTGCGGTGTCCGCCGGCGCCGTCCGGGCGGCGCCACTCGACCAGCACGCCGCGCCGCGCGTCCACCTGCAGCGCCACGCCCCGGAAGCCGTTCAGCACGTCGACCTGGTCGGCGTCGCGGCGGGAGCGGTAGTCGTTGCGGCGTACGTGGACCAGGTCGCCCGGCGCGAACTCGGTGCGCCCGCCATCCGGGGTGCGGAACGTCTGGCCGTGCTCGAGTTCGCCAGCAGCGACCAGCAGCGACCGGGCGCCGACGTTGAGCGCGGCAACGTCGGCCCGGCGGGCAGCCAGCAACAGCAGCTGCTCGACCTGGCCGTGCGGGTCACCGGCCCACCTGGTGCGGGCGGTGTCCCACGCGTGGAGCATGGAGGTGTGGGCCTGGTCGGCGGTCTCGGTGGCCTGGACGCGCCCGCGCTCGGCGAGCATCGCCAGCGCGCTGGTGCGCCCCCCAGCCCGCCACGTCTCCAGCGCGGCCCGCTCCACCGGATCGGTCTGGCGCCGGTTCTCGTCGAGAACCAGGCCGTCGACAATCTGGTGCACCCGGGCGAACCCGCCCCCGATCCCGACCGCCCTCAACTGCTGCGGGTCGCCGATCGCGACGACCTTGGTGCCGGTCTCGGCGGCGTGCCGCAGCAGCACGGCGAACGCCCGGTCGTCCACCATGCCGGCCTCGTCGATGACCAGCACGCCGACCCCGGCCAGGCCGCGGCCGCCGGTGATGTCGCGCGTCCACGCGGCGATCGTCCGGCTGTCGATCCCCGCCTCGGCCGTCAGGTTCGCCGCCGCGACCGCGGCCGTCGAGGCGCCGACCACGGAAAGGCCGGCTGCCTCCCAACCCGTGCGCGCGGCGGCCATGAGCGTCGTCTTGCCCGCCCCGGCGACCCCGATCACGGCGTCGGTGGCGTGCCCTGCGGTCAGCAGGCGGGTGATGACCTCGCCCTGCTGCTCGCTGAACCGGAATGGCCGGTCCGCCGTCGACCGGGCGAGTTCGGCGGTGGCGATGGTGAGCTCGGCGGCCTCCTGGGTGAGCTGCGCGAGACCCCTGCCGTAGCCGGTCGCCGCGGACCTGATGATGGTCGCCTCGGCCTCGACCACGCTGGTGTGGGTGTAGCGCTGGCGGTGCACCTGGTGGTGCCGGGTGGAGTCGGTCAGCCGCACCGCGTGCCCGTCGACGGCGAGGACCTCCTCGACGAGGGCTTCGAGCTGCTCGACGGAGTCCAGGTAGGGCAGCGCCGCCGTGACGGCGGCCATGACGTGCGTGTGCTGCACGGCCTTCGTCGACGCGACCAGGCCGTGCTCGGCGTCCCAAATTTGGGAGGCGATCCGCTCCGGCGTCGGCAGCACCGGGCCGTCCGGACCGGTGGCCCCGGGGCCACTTCCGTCCGGTCCCGGCAGCGCTCCGCGCACCATCGCGTCGACCGCCCGTCCCGCCTCCGCGAGTGCGGCCTGGCGCTCCTCGTCGGTCAGGCCTGAGAGGTCGCTGGCCATCACCGCGGCGGCCTGTGCGCGCCAGTTGCTGCGCTCTCCGGCCTGCTCGGCCTGGTCGAGTTTCGCCTCGGCGGTGCGCCGTGCGGCGGCCTTCTGCTGGTCGCGGGTGGCGCCTTCGCCGACGTCGCCGACGACCTGGTGGTGCCGCCGGGAGAACGTCTCGCGCAGCTGCTCGCTGACGCCCGCGAGTTCCCACGCGCCGGTGGTTTCGGAGCGCTCGAAGCGGGCGCCGTACTGCTCGGTGAGCCTCGCGCGCAGGCGGGCCTCGGCGATCTCGTTGACCAGGCGCGCGTGCCGCAGCAGGTCCTCGGCGCCGGCCGCGATGGTGCGCCACCGGCCGTCCTCGCCCTTGGCCATGTGCGCGATGTTCACGTGAACGTGCAGGTGCGGATCGCCGACCGCGCCGCCGACCGGCCGCGCGCTGCGGTGCAGCGTCGTCCACCCCACGAACCCGGACGTGGCGACGCGTTCGGCGCGCTGGCCGGAGCCGTGATGGCCGGCCATCCCGTACGCCGTCCACTCCTCCAGCGCGGCGACCGCCTCGCCGACCGAGGCGAGCCAGTCGTCCTCGATCGAGGCCGCCAGGTCGTCATCGGCGAGTGCCCACGCGACCGACACGGACTTGGGGATGTCGAGGACCAGGTCGACGCCGCGCAGGCCGACGTCGACGTGCCGACCGGTCCACGGGCGGGCCTCGGCGACGACGTCCGCGCCGTACAGCTCGTCCACGGAAAGGCCGGCTGCGTCGGCGATCCGCTCGGCATCGGCGAGCGGCAGAACGTGCCGATCACCCTCGCGGCGAAGGCCTCGCTCGGCACGGGCGAACCGCTCGCCGAGCGGCCCGCCGAGGTACTCCGCGGCGCTGATTCCCTCGGCCTCGGCGAGCGCGGTGACGGCGTCCACCAAGGTGCGCGCGGGCACCTTCCCGCGCGGGTCGAGGACCTGCTTGCGCTTCACCAGCTGCTCGCCGGTGCGCGGGTCGCGCCCGTCCATCACCGCGCGAGCGGCGTCCGCGTCGACCGGTCCGCCGGCGGTCAGTCCGAGCTCCAAAAGCCCGCTGCCGATCCACCGCAAGTCCCGCTCGGAGGCGAGCCGGTACTCGACCTGGGCGTCGTGCTCGACGTCGCATCCGCAGTCGCGGGACAGCCGGTAGTCCACCTGCTGGGGGGCCCGGATCGGCGTCACCCACCCCATATGCCGGACCCACCCCCTTTACCTGCCTTTGTCCGCCCGGCGGACCTTGATCACGTATCGACGATACCTGGAGTGCTGTAGGTGGCTTGGTGGTTGGTCTGTGCTGGCTGCTGTGTGTGGTGGGTTTGGGTTGGTTTGTGGCGTATGTCTGTTGCTGTGGTGGTGAGTTGGTTGCTGGGTTTGGTGGTGCTGCTGGTTGGTGTTGGTCAGTTGGTTGACGTGGCTGCGGGCGGTCGGTGGCGGGTGGTAGAGGTCGGGTGGTCGCGGTGGTCGCGGCCGGTGAAGTGGAGGAGTGGGCGATGGCGTTGGAGCGGCGGAAGGTGTTGTTCGGTGAGCCGGTGGAGGCGACGGGCGACGCGGAGCGGGACGCACTCGCGACGGCGGTGAAGGCGATCGAGGCGCGGGAGGGAGAGCGGCGCGGCTGGGACCAGCCGCCGCGGCTGTTCTCGCTGCACCTGGCGGACATCGACTCCGGGGCGATCGAGCTGCGGATCATCCCGCCGCGCCAGTGGGCCAGCGGCCACCGCAACCCCGCCGACGACCTCGCGGCGTGGGCGATGCGCTACCCGGCGCCCGGACCGGTCACGCCGCTGGCTTTCGCCGACTCGCCGGACGGGTTCGCCGGCATCGCGATGATGTACGAGGGGTGGGCCGCGCCGGACGACGCCAAGCTCTCCCCGGAGGAGGAGGCCCGGCGCGCGCTCGGCGAGCGGACCTTCACACAGCGCTCCGACCGGGTCGAGGTCCGGATGGTGACGGCGGTCGACATCAACGGGCACTCGTACCTGCTGCGCCGCCTGCGCGGGCGCGAGGTCGAGCTGGCCGTCACCGCCGCCGACCCCGACAGTTCGGTGCGCAACATCGGCGAGGCGCGGGGCAAGCTGCCGCACGCGATCGGGCGGATCGCCCACGCGGTGCGGACCGGCGCCCTCGTCCTCGGCTGACGGGCGGTACGTGAAACCGGTGACGTACGGGCCGGTCGGTTCACGTACCGGCCGGCCCGGCCGGGCAGGATGGCGGGGGGATCGGGGAGGAAGGGGCGGCGATGTACGTCTACGGGTGCGGGGTGTGCCGGACGGTCAGCCACCACGCCAGCGCGGACGAGGCGTTCGAGGAGCGCGACGGGCACCGCCTCAAGGTGCACCACGGCCGGGTGCCGATGGGCGAGTGGATCAGGGACGACACCCCGCCGCCGGCGCCGCCGAGCGCGGGGTCCGTGGCGCGCTGGATGCTGGGCACGTGGCCGGGCCGGGCCGCCGCGCTCGTCCTGGTGGTCGTCGTGGTGCGCGTCGGGTTCTTCATCGGCGGTCTGCCGCCGCTGTTCGCCCCGGCACCGCCCGTGCCGTCGACGTCGCCCGCGCTGCCGCTGTTCGCCCCGGTGCCGAGCGCGTCGTCGTCGGCGCCCGCGGGGACGCTCCCCGTTGTCGGAGGAGCCGGTGCAGGGAACGCCCCCTGACCGTTTCGTCACTGACGAAACGCTAGGGTCGGGGCATGGAGAAGACGGAGCTTGGTGATCGGGACCGGTTCTCGCCGTGCGAGTGGTGCCACGAGTCGTTCCGGCCGCCGAAGCCGACCGGGCGCCGGCCGAAGTACTGCAAGCCTGCGTGCCGTCAGGCCGCGTACGAGGCGCGTCGGGACAAGTGGGTGGGTGACGAGGCGGTTGCCGCGCACACCCAGGGCCGACCGCGTCGGCGGCTCTCGGACAGCGTGCCGAGCGCGTCGTCGCCGGCGGTCCAGGCCGGGCCGGAGTTGAAGGGCGCGGTGTCACCGCCGCTGTTCTGATCCGCGGGTTGCGGTGGGCCGGTCCCGATCGGGGCCGGCCTTTCGCGCGCTCGGCCCGCCATCGTCCTGAACCTCACGGGTCGGGGCCTGCGGGCTCCCCCGGTGGACGGCTCGCGGTGGTGGCCTCGCCCGGCCGGGGTCGAGCGACTCGGCCGCCCCCTCGGGGCGGTCGACCCGGGCGGGAGTTTTCGGCGGGCCCGGAGCTTGCGGAGGGGCCGGTGAAAAGTCTTGGCCGGGCTTGGTCGGGAGTGCCCCGGTCGGGGGTGGCAGGGTTCGGAGGCGTCTGCCGGGGGAGCCCGCGGTGCTCTGGCCCGTCCCACCCACCCGCCGTCACGTCCAAGATCACCGAGGCCCCCTCCCTCGGGCGGATGGCCCGCCGGAGGCATGCCGTGAGCCGCACCGGTGCACCCTCGGTCGGCAGGCGCCGCCCGCGTCGGCCGCCGGTCCGGGCGAGGACGTCGAGGGGCGGTACGGGCCACCCGGGGTGCTGCTGCTCGACGGACGGGGGTCCGTGGAGAAGTAGTCGGCGTTCGCGGGGCCGGGTTGTCCCGGGCGTGACCAGCGCGGACGCGGGACAACAGGGGCTGTCCCGAAGCAACCTCCGGAGCAACTGCAGGAGCAACCTCCGAGGCAACCTCTGGGGCAACGGCAGAGGCAACCTCCGGAGCAACCGAAGGACCCGCCACCAACAGGTGACGGGTCCTTCCGCGCCCCCGGGCGGGCCAGCTGGCTACTCGTCGCCGTTGATCGCGTCGAACAGCGCCCGGCCGTACGGCTGCGTCTCGGGGTTCTCCATCCAGCGCTCGGCCAGGGCGACGACGCGCGTGCTCTCCTCGCGTAGTTCCTCGATCTCCGGCCGCCGCTCGGGGAAGGGCGACTGCCACGGCTCCGCGGCTGCCCGATCCAGCCACGCCCGCAATTCCGAGCGGCCCTCGGTCCCGTCATCCGTCTGAGTGGTCATGCCGTGTCCAACGGTCGGCGCCCCGGAGAGGTAGCGCCGGCGGGACCGCAGAAGGGAGGGCAGGAAACGACCGAGCCCCCGCCAGCGGGTGCTGACGGGGGCTCCGGTGGGGCGGGATGTGGGGTCAGGTCTGGGGGAGTCCGCGGCGCTTCTCCCACTCGCGCCAGCAGCTGCGGACGATCTCCTGGGTGACGGAGTCGGGGTCGTCCTGGTGGTGCTCGATGGCCGCGCACAGCTCGGCGTCGGTGAACTCGGGGACGGGCTTGTCGGGCCAGTTGCTGATCATGGCGGGCTGCCTCTCGGGGGAGTGGATCATGCGGCGTCGGAGTTGTGGACGACGATCGTCCGGGCCGGGTCGGTGGGGTGGGGCTGGAGGACGAACCCCTCTCGGCCGGTGGGCGCCGGGGCGTTGTTGGCGTTGGCGTTGGCACTCTGACCTGCACCAACGTTGGCAACAACACCGGCCAGAGGGGCGGGGTCACGGGGGGAGGGGAGCGGCGGCACGTCCTGGTGGTGGACGCCGGGGCCGTTGCCGTCCGGCGTGCGGACCCCCTCGCGGAACGGGATGCCGGCCTCGGAGAGGAGGGCCTTGACGGCCTTGGTGGAGGGCTCCCAACCGGGGTGGGAGGTGCCCAGATCGGTGGCCAGCCGGGTGAGCAGAACGGACCGCTTGGAGGCGGTGAGGGAGGCGGTCAGGAGGTGGGTCTCGGCGGGGGTTGGAGCGGTGGTCTCGGGCTCCTCCTGGTCGTCCTCGTCGGCGCCGTCCGCCGGGGCGTCGGCGACGCCCTCGGCGGGGGCCGGAGCGGCCTCCTTCGGGGTGGTGGTGTTGCCGAGGATCAGGGCGGTGATCACCCACAGGGTGAGGCCGCTGGTGATGGTGACTCCGGCGTAGTGCCGGACGACGGGGATGCCGGCGAGCAGGACGGCGGAGACGACCGCGCATCCGGCGGCGACCAGGGCGGGGTGGGTCGGCCGCTCGCCGAGGTCCTCCAGGGCCTTGGCGCGCTGCTCGGGGTCCTTGATCTGCCGGGCCTTGGCGCGCCGCTCTTTCCACTCCGAGAGGCTGTCGGCGTGGTCGGCCTTGGCGTCGGCGTGGCGGCTGCGGATCGGGGCCAGCATCCGGCGGTTGCCCTGGCGGAGCGCGGCGAGCGAGAGGCCGCCGAGGTAGGGGTGGACGGGCCGCTCCCCCTTGAGCGCTTCGAGCGCGGCGGCGCGCTCCTTGGGGTCCTTGATCTGCCGGGCCTTGGCGCGGCACTCGTTCCACGCGGCCAGCGCTTCGGAGTGCAGGGTGAGGGCGTCTGCGAGCGGGTTGGTCATCTCAGGCTCCGATCAGGCCGTGGAAGAACGAGCCGACGACGGTGAACGGCAGGGCGAGGATCGAGCCGGAAGCGACTGCGGCGGCGGGGAGGGTGCCGCCGACGATCACGTCCTTCCACACGCGCGGCTTGGTGCCGAACAGGACGATCACGAGGATCAGGGCGGTGGCCCCGGCGCCCGCGTTGAACTGGTGGTTCATCGCGGCGGTGAGCGAGTCGCCGACGACCTTCGGCGCCTCGAAGGTCTGGCCGGCGCCCTGGGCGAACAGGCCGAACAGGAGCATCCACCAGGCGGTGTGGTGGTCCTTGTGCTGTTCGGCGAGGGTGCCCTTGCCCCGGTGGCCGACGAGCAGCCACACCATGATCACGAGGCACACGCCGGTGGCGGTGATGGGTCCGAGCAGGGAGGTCATGGTGACTCCAGGTCAGTAGATGTGAAGGGCGGAGAGGAGGGGGGCGGCACCGGTGGCGACGGCGATGCCGGAGGCGACCGGGATGCGGGCGAGGACCAGGAAGAAGAGGGGTCCGGCCCCGCGGACCTCGGAGACGCGCAGGCGGCCCCGGTCGCGGAGGTGGAGGTCGAAGGCCCAGCCGAAGAGCGCGAGCAGCACGCCGACGTAGGGCCCGCCGGGCGTGGTGATCTGCACGAGGCCGGTCGCGTAGCCGCCGACCGCCGAGATCGCGGTCAGGACGCACCAGCGCCGGAACCGGAGCACCCGGTCCGAGGGGCCAGCGGTGCGGGCGGCGCGGCGACGCTTGCGCCGGGCCCGGGTGGCGGCCTCGCGCTTGTCGGCGAGCTGCTGTCGGTGGTGCCGCTTGGTGCGCTGCTCCGGGGTCTCCCCCGCAGCGGCCAGGACGCGGTCCTCCTCGGCGCGGCGCCGCCGCTTGTCGAGCTCGCGCTCGGTCTCCAGGCGGGCCGCCCGCTCCTCCGGGGTCTCGTTGATCCGGGACGCGAGCAGGTCGACCATGCCGACCAGGTCGTCCCGGCGGTAGTGGGCGGGGGTCAGAGCGTCCTCGACGCGGTGGCGCTCGGTCTGCTGCTCGGAGGTCTCCCCCGCCGCGGCGAACAGGGCGTCACGCTCGGCGCGTTCGGCCTTGATCCGGGCCTCGTACTCGACCTGCTCGCGGGCCGAGCGCTGGGCCTCGGTCTCGGTCATGAGCTGGGTGACCTGCTGGCCGATCTGCGCGGCCATGGCGGGGACCTGCTCGGCCAGGATTCGGCCGACCGGCGCCCAGAACGCGGCGGCTGTCTCCTCCATGGAGGCCGGGGCGGCCGGGCCGCCGGCGCCGACCGGCACCGGGGTGTGAACGGTGGCGTCCGAGGCCGGGGCGGGGATGCGCGGGCCGTCCTTGCGCCACCACTCGACCACGGGCTCCGGGTCGGGGGCGGGCATGCCGGCGGTCGGCGGCTCGGTCGGGGGCGGGGGGATCGTCACCGGTGCCGTCCTTCCAGGTAGGCGAGGGCGAGCAGGTAGAGGCCGCCGACGACGATCGCCGCGTTCCCCAGGAGCAGGACCAGCCAGATCAGTTCGGTGATCACGCGTGTCTCCTCTCGGGAGAGAAGGGGCCCGGCCGGAGCCGGGCCCGGGGTGGACGGGCGGTCAGGAGGGGCGGCGGCCGAGCCAGTTGCGGCTGTTGCTGGTGCGGGGGGCGTAGACCGTGCGGCCGTTGGCCCTGGCCTCGTCGTAGTCGCTGCCGCTCCAGGTGCGGCCGGTGGTGGAGTCGACGTGGTCGGGCGTCACGGTCCTGGTGGTCGGCTTCGACTCGCGGCGGAAGATGGCCATCAGAGGTCACCGCCGTCCGGCTCGATCTCGCCGGTGATGAGGACGGAGTCGCCGTCGACCTCGCACAGCGCGGTGAAGTGGGCCAGGCCGCGCAGGCCGTCGCCGACCTGGACCCGGCCGCACCACTTCTCGCGGATGAGGGTCTGGAACTCCGTCACGGTGATCGGATCGACCACCCGGTAGCCCACGCCCTCGGGGGTGACGGTGCCGAGCACCGCCAACGTCTTCTCGATGCGGCTCACCGCGCACCGCCCTTGCCGGACAGGTTGTCCAGGTGGCGGCCGGCGGCGTCGCCGGCCTTGGTGCGGTCCTCGGGGGTGATCGGGGGGACCGGGGTAGCGTGGGCCATGACTGGCACCTCTCTCGGAGGGATTTCCGCTGGTCACAGGGCCCCCGCCCGCGATCTGTGGAAGGTGATCGGGCGGGGGACCGTGCGAGCCCTGGGTCTGCGACCTGGGGCTTTCGCCATGTCTGGAGTGCTCGCGCAGACGGTCACCCTCCGGAGCGTTTCGGCCCCGGTCGGTGGTGGCGACGAGTAAGAGACTCCCCCATTCCGATATCGGAGTCAAGTCCCGATGTCGGTATCGCGTTTCTGCTGTCGGTGTGCGTATGCTGTGGGCACCCCGCTGAGACCAGGACCAAGGGAGAACTCGGTGTGACCAGACAGCCGACCAAGTGGGAACAGGCGCTCAGCGACCTGAAAACCCGCATTGACGACGGGTATTACCCGCCGGGCACGGTGCTGCCGAAGCACCCGGATCTGGCCGCAGAGCTGGGCTGCAGCGAAGGCACGGTTCGCCGTGCTCTCGACGCGCTTGCCCGCGAGGGCCTGGTCAAGGGGGTGCCCGGGGTGGGCACGAAGGTGCTCCCCCGCGTCACCAAGGTGCTGCGCACCGACGCGAACCGTGCGACGGCCCAGACCGAGCGCGGCTTCTACGCCGACGTCCGCGACGCCGGCCTCAAGTCCCGCGTCGTCACGACCCGCGAGTACCGGCCCGCACCCGACCACGTCGCCCAGATCCTCGGCGTGCCGGTACGGGCCCCGCTCCTGGTCCGCGACCGCGTGCAGGGCGTCCAGGCCGAGGAGGACGGGCCGGTCACTGTGCTGCAGACCGCCTGCAGTTGGTACCTCCCGGCGATCTCTGAGGCCCTGCCGATCCTCTGGGAGGAGGTCACCGGACCCGGCGGGATGCTCGCCCGGTTCGAGGACCTCGGCCTGACCATCGAGCAGCGGGACGACGTGATTCCCGCGCTCGCCACCAAGCAGCAGTGCGAGGTGCTGGGCCTCACAGCTCCCGCGCCGGTTTGTCTGGTGACCCGCACGACCCGTGACCAGGACGGCCGGGCGCTCGAAGTGACCGACCTCGTCGTCACGGCCCGCAACGTCCTCAGCTACACCCGCTAACCCACCGAAAGGCGCAACCGATGACCAACACCTCTGCCGACAGCGTGCAGCGCACCGCCGAGAACCTGGCCGTCCAGGCCGACCAGCGCGGCTTCTACGCCGACGTCGCCGCCACCGGCCAGCCCGCCACTGCGGCCGTCACCATCGAGGACCGCCCCGCCCCGCAGAACGTCGCCGAGCTGCTCGGCGTCGCCGCCGGCACCCAGGTCCTGGTGCGTGACCGCGTACAGGGCCCGGTCGACAAGCTGCCGCTCCAGTGGGCCGTGTCGTACTTCCTGCCGGAGATCACCGAGGCGCTGCCGGTGCTGCGTAACCAGGACACCGGCGCCGGCGGCTACCTCGCCCGCCTGGAGTCCCTCGGCCTGCGGATCGAGCAGGTCGACCACATCCGCCCCGCCCTGGCGACCGACGAGCAGCGCCGCGTGCTCCAGCTCCCCGAGCCGTCCGCCGTCGACCTCATCACTCGGGTGGACCGCGACCAGAACGGCCGCGTGGTGCACGTGATGGAGCTGGTCCGCACCGATAGGAACGTGACCGTCACGGCGGTCAACCGCGTCAGCAGCAACGCCGCCGCGTAGTTCCCGACCGACACAGAAGTGGGCCGCCCGGTCTTCGTCCCCGGAGCGGCCCCGTGATTCACGGAGGCAACCGTGTTCCACACCACCGAGTATGACCCGGCCAGCGACGCGGCCGACACGGCCCCCGCGTCGCCGCCCGCAACCCGACGCAGTCGCCGTCGCCGCACCGACACGGCCCCCGTGTCGGTGCGGACCGGCAGCGGTCCCGTCACCGGATGGGCCGCGCTGATCCTCGCGGTGATCTTCATCGCGATGGCCGCGGTCGGCGGCGCCGGCGCCTACAGCACGTACCACAACATGACGGCCGCCCTCGGCGACAGCGACACCGCTGTCGGTCTCGTCGCCGCCGGAGAGGGCGTCACCGGCATCCTCGGTCTCGCCCTGATCGGCCTGACCCTGATCGCCCGGCCCTACCCCCTGCCGCTGCGGCTGAGCCTGTGGATCATCCCCGCGATCGGCTCCGGGGTCGGCGTCTACCTGGCCAAGGACGACGTGCACCGCGTCGTTTACGGCGTCACCCCCCTGGCCATGACCTGCGCCGCAGAGCTCGCGGGGTACCTCGCCCGCAGCGTCGTCGTCCACCGCACCGGCTACGACGCCGAGGCGGACCGCAAGACCGGCGAGCTCCTGCGCATGATCGAGTTCCACCAGGCCCGCGCGGCGCGGCACCCCGACGAGGCCACCCGCAAGAAGTCCGCCGAGAAGGCGTGGAAGCTCGCCGAACGCCTGGGCAAGGGGGACTCGCGGCTCAGCACGGCGCTCACGGAGGGCTACGCAGTCCGCACCACCGAAGCCGCGCTCGTCGCCCTCGACGGCCTCTACGGCCGCACCGACACGGCCCCCGCCGTGACCGACGCGGTGCCCATCCCGACCGCCCCGGCCGCGCAGCTGCCGGTGCCCCCAGCCCCCGCCGCGCTGCCCGCCGTCGAGCCCGAGCCCGTGATCGACGAGGCGCCGGAGGAGATCGAGTCGCCCTGGTGGAAGGAGCCGACGCGCCCCGTGTCGGTCGACGAGGAGCCGGTTCCGGTCGACGCGCCGGCGCCGTCCTTCGACACCGAGCGCCCCTCGGTCGAGGTCCCCGGACAGCTCCCGTTCGACACGTTCGACGTGGACCTCGACGAGGCCGACACGCCCGCCGACACGGCCGACGCGGACCGCGCCGGTGCCGACACGGACACGAACCCGGGCGAACTGCCGGCGCCCGGCAGCCGGCTGAGTGACGTCGAGCTGGACGCCGTCGTCCACATGATCCGCACCGAGACCGACCCGCCCCGTTCCCTGCGCGGCATGGAGGAGCGCTTCCGCGAGCTCGGCTACGTCGCTTCGGCCGCCCGCCTGCGCGCTGCGTGGGACCGCGTGACCCCGGCCACCGCTGACCTGGAGAGCTGACCCGCTGTCGGCCGGGGCTCCACCAGCCCCGGCCGATTCGGACCGGAACACCCGAACCGTCACGAACGTCGGACCCAGCCGAGAGGATCAGCCCCATGACCCCGAGCTCCCACGACCAGATCGCCCGCATCTACGCCGGATACGCCGGCCTCTACGCCCCCAGCGTGGTGGAGGAGGCCACCCGCCTCCTGGACGACCTCGCCGCCGCCGCCGAGAAGCACGGCCACCACGGCGGCGACGCCGCTGGCTGGCTGGCCCAGGCCGCAG
>NZ_JBIAXC010000084.1:0-19276 GCF_042896295.1 Kitasatospora sp. NPDC001309 | reverse complement strand
GGTCGCCAATGCGCTGCATTGGGCTCCCTCCTCCGCCTTGCGATGCACGCACCCCAACGCCGCCCCGCCCGCCCTCCGGGCGAACGACGGGAGTTCGGCGGCAGGCCGTATAGCGTGACCGCCATGCTGACGATCGCGCACCTCAGTGACATCCACCTCGGCCAGGTCCACCGTCGGGACGGCGGCAAGCGCGCCCGGCGGCGGGCCGAGCAGGTGATGGCGTACCTCGACGCCCTGCCCGGCCCGCTGGACGCGGTGCTGGTCACCGGCGACCTCGCCGACCACGGCTCGCCCGAGGAGTACCGCCAGGTCGCCGAGGTGCTGGCGTCCCGGCACCCGGTGCTCACCTGCCCCGGCAACCACGACGTCCGGGAGCCGTACCGGGAGGTGCTGCTCGGCGAGGCGCCGTCGACGGACCCGGTCAACCGGCTGCACCGGCTGCCCGGCGTCGACGTGCTGATGCTCGACTCCTCGATACCCGGGCAGCACGACGGCCTGCTGGCGGACGCCACCCTCGACTGGCTGGACGACCGACTCGCCTCCGGAGAGCAGGAGTCGCCGGCCCTGGTGGCCTTCCACCACCCGCCGGTCGAGCTGCACATCCCGAGCGTGGACCGGATCCGCCAGTACGGCGAGGTCCGGCTCGCACGGGTGCTCCGCCGCCACCCCCGGGTGGCCGCCCTGCTCTGCGGCCACTCCCACACCCCCGCCGCGACCACCTTCGCGGGCCTTCCGGTGCTGGTCGCGCCCGGCGTGGTGTCCACCACCACCCTGCCCTGCGAGGGCGGCCGCGGCATCACCTTCGACCACCCGCCGATGCTCGCCTTCCACGTCCTGGACGGGGACTCCCGGCTCACCACCCACTACCGGATCGTCATCTGACGGTCCGTCGGCCCCCGCCCGGCCACGTGGTCGGCGCCTGCGCCTGCGGATGCTGCGGCGACGGCGACGGCGGCGACCGGTAGGGCTGCTGCGGCGCGCTGCCCGGCCGGGGGAACGGGCGGGGCGCCAGCGGTTCGGGGGCGGCCCGGCTGCCCGCCATCGGGTGCGCGGAGTTCGGCCCGCGCATCCGCTGGGCGGCCACCTGGCGGGAGATCAGGATCTCCAGCAGGCACCACATCGTGCCGAACACCCCCAGCCCCATCGCCATCAGTGCGGGTGTCATCAGCCAACTGCCCGCGTACGAGGCCAGGGTCGCGACGACCACGCCCACCAGCGTGAAGGAGAGGCAGAGCACCGCCCGGACTGCGGCGGAGCGCACCTCGTCGGGCAGGCGGCGGCGACGGCGTGGCGCGGACATCGGGCGACCCCCAGGCGCGGATCCGGTGCTGGAACGGGGAACGGGCGCACACGAATTGCGCCCCCTTCACCTCACTCTGCCCCCGCCGAACCCGGACCATGCGTCCGAATCCACCGAACTGCCGTCAAACCGTGCCATCCGGGCAGGCGGCGGCGGGAGCTCACCCCAACTGCTGGTCGAGCTCCTCCAGGGCGCCGGTGACGATCGTCCGCATCGCCCGTTCGGCGTGCGCGGCGTCGCCGCCGCAGATCGCGTCGGCGACCTCCCGGTGCAGCCTGATCGCGTACGGCTCGGGCTGATGGGGCATCAGATGGTACTCGGTCCGGCCGGTGAGCACCGCCCCGACGGTGTCGCCGAGGTGGGCGAACATCTCGTTCCCGGAGGCGCGCAGCACGAGGGCGTGGAAGGCGATGTCGTACCCGAGGAAGGTGGTGAGGTCGGCCTCCCGGGCGGCGACCGTCAACTCCACGGCCAGTGAGCTGAGTTCGCGCCGGTCGTCGTCGCTGGCGTGGCTCGCGGCGAGCGCGGCCGCGGCCGGTTCGACGGCCACCCGCAGGGAGCCGAGCGAGCGCAGTTGGGCGGGCCGGTCGGCGCCGGCCAGTCGCCAGCGGATCACCATGGGGTCGAAGACGTCCCAGACCGACTTCGGCTGGACGGTGATCCCGACCCGCCGGCGGGACGCCACCAGGCGCATCCCCTCCAGGACGCGCACCGCCTCCCGGACGACCGTCCGGGACACCCCGAACCGTTCCTCCAGGTCCTCCGCGCGCAGCACCGCGCCCTCGGGGAGCTCCCCGGACGCGATCGCCGGCCCGAGCTCGTCAAGCACCCGGCCGGGCAGCCCCTGGATCTCCATCCGCCCAGGGTAGACGGCCGCCCCCGCGCGGCGCGCACCGCCCTGCGACCTACCCCACACTCCAAAAGTATGACGATTTGGTTTCCGGCACTTGAATACGTCATATCTTTGAGGCGATAGTGGCGGCCTGCAACGAAGGAGCACCACCGATGGCTCTCAACGTCGAGAACCGCGCCCTCCCGGGCACCCCCCTCACCGTCGTGGTGATGGGCGTCTCCGGTGTCGGCAAGACCACCCTGGCCCGCCTCCTGGCCGACCGCCTCGATCTCCCCTTCGCCGAGGCGGACGAGTTCCACCCGCCGGCCAACATCGCCAAGATGTCCGCCGGCACGCCGCTGGACGACCGGGACCGGGAACCCTGGCTGCGCGCCATCGGCGCCTGGCTCGGGGAGCGCACCGAGTCCGGCACCGGCGGCGTGGTCACCTGCTCGGCGTTGAAGCACGGCTACCGCGACATCCTGCGCGCGGCCGCCCCGGGCGCCTTCTTCCTGCACCTCAGCGGCGGTCACGAGCTGGTCGAGGACCGGCTCTCCCACCGCACCGGCCACTTCATGCCGTCGTCGCTGCTCGGATCCCAGTACGCCACCCTGGAGCCCCTGGGTGCGGACGAGCGCGGCGCCGTCCTGGACGTGGGCCCGTCCCCCGAAGAACTCGTCGAGATGGCCGTGGCGCTGCTGCGGCCCGTCAATGGAGACCTCGCGTGAGTATTGCCCCCACCCTCCTGGCGGCCGCCCCACCGGCCCTGCCGCACACCGGCAGCGACTCCCAGCTGCTGATCGCGGTGCTGCTCAGCATCGGCGCGATCGTCCTGCTGATCACCAAGCTGAAACTGCACCCGTTCCTCGCCCTCACGCTCGGCTCCGGCCTGCTGGCCGCCGTCGCGGGCGCCCCCTTCGACAAGCTGCTGAGCAGCTTCTCCACGGGATTCGGTTCCACCGTGGCCAGCGTCGGTCTGCTGATCGGCCTGGGCGCGATGCTCGGCAAGCTGCTCGCGGACTCGGGCGGCGCCAACATCATCGCGGACACCGTGCTGTCCCGGACCGGCAACAAGGCGCTGCCCTGGGCGATGGCGCTGATCGCCGCCGTGCTCGGCCTGCCGCTGTTCTTCGAGGTCGGCGTCGTCCTGCTGATCCCGATCGTGCTGCTGGTCGCCCGCCGCGGCAACGTGCCGCTGATGCGGGTCGGCATCCCGGCCCTGGCCGGCCTGTCGGTGCTGCACGGCCTGGTGCCCCCGCACCCGGGCCCGCTGGTCGCGGTCGACGCGCTCAAGGCCGACCTCGGCATCACCCTGGCGCTCGGCCTGCTGATCGCCGTCCCGACCCTGATCATCGCCGGCCCGCTGTTCGCCCGGGTCGCCGAGCGCTGGGTGGGCCCGCTGGAGGTCCCGGCCGCCACGGCCCCCGAGGAGACCACCAGGTCCGAGCGCACCCCGTCGTTCGGCGCGGTGATGGCGACCATCCTGCTGCCCGTCGTGCTGATGCTCGGCAAGGCCCTGGCCGACGTGGTGATCGACGACCCGAAGGCGGTCGGCCAGCGGGTCTTCGACTTCATCGGCTCCCCGCTGATCGCCCTGCTCGCCGCGACCCTGCTCGCCATGCTGACCCTCGGCAGGGCGGCCGGCTTCGACCGGGCCCGGATCTCCGACACCGTCGGCAAGTCGCTCGGCCCGATCGCCGGGATCGTGTTCATCGTCGGCGCCGGCGGCGGCTTCAAGCAGACCCTGATCGACGTGGGCGTCGGCAACGCGGTGAGCGAGTGGTCCGGCAAGTGGCACATCTCCGCGCTGCTGCTGGGCTGGCTGATCGCCGTGCTGATCCGCCTGGCCACCGGCTCGGCGACGGTCGCCACCATCACCGCGGCCGGCATCGTGTCGCCGCTCGCCGCGAACATGTCCTCGACCCACGCGGCCCTGCTGGTGCTCGCGATCGGGGCCGGCTCGCTGTTCCTGTCGCACGTCAACGACGCCGGCTTCTGGCTGGTGAAGGAGTACTTCGGGATGAGCGTCGGGCAGACGCTCAAGTCCTGGTCGGTGATGGAGACGGTGATCTCGGTGGTCGCGATCGCCCTGATCATGCCGCTGAGCCTGATCATCTAGCGCGCCCGGCGCACCTTCGCCCGCAGGGGCGGCACCCGTACCGTACGGGTGCCGCCCCTGCGGCGTTCGCGGTCAGTGCCCGAGCAGCCCCGAGAGCACGGCCGTGGTGGCCGCCAGCAGCTCCTCGGCCGCCGCGCCGCCGGCCGCCGTACGGGCCAGCACCCCCTCGCGCGCCGCCAGCACGACCGCCGCCGTCCGCCCGGCCCCGGCTCCGGCCGGCACCAGCTCGGGCAGCACCCGTTCCAGAACGTCGGCCAGCGCCCGCGCCACCGTCCGGTCGTGCGCGGCGAGCTGTTCGGCCAGCTCCGCGGACCGGGCCGCGACCAGCCGGAACTCCAGGAACAGCAGGATCCACCCGCTCTCCGCCGGCTCGACCCGCAGCAGCGCCTCGACCAGCAGCCGGGCCCGCTCCGGCGGCGCGAGCGCCTCGCAGGCGGCGGCGAGCCGCTCCAGCTCGGTGATCCGCCGGGCGGCCTGGTCGTCGAAGAGGGCCAGCAGCAGGTCCTCCTTGCCGGCGAAGTTCGAGTAGAAGGCCCCGCGGGTGTACCCGGCGGCGGCGCAGACGTCCTCGATGCTCGTCCGCGCGAAGCCGACGGAGAGGAACAGCTCGCTCGCCGCGGCGAGCAGTCGGGCCCGGGTGTGGACGCGCCGCCGGGGCGGTCGGGGAGCGGCGGCTTCGGTGGGGGGTGGGTTCACAGCAGCACGATACATGGTGTATTCAGTACGAGTCGTATTCAATACGAGCCGTACTGAACCACGCGCGGCCGAAGGAGCCGGACATGACCCGCCTGCTGATCACCAACGCCCACCTGCTCCACCCCGAGGACGGCACCCGCACCGACCCCGGCTGGCTGGAGGCCGCCGACGGCCGGATCACCGCCACCGGCACCGGCCGCCCGCCGGCCGCCACCGAAGCGGTCCGGGTCCTGGACGCACGGGGCGCCACCGTGCTGCCCGGCCTGATCGACGCCCACGTCCACCTGCTGGTCACCTCGCTCGACCTGCGTGACGTCGCGAACTGGACGCCCGGCTACGCCACCGTCCGCGCCCTGGCCGAGGCCGAACGGATGCTGCGCCGCGGCTTCACCACCGTCCGCGACGTCGGCGGCGCCGACCACGGCATGGCCCGCGCCCTGGCCGAGGGCCTCGTCCCCGGTCCGCGCCTGCTGCACGGCGGCAAGGCGCTCTCCCAGACCGGCGGCCACGGCGACCTGCGCCCACTCGGCGACGACTCGCTGCCCTGCTGCGAGGCCCGCCCCCACTTCGGCCGGATCGCCGACGGCGTGGACGCGGTGCGCGCCGCCGCCCGGGACGAGTTCCGCAAGGGCGCCCGGCACCTCAAGGTGCTGCTCTCCGGCGGCGTCGCCTCCCCGCACGACGAGATCGCCGCGGTCCAGTACAGCGAGGAGGAGATCCGGGCGGCCGTCGAGGAGGCCGAGAACCACAACCGCTACGTCACCGTGCACGCCTACCACCCGCGCGCGATCGACCGCGCCCTGCGGGCCGGCGTGCGCTGCGTCGAACACGGCAACCTGCTGGACGGCACCACCGTCGCGCTGCTGCTGGAGAAGGACGCCTTCCTGGTCCCCACCCTGGTCGCCTACGAGCGTACGGCGAAGCTCGGCGCCGCCTCCGGCCTGCCGCCGGCCTCACTGGCCAAGCTCGCCGAGGTCCGCGACCGCGGCCTGGAGGCCCTGGAGCTCGCCCACCGCGCGGGCGTCAACCTGGTCTACGGCAGCGACCTGCTCGGCCCGCTGCACCACGCCCAGCTGGAGGAGTTCACCCTGCGCGCCCAGGTCCAGCCGGCCCTCGACGTGCTCCGCTCGGCGACCACCACGGCGGCCCGGCTGCTCGGCCTGGCGGGGGAGATCGGCACCCTCGCCCCGGGCGCGCACGCGGACCTGCTGGTCGTCGACGGCGACCCGCTGGCCGACCTCACCGTGCTGACCCGCCCGGAGCGGCACCTCCGGCACGTGGTCAAGGCGGGCGCCGTGGTGTGAAAACGCGGGCGGGCGCCCGGGGAAACCCCGAACGCCCGCCCGCCGTACCGCAGTTACGCGTCTACTTGTTCCCGCGCTTCGCGAGGCTGTGCCTACTTGTTCCCGCGCTTCGCGAGGCTGTGCCTACTTGTTCCCACGCTTCGCGAGGAAGGCCTCGACCTCGTCCCGGATCTCCGGGGTGTCCAGCCCGCGCACCGTCATGGTGGTGCGGCGGCGCAGCACGTCGTCCGTGGTGTACGCCCACTCGTTGTCGGCCGCGTAGGCGACCTGCGCCCAGACGTCCGGGCCGTCGGCGTGGATCGGCCGGCCGAGCTCCGGGTTCTCGTCGATCATGCGGGCGATGTCGAAGGACAGGGTGCCGTAGTGGCTGGCCAGGTGCTTGGCGACCAGCGGCTCCATCCGCGAGCCCGGCTCGCGGTCGATCAGCAGCCGGTGCGCGACGGCGTTCGGCGCGCCGACGCCCGGCAGCGGGACGGTCGGGGCGATCGGGGACATGTCCTCGGCGAGGCCGGTGCCGGGCACGTGGGCCAGCTTCTCCAGCACCGCGCGGCCGATGTGCCGGTAGGTGGTCCACTTGCCGCCGGAGACCGACAGCATGCCGCCGCGGCCCTCGGTGACGACGGTCTCGCGCTTGGCGGCGGCGGTGTCACCCGGGCCGCCGGGCAGCACGCGCAGGCCGGCGAAGGAGTAGGTGATCAGGTCGCGGTCGAGGTGCTCGTCGCGGATCGCGTGCGCGGCCTCGCCCATGATCTGGTCGATGTCCGCCTCGGTGGCCCGGACGTCCTTCGGGTCGCCGGTGTACTCCTCGTCGGTGGTGCCGAGGAGGACGTGGTCCTCCCACGGGATGGCGAAGGAGACGCGGTACTTGTCGATCGGGATGGTCAGCGCGGCGCGCCACGGCGAGCGGCGCTTGACGACGACGTGGGCGCCCTTGGAGAGGCGGATCGACGGCGCGGCGCCGGCGTCCTCCATCGTGCGCAGGTGGTCGACCCACGGGCCGGTGGCGTTGAGCACCAGGCGGGCGTTCACGCCGAACTCGCTGCCGTCCAGGCGGTCGCGCAGCTCGGCGCCGGTGACCCGGCCGCCGGTGAAGCGCAGACCGGTGACCTCGGCGTGGTTGAGGACCACGGCGCCGGCGTCGACGGCGGCGCGCACGGTCATCACCGCGACGCGCGAGTCGTTCATCTGGTGGTCGCCGTAGACGGCCACCGAGCGCAGGCCCTCGGTGCGCAGCGCGGGCACCTGCTGGGCGGCGTGCGCGGCGGTGGAGACCCGGCCCATGCCGTCGCGGAAGGCGGACAGCGCCGAGTAGAGGAACACGCCGGCGCCGAGCTTGGCCGCGCCGTGCGGGCCGCCCTTGTAGACCGGCACGAAGAAGGTCAGCGGGTTGACCAGGTGCGGGGCCACGTCGGTGGAGAGCGCGCGGCGCTCCTTGTGGTTCTCGGCGACGAGCTTGACCGCGCCGGTCTGCAGGTAGCGCAGACCGCCGTGGACGAGCTTGGAGGAGGCGCTGGAGGTGGCGCCGGCGAAGTCGCCGGCGTCGACCATGGCGACCTTCAGGCCGGCCTGGGACGCGGTCCAGGCGACGGCCGTGCCGAGGATGCCGCCCCCGATCACCAGCAGGTCGTAGGTGGCCTTGCCGAGCAGCTCACGGGTCTCGGCGCGGGAAGCGGTGCGGCCGGCGGTGCGCTCGGCGCCCAGGGTCGGGATGGTTGCCATGGTGGTTGTGTACGGCGCGCTGTTCCGGCTGCGCCGTTACTCCTCTCGGGTGCGGTGCGGCCCCTGCTGGAGAGGCCGGTCGGCCCGGTGCGGCGGGCCGGTGGAACACGGTTGCGCCCGGTGCCGGAACAGCGGGCGGCCGGCCGGGGCACGGGGCCCCGACCGGCGGGTCGGTCAGTTGGTCTCTTCCTCCTCCACCCAGCCCATGGTGCGCTCCACGGCCTTGAGCCACTTCTTGTACTCGCGCTCCCGGGTGTCCTCGTCCATGCGCGGGGTCCACTCGGCGGCGCGGTGCCAGTTGGCCCGCAGGGTGTCGAGGTCGTTCCAGAAGCCGACGGCGAGACCGGCCGCGTAGGCGGCGCCGAGGGCGGTGGTCTCGGCCACGTACGGGCGCTCGACCGGGGCGTCCAGGACGTCGGCGATGTTCTGCATGAGCAGGTTGTTGCTGGTCATGCCGCCGTCGACCTTGAGGGCGGTGAGCTCGACCCCGGAGTCCTTCTGCATGGCGTCGACGACCTCGCGGGTCTGCCAGGCGGTGGCCTCCAGGACGGCCCGGGCCAGGTGGCCCTTGGTGACGTACCGGGTCAGACCGGCGATCACACCGCGGGCGTCGGAGCGCCAGTACGGGGCGAACAGGCCGGAGAAGGCCGGGACGAAGTAGGCGCCGCCGTTGTCCTCGACGGTGTTGGCGAGGGTCTCGATCTCGGCAGCGGTGGAGATGATGCCGAGCTGGTCGCGCAGCCACTGGACGAGCGAGCCGGTGACGGCGATCGAGCCCTCCAGCGCGTAGACCGGGGCCTGGTCGCCGATCCGGTAGCCGACCGTGGTCAGCAGGCCGTGGTACGAGTTGACGATCTTCTCGCCGGTGTTCAGCAGGAGGAAGGTGCCGGTGCCGTAGGTCGACTTGGCCTCGCCCTCGTTGAAGCAGGTCTGGCCGAACAGGGCGGCCTGCTGGTCGCCGAGCGCGGCGGCGACCGGGACGCCGGCCAGGTCGCCGACGGCCTCGCCGTAGACCTCGGCGGAGGAGCGGATCTCCGGGAGGACGGTCAGCGGCACGCCCATCGAGTCGGCGATCTTCTCGTCCCACGCCAGGGTGTTCAGGTTCATCAGCATGGTGCGGCTGGCGTTGGTCACGTCGGTGACGTGCTTGCCGCCGTTCACACCGCCGGTGAGGTTCCAGATCACCCAGGTGTCCATGGTGCCGAACAGGATGTCGCCGGCCTCGGCGCGCTCGCGCAGGCCCTCGACGTTGTCCAGCAGCCAGCGGATCTTCGGGCCGGCGAAGTAGCTGGCCAGCGGGAGGCCGGTCTCGCGGCGGAAGCGGTCCTGGCCGACGTTGCGGCCCAGTTCGCGGCAGAGCGCCTCGGTGCGGGTGTCCTGCCACACCAGCGCGTTGTGCACCGGCTCACCGGTGTTCTTGTCCCACAGGACGGTGGTCTCGCGCTGGTTGGTGATGCCGATCGCGCGGATGTCGTCCTTGGTCAGGCCGGCCTTCTCCAGCGCACCGCGGACGACCGACTGCACCCGTGTCCAGATCTCGGCGGCGTCGTGCTCGACGTAGCCGGGCTGGGGGAAGATCTGCCGGTGCTCCTGCTGGTCGACGGAGACGATCCGGCCGTCGGCGCCGAAGATGATGCAGCGGCTGGAGGTGGTGCCCTGGTCGATCGCGGCGATGTAGTTACCGGTGGAGGTCATGTGGAGGGTCCTCGGCTCAAGTTCGGGGGTTACGGGGTGGGTGGGCCTGACACGGACGTTCGTTACCCGTACGTCCGGTCAGTCCCCGTGCTCGGCGGTTTCCAACCGGGCCTTTAGAACAGGGCGTTGTAGACGCCGCCGGCCGCGAGGCCGCCCAGGATCGGGCCGACGACCGGGATCCAGGCGTACGACCAGTCCGAGCCGCCCTTGTTCGGGATCGGCAGGAAGGTGTGGGCGATGCGCGGGCCGAGGTCGCGGGCCGGGTTGATCGCGTAGCCGGTCGGGCCACCGAGGGAGAGGCCGATGCCCACGACGGTGAGGGCGACGATCAGGGTGCCCATGCCGCTGTCGCCCAGGCCCTTGGTGGTGCCGAGGGTGAGGATCGCCATGCAGAGCACGAAGGTGCCGATGACCTCGGTGATCACGTTCTGGAGCGGGTTCCGGATCTCGGGCCCGGTCGAGAAGATGCCGAGGGTGGGCTCCTTGTTGGCCTGGAACTGGCCGAGGTAGGCGAGCCAGACCATGACGGCGCCGATGATCGCGCCGAGCAGCTGGGAGCCGATGTAGAGCGGCACCTGGCTCCACTCGCCGGTCTTGACGGCGATGGCGATGGTGACGGCCGGGTTGAGGTGGGCGCCGGACTTGGCCCCGGTCATGTAGGCGGCGATGAGGACCGCGAAGCCCCAGCCGAAGGTGATCGCCAGCCAGCCGGCGTTGAAGGCCTTCGACTTCTTGAGGGTCACGGCGGCGCAGACGCCGCCGCCGAGGAGTATCAGGGCGGCGGTGCCGAGGGTTTCGCCGACGAAGACGTCGCCGTTGGAGATGGCGGACACAAAGACTCCCTTGTCATGGCCCGAAGTGCGGGTGGGGGCAGGTGGCCGGTGGATCCCTGTGCGGGTGAGCGCGCCGTGGGAGTGATCTTCCCGGCCATCGTTCGACAATGTCGACCGTCATGCGGAAGCTTCCTCCCCAGGTCGGCCCCGCGTCAAGGCGGGGTTACGCAGCTGTGACCCTTCCCTCGGAAGGTCCCCCGAAGTTACCCAGCGGAGCGGCCCGAATCGGGGCAAAACGCCAAGGCGCGGACAGGCTCACCGCCCGTCCGCGCCTCAGCGTGACGAATCGACCGCGTTGCTCAGAACCGCCCGGCGCCCAGGTCGCGGGAGATCGCCCGCGCCGCGCTGCGCACCGAGGCCACCAGCGAGGGCTTCACGAAGCCGTCCTCGCAGACCCGCTCGACCGGCCCGTTGATGCACACCGCGCCCACCGGGTTGCGCCGCCGGTCCTGGATCAGCGCCGCGATCGAGGCCACGCCGTCCCAGGTCTCCTCGATCGAGTCCGCCCAGCCGCGCTCGCGGATCAGCGCGCACTCGGCGTCCAGGTCGCTCGCCTCGGTCAGCGTCCGCACGGTGTACGACTCGTACGGACCGTCGCCCAACTCCCCGCGCGCGACCGGGTCGTAGGCCACCAGGACCTTGCCGATCGCGGTGCTGTGCAGCGGCTGCATCGAGCCGACCTCCAGCACCTGCCGGGTGTCGTCGGGCCGGAACACGTGGTGCACGATCAGCACGCCCTGCTGGTGCAGCACCCCCAGGTAGACGGTCTCCCCGGCCGCCCGGGCCAGGTCGTCCGCCCAGACCAGCGCCCGCGCCCGCAGCTCGTGCACGTCCAGGTAGCTCTGTCCCAGCCGCAGCAGCTCGGCGCCCAGCTGGTACTTGCCGCTCTCCGGGTCCTGCTCGACGAACCCCTCCTGCTGCAGCGTGCGCAGGATGCCGTGCGCGGTGCCCTTGGCGAGGTCCAGTGCCGTCGCGACCTCGGACAGCCCCAGGCGGCGCTCGCCGCCGGCCAGCAGGCGCATGATCGCGGCGGCCCGGGAGAGCGACTGGATCGGGCCGGGCATGGATACCTCCGGACGACAGGCGGTCGACATTGTCGACCGCAGTGGTGACGGGACGAGTCTGCCAGGCCGCCGTCCGTCCGTGCACCTTCCCCCTCGGTAACCCGCGCTCGACCCGGTGTTAACCTTCCGCGCCCGCTACCCTTCCACCCCGCTGAGCAGCCCGCGCCGCACCGACACCTCGGCCGCCAGCGCGGCGATCCCGTCGGTGCCGACCCGGCAGCAGCCGCCGACCAGCCGCGCGCCGTCCGCCAGCCAGCCGCCCACCCGCGCCGAGCGGAAGGTCGGCTCCCCGCGCCAGTCCCGGCGGTCCGGGTCCCAGTGCTCCCCGCTGTTCGGGTAGACCACCACCGGCTTCCCGGTCACCTCCGCGGCCACCGCCACCGCCAGGTCCGCGTCCCGCGGAGTGCAGCAGTTCACACCCACCGCCAGCACCTCGTCCACCTCCGCGGCCAGCGCGAACGCCTCCTCCAAGGGCTGCCCGGCCCTGGTCCGGCCGTCCGCCACGCTGTACGACAGCCAGGCCGGCACCCCCAGCCCGCGCACCAGCTCCAGCAGCGCCCGCGCCTCGTCCGCGTCCGGCACCGTCTCCAGCGCCAGCACGTCCGGCCGGGCCGCCGCCAGCACCTCCAGCCGGGGCCGGTGGAACGCCACCAGCTCCGCGTGGTCCAGCCCGTACCGGCCCCGGTACTCCGAACCGTCCGCCAGCACCGCCCCGTACGGGCCGACCGAGGCCGCCACCCAGCGCCGCCGGCCGCCCGGCTCGGCCCGCGCCGCCTCCCGGGCCAGCTCCACGCTGCTCGCCAGCAACCGGGCCGCCGCCGCGTGCCCCACCCCGCGCCGGGCGAAGCCCGCGAAGCTCGCCTGGTAGCTCGCCGTGATCGCGACGTCGGCCCCCGCCGCGAAGTACGCCCGGTGCGCCGCCACCACGGCGTCCGGGTCGTCCGCGAGCAGCCGCGCCGACCACAGCGCGTCCGACAGGTCGTGCCCCGCGGAGGCCAACTGGTTGGACATCCCGCCGTCCAGGACCAGCGGGCCGGCCGCCAGCGCCGTGGCGAAGTCCGGCGGGGGAGCAGTGGGCATCTCGGTCTCCTCGGGCGCGGTCGTTCCTGGTCACAGCCTAGAAGCCGGAGCCCCCCGCCGACCGGGAAAACCGTTTGCCGCCGGGGAACGGAGTCGTTACGTTGTGCTCATCCCGAGAACGACAGCACCAGGTGCCCCAGGGGCGCGGAGAGGAGCCGGCGATGGCAGCGGACGACGCGTCCCCCCAGCCCGCCGCCGGGCCCACGGCCGAGCAGGAGTGGCTCGCCGCGTACGACCCGCGCGCCTACGCCCCGATCGCCGTCACCGTCGACGTGGTGGCCCTGACGCTGCGCGGCGGCCGGCTGCACGTGCTGCTGGTCGAGCGCGGCGCCCCGCCCTACCAAGGCTGCTGGGCGCTGCCCGGCGGCTTCCTGCGGGCGGGGGAGGAGGGCCTCGACGAGGCCGCCGCCCGCGAACTCGCCGAGGAGACGGGCCTCCAGGGCGTCTCCGAGGCCGAGGCCGCGCTCTGCCGCCTGCACCTCGAACAACTCGGCACCTACGGCGCCCCCGAGCGGGACCCGCGGATGCACGTCGTCTCCGTCGCCTACCTGGCCTTCGCCCCGGACCTGCCCGACCCGCAGGCCGGCACGGACGCCGCGGCCGCCGCCTGGCACCCGGTGGCCGATCTCGACCCGGCCCCGCGGCCCCCGGACCGCGCCCCAGCCGCCGGTGTGCCCGCCGACACCCACGGGGGTGGCGTCGACGGGCACACCGGCCCCCCGCCGGTCGCACCGCAGCCGATCCGGCTCGCCTTCGACCACGCCCGCATCCTGGCCGACGGCCTCGACCGGGTGCGCGCCAAGCTGGAGTACAGCCCGCTCGCCACCGCCTTCCTGCCCCACGACTTCACCATCCCCGACCTCCGCGCCGTCTACGAGGCCGTCTGGGACGAGAAGCTCCACCCCGGCAACTTCCACCGCAAGGTCCTCTCCGCCCCCGGCTTCGTCGAGAGCACCGGCACCACTACCCAGCGCGGCGGCGCCCGCGGCGGCCCCCGCGCCCGCACCTACCACGCCGGCGGCGCCCGACTGCTGCACCCCGCCCTGCTCCGCCCCGCCCGCGAGGACGGCCCGGGCCCCGGCGCACCCGCCACCGACGACCGGCCCCGCTGAGCCCCGGGCTACCATCCGCCCATGACCACCGACGAAGCGACCCGCACCACCCACCGGCCGTTCTCCCACTGCCACTTCTGCGGCACGCCGTACGCGCCCGGCACCGACGGCTGGCCCCGCACCTGCCCCGGCTGCGCCGAGATCAGCTACCGCAACCCGCTGCCCGTCGCCGTCACCGTCCTGCCCGTCACCCGGCCCGACGCCGAGCCGGCCTTGGTCGTCATCCGTCGCACCATCGAACCCGGCTACGGCGAACTCGCCTTCCCCGGCGGCTACATGGACTTCGGCGAGAGCTGGCAGCAGGCCTGCGTGCGCGAACTCGCCGAGGAGACCGGCATCCTGGCCGACGCCGCCGACGTCCGCCTGATCCACACGGCCTCCGACCCCAACGGCCGCTTCATCATGCTCTGCGGACTCCTCCCCGCCCGCCCGCTCGCCGAACTCCCGCCCTCCCTCCCCACCGACGAGACCGAGGGCTGGCTGCTCGCCACCGCCGACACCGCGCTGGTCTGGGACTTCCACAACGGCATCCTGCGCCGCTGGTTCGACGGCGAGTTCACCCCCCGCTGAGGGGCGGCCCGCCGAGGGGTGGCGCAACGCCCGGCCGACCCTGGCGCAGCGGCCGCTCGCATGGCATGGTCTGCACCGACAGCCCAACCGGACGGGTTGGCCACGAGCTCACCCGTCCCCACCACCGGCCGGGAGACCACCACCGTGAGCACCCCAACCCAGGACCAGCCGCTCTGGCGCCCCAACCCCGCTCGCGCCGCCGCCACCAGCCTGGTCGCCTTCCAGGCCTGGGCCGCCCAACACCACGGAGCCCCGGCCGCCCCGCTCGCTCCGGCCGCCGACGACCAGCAGGCCGCCCAGCGCTACGCGGACCTGCACGCCTGGTCCACCGCCGACCTCGACCGCTTCTGGACCGCGGTGACGCAGTGGTTCGACGTCCGCTTCACCGAGGCCCCCGAGGCCGTCCTCGCCGACCCGGCCATGCCCGGCGCCCGCTGGTTCCCCGGCGCCCGCCTCAACTACGCCGAGCACGCCCTGCGCGCCGCCGAGGACGAGGCGAACGCCGACCGCCCGGCGATCCTCCACCTGGACGAGACCACCGAGCAGCCGGCCGCCCTCAGCTGGTCCGAACTGCGCAGCCAGGTCGGCTCGCTGGCCGCCGCCCTGCGCGCCCGCGGCGTCCGCCCCGGCGACCGGGTCAGCGCCTACCTGCCGAACATCCCGCAGGCCGCCGTCGCACTGCTCGCCACCGCCGCCGTCGGCGCCGTCTGGACGAGCTGCGCCCCCGACTTCGGCGCCCGCAGCGTCCTCGACCGCCTCCAGCAGATCGAACCCGCGGTCCTCTTCGCCGTCGACGGCTACCACTACGGCGGCAAGGACCACGACCGCACCGAGGTCGTCGCCGAGCTGCGCCGCGAACTCCCCAGCCTGCACACCGTGGTGCACGTCCCGCTGCTCGGCGCCCCGGCCCCCGAGGGCGCCCTCCGGTGGGAGGACCTGGTCGCCGAGGACGTGGCGCCGGTGTTCGAGCCGGTCCCCTTCGACCACCCGCTCTGGGTCCTCTACTCCTCCGGCACCACCGGCCTGCCCAAGGCGATCGTCCAGAGCCAGGGCGGCATCCTGCTCGAACACCTCAAGCAGGCCGGCCTCCACCTCGACCTCGGCCCCCGGGACCGCTTCCTCTGGTACACCTCCACCGGCTGGATGATGTGGAACTTCCTGCTGGCCGGCCTCCTGGTCGGGGCCACGATCGTCACCTACGACGGCAGCCCCGGCCACCCCGACACCGGCGCCCTGTGGTCCGTCGCCGCCCGCACCCGCGCCACCGTCCTCGGCACCTCCGCCGCGTACGTCATCGCCAGCCGCAAGGCCGAGCTGCACCCCGGCCGCGAACTCGACCTCTCCGCCGTCCGCTGCATCGGCACCACCGGCTCCCCGCTCCCGCCGGACGGCTTCCGCTGGATCTACGACGAGGTCAAGCAGGACGTCTGGCTCGCCTCGGTCAGCGGCGGCACCGACGTCTGCTCCTGCTTCGTCGGCGGCGTCCCCACCCTGCCCGTGTACCTCGGCGAGATCCAGGCCCCCTGCCTGGGCGCCGCCGTCGAGTCCTGGGACGTCCAGGGCCACCCGCACACCGACACCGTCGGCGAGCTCGTCGTCACCAAGCCGATCCCGTCGATGCCCACCGGCTTCTGGAACGACCCCGAGGGCACCCGGTACCACGACAGCTACTTCGACACCTACCCCGGCATCTGGCGCCACGGCGACTGGATCACCGTCACCTCCCGGGGCACCGTCGTCATCCACGGCCGCTCCGACTCCACCCTCAACCGCCAGGGCGTCCGGATGGGCTCCTCGGACATCTACGAGGTGGTCGAGCGCCTCCCCGAGATCGCCGAGTCCCTGGTCATCGGCCTGGAGGAGCCCGACGGCGGCTACTGGATGCCGCTGTTCGTCGTCCTCGCCCCCGGCGCCGAACTCGACGACGACCTCATCGGCCGCATCCGCACCTCGCTGCGCACCGAGCTCTCCCCGCGCCACGTCCCGGACGAGGTGATCGCCGTCCGCGGCCTGCCGCACACGCTGACCGGCAAGCGCATCGAGGTCCCGGTCAAGCGGATCCTCTCCGGTACCCCGCTGGAGCAGGCCGTCAACCCCGGTTCGGTCGACAACCTCGACCACCTGCGCTTCTTCGAGCGGCTCCGGGTCGACCGCCAGGCCTGACCGACCCGGGCGAACGCCGAAGGGGCGCCCCCACCGGTGCGGTGGGGGCGCCCCTTCAGCGTTTCCCGGGTCCTACTCTTCCCGGTCCCGGCTCCTACTCGCCGGAGAGCACCTGCTGCGCGGCGGCCCGCGCCTCCTCGGCGCTGTCCGCGGCCCGGGCCGCCTCGGCGGCCCGGCGGCACTGCGCCAGCGTGTACTTCGCCAGCGTGCTCCGGACGTAGGGGATCGAGGCCGAGCCCATGGAGAGGCTGGTGACGCCCAGACCGGTCAGCACCACGGCCAGCAGCGGGTCGGACGCCGCCTCACCGCAGACGCCACAGCTCTTGCCGGTCGCCTGCGCGGCCTCGGCGGCCGCGGCGACCAGGTCCAGCAGCGCCGGCTGCCACGGGTCCTGCAGCCGGGCCAGCGCACCGACCTGACGGTCGGCGGCGAAGGTGTACTGGGCCAGGTCGTTGGTCCCCAGCGACAGGAACTCGACCTCCTGGAGGATCGACCGGGCCCGCAGCGCGGCCGACGGGATCTCCACCATCGCACCGAACTTGGCGTCCAGCCCGGCCTCGCGGCACGCGGCGGCGAAGTCCGCGGCGTCCTTGCGGTCGGCCACCATCGGGGCCATCACCTCAAGGTGCACCGGCAGGCCCGCGGCCGCCGTGGCCAGCGCCCGCAGCTGGGTGCGCAGCACCTCCGGGTGCTCCAGCAGGGTGCGCAGACCGCGCACGCCCAGCGCCGGGTTCGGCTCGTCGGCCGGGGTCAGGAAGTCCAGCGGCTTGTCCGCGCCCGCGTCCAGCGCCCGGACCACGACCCGGCCCTCCGGGAAGGCCTCCAGCACCTTGCGGTACGCCTCGACCTGCTTCTCCTCGCTGGGAGCCTTCGCCGAGTCGTCCAGGAACAGGAACTCGGTACGGAACAGGCCGACGCCCTCCGCACCGTTCTCCAGCGCGGCCGGCACGTCCGCCGGGCCGCCCACGTTGGCGAGCAGCGGCACCCGGTGCCCGTCCGAGGTCTGCCCCGGGCCGGAGGAGGCGGCCAGCGCGGCCTTGCGCTCGGCGGCGACCGCCCGCAGCTCGTCCTGCTTCTCCCGCGACGGGTCCAGCAGCACGTCGCCCGAACTGCCGTCCACCGCGACGACGGTGCCCTCGGCGACGTCCGTCGCCCCCGACAGCGCGACCACGGCCGGCACGCCCATGGCCCGCGCCAGGATGGCGCTGTGGCTGGTCGGCCCGCCCTCCTCGGTCACGAAGCCGAGCACCAGCGTCGGGTCCAGCAGCGCGGTGTCGGCCGGCGCCAGGTCCCGCGCGAACAGCACGTACGGCTCGTCGCTGTCCGGCACGCCCGGCATCGGCACGCCCAGCAGGCGCGCCACGATGCGGTTGCGCACGTCGTCCAGGTCGGCGACACGCCCGGCCAGGTACTCCCCGGCGGAGGCCAGCAGCGCCCGGTAGGCCGCGAAGGCGTCGTACACGCCGCGCTCGGCACTGCTGCCGACGGCGATCCGGCGGGACACGTCGGCCATCAGCTCCGGGTCCTGCGCCATCAGCGCCTGGGCCTCCAGCACGGCCTGCGCCTCGCCGCCGGCCAGGTTGCCGCGCGCGATCAGGTCGGCCGCGACCGCCTCGACGGCCGCCTGGGCGCGTGCCTGCTCACGCGGGGCGTCCTCGGTCGGGATCTGGGTGGCCGGGGGCTCCAGGACCGCCGTGCCCATGTGCCGCACCTGGCCGATCGCGACCCCGTGGCTGACCCCCACGCCGCGCAGTGTCTTCTCCATGTTCCTGTTTCTCCGCTGAGAGGAGCGGCCCCGCCGGGAACCGCTGAGTGCCGGGTCGCCCCGTCAACTCCTGCGGGGCGGGTGTGTGTCGGTGACCGAGGGGTCAGTTCCAGCTGAACAGCTGGTCGCCGGCCTGGGCCTCGCCGGACTCGACCAGGTTGCCCAGGGAGTCGGGAGCGGCCTCCAGCGCCACGATCGGCGAGATCGGCGACTTGCCGGCGGCCTCGACCGCGGCCGGGTCCCACCGGATCACGGCCTGACCGCGGGTCACCGTGTCGCCCTTGTTGACGAGCAGCTCGAAGCCCTCGCCGTTCAGCTGCACCGTGTCGATGCCCAGGTGGGTCAGCACACCGTGCCCGTCCGCGTCCACCACCACGAAGGCGTGCGGGTGCATGGAGACCACGACGCCGTCCACCGGAGCGACCGCCTCGGTGGGCTCGCGAACCGGGTCGATCGCGGTGCCCGGGCCGACCATCGCGCCCGAGAACACCGGGTCCGGAACGCCCGCGAGCCCGACGACCTGTCCGGTCAGCGGCGACGTCACAGTGGTCATGGTTGTGCCTCCCAAGTACGCAATACAGCGAAGCGGCCGCGAGCGCGGCGCGACGATCAACTGAAGCCTAAATCATGTCAACTTCGGACATCTGTTGACATTCCCGGGCGAAGACCCACGCCCCCACCCGTCTACCGACCGGCGTCACATCGACCCGCGACTGGTCTAGTCCTCTTAGCCGATGCGCCGCACTCTACAGCCATCTTGGCGAATCGGGACCATTGCTGTATATGCTCGCGAGAGCAACAAATCATGCCGCCGTCCGGGTGACCCACGGCGAGCCTCGATTCGCGCTCCGGCAACCGACCCGCTATGGTTGGCCGAGTCGCCACAACTTGGCGGTTAACACCAGATTTCAGATGCAAAAAGCCCCGGTAAACGGAGCGGAAAACATCTGGTAAGCTGGAAACACGAAAGAACGAAGCGCCCGGAGGGCCCGCTGGAAGGCGGTCCGAAGGAAGCGTCCGTTCC
>NZ_JBIAXC010000083.1:0-22010 GCF_042896295.1 Kitasatospora sp. NPDC001309 | reverse complement strand
CCTGGTCACCGACCGGCCACGCCTCAGTAGCTCAGGGGATAGAGCACGGCTCTCCTAAAGCCGGTGTCGCAGGTTCGAATCCTGCCTGGGGCACACCACAGAAGACGAAAAAGGCCCAGGCCAGAGGGACAATCCCTCCGGCCCGGGCCTTCGTCGTTCTGGACCGCTAGTCGTCCTGTGCCACGTCCGTGCCAGATCCGTCCGGTGGGGCCTCCTTCTCCAGCTCCTTTTCGACCATCTCGCCCATGCGGTCGGCGATGGCGCGGTCACGGTCGCTGGTCATGTGCTGGTAGATCAACGCGGCCCGTGCGGTGCTGTGTCCCATGCGGGTCATGAGCTCCCGGGTGCTCGCTCCGCTCTGCGAGGCGAGGGTGTTCCCGGTGTGACGCAGATCATGGAAGTGCACGTCCGCCGAGATCTTCGCCTTCGCCTTCGCGGCGGTCCAGTCGTCCCGGAAGTTGCTCCGGCGCAGTCGGCCACCGCGCGGTCCGATGAACATGTGGCCGTTCGCGCCCTGCCCCGCGTAGTGCTCAAGGTGGTGCTGGAGGGCGTCCACGATCGAGGCGGGGAAGGCCACCGGGCGGAACCCGGCGCGGCTCTTCGGCGCCTTGTCGTAGAGCCTCCCGTTGTACAGCTCGGCCTGGTTCCGGCGCACCCGGAGCAGCCGGGCGTCCAGGTCGACGTCCCGCCGGCGAAGCGCGGCCAGCTCGCCGAACCGCAGCGTGGTGAACGCGGTGATCAGGACCAGGGCGCGCCACCGGGGCGTGATGGAATCAGCCGCGGCAAAGACCTCGGCCACCGAGAGGACTGGCCGCTCCGGGACGTCGTAGGTGTCCGCGCCCTTGATCCGGCACGGGTTGCGCTTGATCAGCTCGTCGTCGAGGGCCGTGTTCATGATGGCCCGCAGCATCTGGTACGCCTTGACGACGGTCGGTTCACCGACACCGGATTCCAGCAGCCGGGTTCGCCAGGTCCGTACCCGCTGTGGGGTGATCTGCACGATGAACCGCGGGCCGAGCGTGGGCATGATGTGCAGCCGGAGCGCGGTCTCGTACCGCTCCCGGGTGGTCTCCTCGAGCTTGCGCTCCTTGAGCCACTGGGTCGCGTACTTGCCGAAGTTCACGTTCCCGGCGTCCGGGTCGACCCACTTGTCGCGGCTGATATCGGCTTCGAGCTGGCTCAGCCTGACCTCGGCGTCGGTCTTGGTGGCGTACGTCTTCTCATCGGGCCGCAGCGCGCCCGTGAGCGGGTCGCGGTAGCGGACCTGCCAGCGGCCGGAGGGGAGCTGGCGTACGGCGCCGAAGCGGCGGCGGCTGTTCTTCTTGTTGGCCATCAGGCGGCGGTCCTGTTCGTGGCGGTGCGGCGGGCGTTGATGGGCTGCACGGTGTTGGCGGCGATGAGTTCGGCGACGGCAGAGGCGGGGATGCGGACGTGGCGTCCGACCTTGACGAAGGTGATCCGGCGTTCCTCGATCAGTCGGCGGGGGAAGCGTTCGCCGCTGGTCTCCCAGGTGCCGAGCAGCTTTGCGACCTGGGCGACGTTCAGCAGCTGCTCCGGCAGAGCCGGTGCGGGCGGCGTGCGGTGGTTGGCCAAGGCGTACTCCTCTGCGGGTTGGAGAACGGGCCCGGATTCAGGGGGCCGAAGGGGACATCGCGGGGCGTGTTTGTCCGAGGTGGGGATTTCTGCGTCATCGCGTCATCTGCGTCATTCAGGTCTGTGACCTGCTGTTTTGAGTGACGCAGTGGGCGGGGTCTGCGTCACCGGTGCGTCATCGGCCGCGTCATCGAGGTGACGCAGGTGACGCAGGATGACGCAGCGGCCGTCGTCTGCGTCACCCTCTTCGGCGCAGGTCAGGGGCCGTTTCCGAGGCCGTGTGACGCAGGTGACGCAGCGTCTTCCTACTTAGGAAAAGAAGGGGGCGGTGGTTGTAGTTAGGCGTGCCTCAGAGCGTGAAGAAGGAGCCGCTGCGCGGCACGACTTTGGGCGGCTTCGCCGAACAGCAAGAAGAGCACCCGTCCGGGACGGAGCCGGGTGCTCTTCTTGCTTGTCCGGAGCGGTCAGAGCAGCTGGGTCTGCTCGTGCTCGACGGGGGTCGCCGGTCGGGCCATTTCGAGGTAGCGGCGCTCCTTCGTACGGCCGGAGTCGATGAGGACACCCCGGGCCGCAAGGGTGGGCTGCAAGCGCTTGAGCCGGTCGGACAGCACCTTGCCAGTGGTCGGCCAGCCCTTGGGCACGGGACGCAACTCGTCGCCGCTGTAGAGGCGGCTGAGGCACTGCAGCCACTCCGTGGAGGACATGCGCTGGGCCTGGCCCGGGGCGATGGTCTCGGCGTGCTGGAGGACGGTCTGCGCCAACAGGTCGCCCTCGATCACGTCGTCGTTCAGGTCGTCCAGGCTGGCCCGGTAGGCGGCCAGCGATCCGAAGCCGGTTGCGGCGTCGAGCTGCGCGCACAGGTGCGCGAAGTCGGCCATACGCAGGTCGGTCGGGGTCTCGGCTTCGGCAGCCCGGACCTTCACCGCGAGGTCGAGCAGGGATCCGAGGACGACGGGCAGCACCTCGGCGTACTCCGCCCACAGTTCCGCCTCGGTGCGCCGGATGCTGGGCCGTTCCAGCCGCAGGGGCAGGAGGCGTTCGGCGAGGTCGGGGCGGATGACGCCGACGTCGATGCCGGTCAGCAGCAGCGGCCGGCGGTAGGCAGATCGGTGCACGTCCCCGTCGGTGAACAGGGCGCGCTTGACGGACTCGGCGCCGGTGACGATGCAGCACATGGCGTCGGACAGGTCCGGGCCCATGTGGCTCAAGTTGTCCAGGGCGGTGACCCACCCGGCCGCGACCGCCGCGATCAGGTCCTCCTCGCCTTTCGGGGCCCGGCGCAGGTCGCCGCTCATGCCCTCGATGATCCGCACCAGCATCCGGCCACCGGTGGACTTGCCCGCGCCCTGCGGGCCGGTGAGGAACGGGGCGGGCACGGGCACGGACGGCCCGAGGCAGCCGATCAGCCAGGCGATCGCGAGGCACTCGGTTGCCGCGTCGGCGAAGTTCGTCAGCCGGAGCAGGAGGTCGATGCCCTTGCCGTCGGTGTCCCGGGTGGGCAGCGGAAGCTCTCCGGTGAGCTGGGTGCGCTTCCAGCAGACCTCACGCGGGTCGGGGACGGTGATGTCCCAGCCGGTGGGGTGGATGCGCACGGACTGCCCGTCGGCTCGGCCGAGGTCGAGCCAGGTCGCTCCGTCGAAGCCGGGGGCGACGCGGATGTGGACGGGCTGGACGTCCTCGGTCAGTGCGAGTGCTTCGATCAAGTCCAACGCCTCCTTGATGGCGGTGCCGTTGAAGACGCCGCGCCCGTCCTTGAACAGGCCGGCCATGAGTTCCTGGCGGTGGCTGCCGGTGGTGCCCTGGGAGCGGATCGGCCGGGCCACGGGGTGGCCGGTGCGCTGGGCGTACACGGCGCCGTCGGCGGTGCGGAAGTACCGGAAGTGCTGGCGGGCGTAGTCGGCGACGACCTCACGCCCCGGGGTCTTCTCGTCCTCGGCCACGGCTACATCCCCAGCCGGGTCAGGGCGTTGGCCCAGGCGTCGGCGCAGTGCCGGGGCGATTCGCCCTTGGCCTGCGCGGCGGCGAACAGCCGCTCCGTGTGCGCCTGGGTCAGGCACCCGCAGCGGCCGTGGGTGGAGAGCACGGCGAGGAACGCCGAGAACACCGTGGCGTGCACCGCGCTGGCCGCCTCGGTGATGCGCTGCTCGGCCATGGCGATGCCCCGGGCGAGGTAGGCCGGGGTGCGGTGCGGGCACTTCCCGCCGCCGGCCGGTGCGGGCACGGCGCCGGCCGCCGGTCGGACGACCGCGGGCGTCTTCACGACCAGGCCGCGGACGACGTCCGGCAGGGCCGTCATGGTGCCGGCGCCGGGGCCGAGCCACCGGGCGTACTGCATGGACGACTTGATGTCCACGTCGGGCCGGACCGCGTTCCGCGAGGGCATGATGCCCTGGTAGATCCAGTGCTCTCCCCGAGTGGTGGGCACGGTCCGCGTGGCGGGCAGGGTCTCGCGCGCCCAGGCGATGGCCTCGGCGTTGTCGAGGTCGACGACGGTCCACCCGGCGCCGCCGGGGTGGTAGGCCACAGCCGCCGCCTCGCGCCACGCCCGCGCCCAGGCGGGGGAAGTGAGGACGTCGGGGTCGGTGGTGGCGGCGGCCCAGCCGTGGCACGGCTTCGGGCAGGCGCAGGGTCCGGGGGTCTTCATGTTCGGCCGGCCGCCGCAGGCGTTCTTCTCGCAGGCCGGGCAGTTGCCGAACGGCACCTTCCCGGCCCGCAGGGGCAGGGCGGGCACGCCGTCGGCGGCCAGGAAGAGCGCGGTGGACAGGTGCTCTCCCCGGATCGGGGGCAGATGGGTCATGCTGGATGCCTCCAGTTCTGTGCTGGATTGGCGGCGGCCCCGGTTCTTGGCGGAAGGGGGCCGCCGTTGTCGTTCGCCGCGTTCGCCTCGGCGCAGACCTTGTGTGAGGGTCTGCGGTGGTCGTCGCGCAGCGGGGTGGGGCGGCCGCACCAGCGGCAGGGGCGGTCGCCGGTGCGGTCGTAGTGGCGGACGTCGCGCCAGTCGAGGTGGCTGCCCACCGCAGGTCAGTAGGTTTCGGTGTTGGGCGGGGTCCAGCCGGGCCAGCGGCGGGCGGCCCAGCGCGGGACGACGAGCAGGCGGCTGCGGCGGTCGGGGTTCCAGCAGCCGCAGTTGACGTACTCGGCGTCGGGGTGTTCGCCGGTCTGGTCGTCGAAGCCGTCGATCCACCAGCCGTCGCCCCCGCACTGGGGGCACCGCCGGCGGGGGGTGTCGGTCAGCCAGACCTCAAGCCGGGGGCGGGTGTAGCAGGTCAGGCGCAGGGGCATGACGAGTCTCCCTTTCAGGCGGCCCGGGCGACGGCTGCGTCGCCGAGATGGGCGGCGGCTTGGTGCGGGAGCGGTCTGTCCGTCCCCCGCACCACCCGGGCCCACGCCGCCGGGGCGGCGGTGGTCCGGGTGGCACGGCGGTCGGCGCAGGCCGGTCAGATGCCGTCGGGGTCCTGGGCGAACTCGCAGGTGCCGTCGCAGTCGTAGTAGCCGCAGCCGCCGCACTCGGGGCAGTGCTCGTAGTCGATGGGGACGTAGTCCTGGGCCTCGTCGTCCCAGGCCTCGTCCTCGTAGCCGCCGCCGGTGCCGTGGCAGCCCTCGCACATCTCGGTGTGGCCGGGCTGCGGTCCGGCGGCCTGCTCCTCCTCGGCGCGGCGCTGTTCGTCGGCGAGGTCGAGGGCGATCTCGTATGCCTTCTCCTCCTCGCGGGTCGGGTGGTCGGTGCCGTCGTACGGGTCGAAGTCGTCGTACACGGGCGGGCCTTTCGGTCAGGCGGCCCGGCGCGCGGGGCCGGGGAACGGGAGGACGGCGGCGAGCCGGAGCGGGGCGTTGGTGGCGGGGGTGGGGATGTCCTCGCCGCCGTCGGGCGGGGCGGTGTCGGTGGCGGCGGTGCGGGCGGCGCGTTCGGCGGCGGAGGCGGCGAGGGCCTGCTGGACGGTGGCGCTGTCGGCGTGGGCGCCGCGCTGGGAGAGGACGACGGGGATGCTGAGGATCGCGCCGGGGGCCATGAGGACGGCGGCGGTGATGAGGTCGCTGGTGGTGCTCATCGGGTTCCTCCCTGGGCGGTGTGGGCGAGGACGTCGAGCAGGTCGGTGCCGAGTGCGGCGAGGCGGTGTTCGATGGCCTGCCAGGACTGGGGGTCGATGTGCATGAGGGCCGCGAGGGCGGTGGCGGGCTCGCGGTTGGCGGCGGCCTGGAGGGCCTCGCGCAGGTGGACGGCGGCGAGCGGGCGGATCGGGGCCGGGGTGGTCATCGGGGGCGCCGGATCAGTGGTGGAAGAGGCGGGCGACGGCGGCGAGGAAGGTGTTGACCGGGTCGGCGAGGCCAGTGCTGGCGGTGGTGAAGCCGGACAGCCAGACGATGACGGCGGCGCCGAGCGTGGTGCGGCGGGCCCGGATGAGGAGGATGGCGACGATGGCGAGCAGGATGGTGACGCTGATCGTGACGGCCATGGCGGGCGGTCCTTTCCGTGCATCACAGTGACGGACAGTCACAGGGGTGTGTGGGGCACACGCGGTGGCGGGCGTGTGGGCCCGGGCCCTGAAACGGGGCCTGGGGGCGGTGCCGTGTGGGGCGTGCTGTGTGGCCCATACGGGCCACACGGGCAGGTCAGGGGCCCACACGCGCCTGTGTGGGGCATACGGGCGCGTGTGGGACTGTGTGGCCCTTCGTGTGTGGCCCTGTGTGGGGCTGCCGGGTCACTGCCGGTAGCGCTTGATGGCGTCTTCGAGGGTGTGGGCGTAGAAGCCGGACTTGCTGCCGGCGTCGGTGCGGACGGTGCCGGCGCCGGGGCGTTCGACGCCGACGGCGCGCAGGAGGGCGTTGAGTTCGGCGCCGAGGGTCTGGGCGTCGGCGCCCAGCGCGGTGGCGAGGTCGGCGGTGGACATGCGGTCCGCGCCGTCGGCGGTGATGGCCGCGTGGGCGCGTACGAGCAGCCGCGGCGCGGGGTCGGCGGCGGGGGTGTCCTTGCGCAGGGAGGTGAGGTTGAGGCCCTGCGGGCGGGCGCTAGGGAAGGCGATGACCTCCGCCAGCTCGTCCCCGGCCTCGCGGCCGGCCGCTTCGGCGGTCCTGGGCTGGTCGCGCAGGGCCGAGAGGTTCAGTCCGCCGCCGGCCGGAGCGGGCGCCGGAGCGGCCTGGGCGCTCTCAACCAGAGCCGGGGCGGTGGTGGTGCCGGTGGGGGTGGTGCCCGCCCAGAGCCATCCGGCGCGCTCCGCATCCCAGCGGTGGGTGTACTCCAGGCCGGCGGCCTCGTCGGAGATCTTGTCGAGGCGGGGGCGGCGGTCGTTGGTGGCGAGGACGGCGTCGCGGACCATGCTGGGGCTGGTCTTCCAGCCCTTGAAGCCGGTGGGGGCGAAGCCGTCGGCGCCGGCGGAGCCGATGACGCCGCAGCCCTTGGCGCGGAGCTGGCGGGTGTCGACCTTGGCACTGGGGAACAGCTTGTTGACGTTGTTCCCGGACGACTCGCCGGAGGTCAGGGCGACGCCGACGGGGGAGAACTTGCGGATCGCGGTGTCGCCGAGCGCGGTCACGTTGCCGTCGACGGCGGTGAGGATGAAGCGGATTCCCATGGCGCGGGTGGTCCGCATGGCCTTCTTCACGCCCTCCTGGAGGGCCTTCATGGTCTGGTCGGTGAACGACGCCGTGCTCAGTAGCTCGGCGCCCTCGTCCACGACGACCATGATCTGGGGCAGCTTCGCGGAGACGGGCAGCAGCGTGGTGTTCTCGGCGTCCAGCAGGTCCTGGTAGCCCTGCTGGCGGGCCGCGTTGATCCGTAGCGCGGCCCGGACCATGCGGAGCGCCTCGCCCGGGGTGGAGGCCAGCCAGTCCACGCCCGGCCGGGTGCCGGCCGGGGGCGCGTCGGCTCCGGCCTTGGTGGCCTTGAGGCCGCGGGCCTCCAGCCAGGGGCGCATCCACGGGATGCCGGCGGCCCCGGCCTTGAGGTCGATCACCCAGGTGACGACGTCCACGCAGCGGGCGAACCCGGCGAGGACGACGTCCACGAAGGTGGACTTGCCGGACCCGGGCGGGCCGAGGATCAGCGCGCACGCCTCGCGCAGCAGCACCTGGGCCTGGTCGGAGTTGGGCAGCATGCCCCAGGGGATGCCGGTGAGGATCGACAGGGCCGAGTAGTCGTCCGGGTAGGGGTATTCGCCGGCCATGACGTTGACGGTGGCGATGTCGAGGACGACGCGGCCCTGCCGGTCGCCCTCCTCGACCCACACGGTGCAGCCGAGCGGCAGGCGGGCGTCGGTGGCCAGGGCGCGCGCGGCGGCGGCGATGCGGTCCCAGGTCGCGTTGCCGCCCGGGAGTTCGGCGGCGAGGGAGAACCCGGCGCCGGTCTTCCAGAACTCGACGGCGAACACGGCGACCTGGATGCCGGTGACGCGGTGGATCCGCTCGGCCCACTCGCGGGCGAGGGCCTCGCGCTCCCCGTTCATCTTCCGCACCGCGGTGCGGGCCTCGTCGCTCATGCGCTCCAGCTCGACGGCTTCCTCGCGGATCGCGGCGTTGGAGGCCATGGCGCCGATGCCGACGCCGAGCGCGGCGAGCGTTCCGGCGGCGGCCCAGGTGAGGGGGCCGGTGGTGATGGCCCAGGTGGTCCAGCCTCCGGCGAGCAGCCAGGACGCGGCCCGGCCGGCCATGGTGCGGCCGGTCAGGCGCCGCCGGACGCTGGCGCCGATGCCGTGGCCGAGCGCTCCGGCCACGCCGACGGCGAGCGGGATGCCGGGCGGCATGTGGGTGGCGGCGCCGAGCAGGGCCATGGCGCCGGCGCCGGTCGCGGCCGAGAGGGCGCCGGAGACCGGGCCGTGGGTGGCGGCCCAGTCCAGGGGCGGCACCCAGGTGGTCTTGGGGTTGGGGGTCTTGCGGGGCTTCGGCTTGGGGACGTTGGTCAGGTTCAGGGTGTGCTCGGGCGGCTGGTTCACGGCGACTCCAGGCAGCGGGAGGGGCGTTGGCGGGTGCTTGGGGATGGGACGGGCCGCCCCGCGCGAGGGTGGCGGGGCGGCCCGGTGGTGCTGCTTCTCCAGCTGGGGTTACTGGTTGTTGACGATGTCCCACTTCTCCTCGCCGTTGCGGGGGTTCTCGTGGCGGGAGATGTCCTCCTCGTGGGCGCCGCGGAAGGCCTTGCCGACCTCCTCGGCGGCGCTGACGGCGGTCATCAGCAGGGTGTAGACCTCGTTCAGGGCCTCGCCCACGACCTTGTCGAGGGGGAACTCCTCGTCGGAGCGCTCCGCCAGGACGCGGAAGGTGTTGGCAACGGACTCCAGGCCCTCCGGCATGGCCTCGAACGCGGCCAGGACGTGCATCATGCCGTCCGGGTCGTAGTTCATCGCCGAGCCGTACATCTCGGAGGCGACCTCGGAGAAGTCGAAGCCGGAACCGGTCTTGGACATGTCGCCTCCCGGGGCGCTCGGGCTGCTGCTGGTGTGTGCGGGCTGGTGGTGCTTGGGGGCGCGCGGCACGGTGTCGGCCACGGCCTGCTCGCCGGTGTCGTCGGTGTCGATGGCCTCGTCGATGGCCTGCTCGGCGTCGGCGAGGTCCTGACGGGTCGCGGTGTCGCGCTCGGCCCGCTGCTGGGCGGCCTTGCCGGCCAGGCGGCGGTAGAGGCGCCGGCCGGGGTGCATGAGCCAGTTCAAGCCGAGCTTGCGGCCGATCGGGGTGGTCACCATGCCGAGCAGGCCGACCGGCAGGGCCAGCAGCGCGGCGAGCAGTCGCCGGCCGTGGAAGCGGGCGGCGGATCGGCGGAGCCGGTTGCGGGCCTCGCGGCGCGCCGGGGCCTTGCGGGCCTCGCGGCGTGCGTCGGTCACCTTGCGCTCGGTGCTCTGGTCGGCGGCGGTGCGGGCCTTGCCCCGGGCCCTGTCCAGCGTGCGCCGGAGGGCGGCGGCGGGCTTGGCCGCCGCTCGCCGGAGGGGACTGTGCTGGGCGGCCTTGCGGTCGCGCTCGGCGGCCTTGGCGTCGCGGCGGGCATCGGCCACCTGGCGGCGGGCCTCGCTCTGCCCGCTCCGGCGCTCGGACCGGGTGGGCATCGACTTCCGGTCGGCGGCCCGGACCGCCTTCACCGCGCCGGCCCGCGCGGCCACGCGGTCCAGCGCCGCCTTGCCCGCGCCCGGCGACTTCCCCGGCGCCGACCCGCCGCCACCGCCCCGGCGGGCGCCGGAGCCGCGGGGACCGGACGGCACCGGCCCCACGCTGTTCCGTCCGGCCGTACCACCCGGCGATCGGAGCGACGTCGCCCCGGGATGGGCGGACGAACCGCCGCCGGCGGAACCGGTGGGGGACTGGCGCGGCACACCCACCCGGCCGTTCCCCGTCCGGCCAGCAGTCCCGGTCGGGGTGCGACCCCGCCCCGGGCCGCTGGCCGAGTTCGAACCGCGCTGCTGGGCAGGCGATTTGACGAGCGACAGGTGCGCGGCCCGCTGGCCGGAGGCGGTGCCCCGGGTGGTCCCGGCGGCGCGCTGGGCGGCCTTCGCGGCGGCCCGGCGGGCCACCCGGGTGGCGATCGCGCTGGTCGCGACCGTCCCGGCGGTGGCCGCGAGGGCGACCACCGGCCCGGAGATCAACGCGGCGGCCGACGCCAAGCCGACCACGCTGTTCGCCGTGGTCACCGCGAGCGGCACAGCCGGCAGACCACCCCGGGTGTGCCCAAGGCGCGGCTCCGCGTTCCGGCGGCCACCGCTGGGCGCGGGCGCCGGGGCGGCGGGCGGCTGGATCGGAGCGTCGACAGCCGCAGCGGCCTGCGCCGACGCAAGGGTGTCGGACATGATGAGACTCCTTCCTCACTGCGATGTGGTGCGGAAAGGGGCCCGGGACGACCGCCTCGGCCGGCAAGCTGCGCGGCCGTCCCGGGATTTGAGCGGTGAGCGGGTCAGACCAGGACGGCCTGCGGCCACGGGATCGCCCGGCACTCGGCGGCGTGGGCGTTGGCCTCGCCGCGGCTGGTGCCGAGCTGCTGGGCGATGTGGCTGTGCCGGCCGCAGCCCAGGCAGAACCAACTGGCCTTGGGGGCGCCGTACTGGTCCGTGCCGTCGGCGTACAGGGCGACCATGGCGGCGGAGAGGTTGAGGAACGCGGCGACGGTGCCGACCGGCAGGCCGGTGGCGGGGTCCTTGTGGATGATCTGCTCGGACATGGCGGGTGTCTCCCGGGTGTCGGTTCAGGCGAGTTGGTCGGTCAGGCCGCGAGGGCGGTGTGGTCGGCGCAGGTCAGGCAGGTGCCCAGGTGCGTGGGCAGGACGTAGCCGGCGTCCCGCTGGCAGGTGGGGCAGGTGCGGCGGGCCTGGTTGGCCTTGGCGAGGGCGGCGGCCTTCGCGGGGGTCATGGGTCGCACGGGCTTGGCCAGGGCAAGGCGGTAGAGGTAGGCGGGGCGGGTGCCGCCGTAGCGGGAGCGCCACATGATCTGGGCCGCCGGGTCCTGGCCGCCGGGGCGCAGGCCCTTGGCGCGGAGCTGGCGGCGGGTGAAGTACCCGGCCGGGGCCATGCGCCAGGGGTAGGTGGGCGTGCCGCCGTGGTGGTCGCCGGCCGGGTCCCAGTGGCGGGGGCGGCTCACCGCTCGGTGTCCGCGTCGGAGCGGTAGTAGCCGGTCACCTCGACGGGGACGCCGTGGCTGATGCCGTAGGCGGTCAGCCAGCGGCTGGTGCCGTACTCGCCGTCGTCGGTGGTGGCGGGGTCCAGGCCCAGGGCCTCGCGCCACTGCTCGAACGTGTCGAGACCGCGGTGCAGCGACAGCTTCACGCCCCACGCACCCCACGGGATGTCGGTGCCGGGCTGGAGGAACCGGTGCAGCGCCGGCGTGGGGGTGGGCAGGTCGGTGTGGGCGGCGAGGATGGCCAGCAGAGCGGCGGCGGCCGTGATCTGGTCGCTGGCGCTGGCGGTGGCCTCGGTGCTGGTGGTCACGATGCCTGCTCCTCTGCGGGGGCGGTGGTCTCTTCGTCGTTGCCGGGTACGGCGTGCAGGGCGGGGCGCTCGGTGGAGCGCAATTCCTGGTAGCGGCTGGCGACCCAGCCGGCGGACCAGCCGGTCAGGTCGACCGCTCGGCGCTGCGGGATGCGGGCCACGACGCAGTCCTGGACTTTCATCCGGGCCTGGTCCTCGGGCAGCCGCTCGTCCACGGCGGGGGCGGTGAGGAGTTTCTCCCGGAGCCGTTCGGCCTGCTGCTCGATGATCTGCTCACGCTCGCGCTCACGGCGCTCACGCTCGCTCACCTCGCGCTCACGGCGTTCACGGTCGCGCTGCTCGGCGTCCTGTCGGCGCTGCCGTTCGTCGCGGTCGGCGGCGTCCCGGCGGGCTTGCTCGTCCCGCTCTTGGCGGGCCATGCGCTCCTCGTGCTCACGCTGCTCGCGGGCCATCCGCTCGTCGTGCTCACGGCGCTCACGCTCGACCTTGTCGGCCCGCTCGTACTCGGCGATCCGGTCCGTGCGTTCCTGCTGCCGGCGCTCCTCCTGGCGGCGTTCGCGCTCGGCCCGCTCATCGCGCTCACGGGCCGCTCGTGCGGCCAGCGCGGCGGCGATCGCCCGCCTGTAGGCGAGGGAGGTCTCCGCCGTGACGATCAGCAGCAGCGGCGCCACCGAGTGGACTGCCACGCCGACCCGATCCCGGTCCAGGGCGGACTGACCCACGTTGAGCAGCACCGTCATGGCGCCGGTCATCCAGCGCAGCACGGCCGGCCACCGGCCGCCGTCGCCGTCGAGGCGGGCGAGCGTGCTGTCCATGCGGACCACGATCACCACCGCCGCGTCCACGACCAGCGGCAGGATCGGGGCCGTCCACCCCCAGTCCTTCGGGGTGTGGTGGGACATGAGCGGGGTCACCGTGAGCACGCTGTAGAGGACCGCGCCGAGCGTGATCGTCCACGTCCCCACGGCCAAGGCCTTCTCGGCCGAGCGGATCTGTTCCTGGCTCATCGGCACCCTCACCACGACCACCGCCCGGCGAACGGAGAGCGCATCGTGAGCGCGTCGTGAGCGGACGTGAGCGCCGTGAGCGCGGGTCCGGCGCTCACGCGGCCACTCGCCCGATGCTCGCCGTGCGGCGGATGGCCGCGGGGCGCCGCAGCGGCACCGGCGCCATGCTCAGCAGGCGCTCGGCGTAGGCGGCCAGCACCGGGTCCGCCCGGCGCAGGTCCGCCACGATGTCGGCCGCGGCGTCCGTCCGGGCCTCGCGCTCGACCTCGCTCTCGCCGGGCACCCCGGTGAACAGCCGGGTGAACTCCGAGTCCACGCCGAGCGCCAGCTCGGCGAACTCGTCGTCATCCAGAACCACCTGGTCTGCAACCATGTTCTTCACGGGTCTGCCTCTTCCTGATTGGTGGGTGGGCCCGGCGGGGACGGCTCCTCTTCCGGCCAAGGACACGGGAGCCGTCCACCGCGCAGGGCAGTAGCTGGATTGAGCTGGGGGTTAGTTGTGATGTCTCGGGACGTTGGTTACACGGCGTCCTCGAACGTGAGCTGCTGGGGGAAGATCTCCAACGGCGCGGGCGGCTGGCCGGGGGTGACTCGGTAGTCGCTGCCGGAGGTCCGGCTGATCGGCGACTGGCCACCGAGGGCGGAGTGCGGGCGTTGGTGGTTGTAGTAGTTGAGGAAGTCGGCGAGCGCCGCGCGGCGCTCGTACTCGGAGGTGTAGCTGCGGACGTACGCCCACTCGCGGGCGAGGGTGCCGTTGTAGCGCTCGACCTTTCCGTTCGTGCGCGGGGTGTACGGCCTGGTGCGTTTGTGCTTGGTGCCGGTGACGGCGAGCGCGTCGGTCCAGAGCTGGGAGCGGTAGCAGGACCCGTTGTCGGTGAGGACTCGATCGATCGGGTGGATGCCGTGTTCGGCGAAAAACGCCACCGCGCGGTGCCAGAAGGCAGCCGCGGTGGTGGCGCGCTCGTCCTCCAAGGCTTCGGTGTAGGCGAGTCGGGAGTGGTCGTCGAGCGCGGAGTGCAGGTAGGTGTAGCCGACCTTCCCGGTGCCGGGGCCAGTGCGCTTGGAGGCGCGGGCGCCGTCGGTGCCGATGCCGTGCATGCGCCAGCCGCCGCCGTCCGGGATGCGGCCGAGCTTCTTGATGTCGACGTGGATCAGGTCGCCGGGCTTGTCGTGCTCGTAACGGATGACCTGGCGAAGGTTCTCGCCGGTGGGCGGGTCGAGGTCGCGTAGGCGGTTGAGTCCGCGGCGGACAAGGACGCGGTGCACGGTGGCCGGGGCCACCGTGATCCCGTGCAGATTCTTCAGGTCTGCGGCCAGACGGGCCGGCCCGTGCTTGGTCTGCCGGCGGAGGGTTTCCACCAGGTCGGCGATGTTCTGTGCCATGCGGGTAGGGCTGGTGGTGGGCCGGGAGGAACGGTCCAGCAGACCGTCCTCGCCGGTGCTGCACCAGCGGGCGTACCACTTGGCCAGGCAGCGGCGGGAGATCCCGGCTTCCGCTGCGACGTGCGCGATCGGACGTCCGGAGTCCACGCGCTCACACAATCTGCGGCGCCCTTCGGGCGTCAGTGGGGCATTGCGGTGCCCCGTCACAGGGTCCTGGTGGTGCGATTCATTTGTTCTCCTGCCCGGTGCCGTCGGGTGGGGTGCCGTCCATGGTGAGCGGTCCCACTGACAGCGGCCGGGCAGGAGGAGGGTTCTACGCCGCGTCGGCCTCGGTGAAGCAGCCGCAGCCGCCCCAGTCGTCGAAGTCGAGGCGGGGCTGGTCTTCGTGGTCCTGTTCGGCGCGACGGCGGAGCTCGCCGAGCGTCAGGGGCTTGGTGGTGCCGCCGGTCCGGTCCCGCAGGATCGCCACGTCCCGGCCCAGTTTGGCGCGCATGCGCATCTCGTGGGCTTCGGCCTTGGCGTACCTGTCGGGGAAGACGTCCAGGAGCCGGAGCCACTGGGCCTGGCCGCCCTTGACGCAGGCGCCGCCGCAGTTGTTGTGCTCGAAGCCGAGCCGGTAGAGGCGGGGCCGGCGGATGCCGAGCGCCTCCAGTTCGACGAGGAGGTCGCGCTTGTCGGCGTAGGGCGGCCGGGTGAGCGGGGCCTCGACGCTCCAGGGGGCCCAGCCGTTGGTGATGGCGGGGAGGCGGTGGGTTTCGGTCCAGTCGATGCCGACGTAGAGCACGGTGTCGGCCGGGTCGGTGTTGGCGGCCAGCCAGGTGCGGCAGGGGTCCTGCTTGAGGGCGTGGGAGCACTGGGCGATGCGGGTGTTGCCGAGCCAGCTCTTGTCCTCGAAGACCTGCCAGGGGTCGCGCTGCTGCGGGTCGGTGACCGTGGTGAGCGGGATGCCGAGCTGGCTGCTGGCCTCGGTGTTGAAGCGGTGGAGGTCTGCGTCTTCGGCCTGGGTGTCGGCGAACAGCAGCGTCGTGCTGGCCGTGCCGTGCAGGGCGATGACGTGGCGGGCGGTGGCCCAGCTGGTGATGCCGCCGGACCACATGACTACGTGGTGGGACCTCATTCTGCGAGCTCCTCGGAGAGAAGGGGGCAGCTGGTCGTTGATCGAGGTCGCGGTACCAACCTCATGAGATGGCACAGTTAGTGCTCCGGGGCCAGCTCGCCGGTGCCGTAGCGGCGGGAGCCGTCGGCGCACCGGACGACGTGGCGCGGGCCGTTGCGGAACGGGCTCCAGCGCTCGACCGACTTGCGCTCGTCCTCGCCGACCAGGTCCAGCGCGCTCGCCGGCTGGGCGGCCAGCAGCTCGGCGACCAGGGCCTCGACGCGGCCATTGCGGGTCTGGTCGACCACGCGGTCGCTCGTGCTCCGGGTGGAGACCCGGGCGAACTCCCGCGCCGTGTCGTCCAGGTGCTTCATGTCCGGCCCGGAGTGCCGCTTCTCGGCGGGCGCCTCGACCGGCTCGGCACTGGCGGACGCCTGACACGGGCTGCAGACGGTGCCGCGGTTCGCCCGGTTCAGCCGCGTCCCGCACTCCGCGCACTTGGCGGGCTCCGCCTCGGCAGCGGGCTGAGCAGCCGCGGACTCGGCCAGGGCCTCCGCGCCGGCCGCCAGGATCGTCCGCCAGTCCCGCGTCCCGATCTCACCGGTCCACCGCGGCGCCCGCCGCCCGGTCAACCGGCCAAGGCGGCAGGCCGCGGCGCGCCGGCGGCGCTCGTCACCCTGGGCCTCCGCCACCCACTTACCGGCCGAGACCCGGTGGGAGCCGCTGGTCAGTGACGCCACACGGCGGGCGTAGGAGCGACCGGTCACGGTCGGAGCGGTGGTGGTGCGGAGCGTAGCGAGCATGGCGAAGCCTCCTGAGTCGTCAGGTGGAGTGCAGGTGGGATCAGCACGCTGACGTGCTGGAATAGGGCGGCCCGAGAGCTTTGTTCTCTCTGCCGCACAGTTCAACTGTGAGGCAGAGAGGGCAGAGTTGGCAAGTCCATCGGCCGAGCGACATGCGGAAGCATTGGTTCCGGCCGGTGGGTGCGGCACTATGAGGCAGAGACGCAGAGGGATGTGGAGAGTTGATGGTCGAGTGGACCGGAGAGAAGTCCGCCTATCGGCAGGTGGCGGACGACCTTTGCGCGCGAATCGCTGCCGGCGAGTTCGCCACCAGCGGGCGGATCCCGTCGCTGGCGGCGATCCGAACGGAGTACGAGGTGACGCAGACCGTCGCGCGGGCGGCTGTGACGCACCTGAAAGAGGCAGGGCTGGTGGTGAGCCACCAGGGCAAGGCGGCGTTCCTGGCGCCGGATGCCGCGACCAGGGCCGGCGTGATGGCCGGGGATGCCGAGGGGCTGCGGCGGGAACTGGCGGAGGTTCGAGAGGAGCTCCGCGCGCTGGTTGCCCGAGTAGTGGAGCTTGAGGCCAAGTGATGGCCGGGCGGGGGGATCAGGGGATCGCGGGTTCGCCGCGGTCCCCTCTCTGCATATCGGGGCGGTTGGCTCGGCATTGCTACCTCCTCGGTGGTGCGAACTGAGATCAGTTCACACCTGCCGCCAGGAGATCGGTATCACGGAGCCTTACCGGTATTCGGCTACACGCCTTTACACGAGTACTATCACGACTTCTATCACGATTTTCAGGTGACTCAACGAGCCGCTACACTCGCGGCACGAGCAGTTTCCTAGGAGGGGAATATGGCTCGGCAGCGCCCAGATTGGAATCCGACAGTTCTTAAAGAGGTCAGGGAGTCCCACACCCTGACTCTTGAGGAAGTCGGTGAGAAGTTGCGGGAAATCGGCGAGCGGCACAAGTTCAGCCTTGCGGCCAACTTTCAGACGGTCTGGTCGCACGAGAAGGGGACGGCGTTCCCAAGCCCCGACTATCGCCGGGCCTACTGCATCCTCTACCGCCTGAATGAGGCGGAACTGGGCTTTCGCCGAGCTCTCCCCGGAGAGGTCGCTACGGTGCCCAGCCAGCGTTCAGCAGAGTCCGTCCCCGACTTGGCCGAGACCATTCGTGAGGCCCTTGGTAGCTTGCGCGAGGGCGCGGACGGGGTCGATGCCGAGGCGTTCCGCAGCCGTATCGTGGACGAGTGGAAGCGCCGGGCGGGTGGCGATGATGCCGGGCCGGTCGTCCTTCTGGTTGGCGGATATGCCGGTTCCGGAAAGTCGGAGTATGCCAAATTCATCGGCCGCCTCACTGGATGGCCAATTCTCGACAAGGATTCGCTGACCCGGCCGCTGGTTGATCAGCTCCTGCTGGCTCTCGGCGGCGAGGCAAACGATCGGAGTTCCGACCTCTATCGCGAGAAGGTGAGGCCGCTCGAATATCGCTGCCTCATGGAGGCCGCATGGGACAACCTGAATTGTGGGACTTCCGTAATTCTTGACGCGCCGTTCCTCGCGGAGTTCTCGCAAGCGGACTGGATGCAGCGCTTCTACAACCGGTGCAAGGCGAAGCGGGTCGCCGTGGCGGCGATATGGGTCGAATGTGACCCCGAGTCGATGAGGGAGTACATCGAGTTCCGGGGTGCGGCGCGGGACATGTGGAAGATGGAGGCATGGGAGGACTACCTGGCCACGGTCGATCTGAAGCTCAGGCCGGCCGGTCCCCACTTCGTCGTGGACAACCGCCTCGGCGCGGCCGTCGCTGCTGCCGACCAGGCCCGCGACGCGCTGAGCGGGGGCGGGCTGTGACCGCCCGAGGCCTCATCCTCTACGGGCCGCCGGCAGCCGGTAAGGACACTGTGACGAAGGCCCTCCAGAGAGCTGGGAAGTACCGGCTGTTCTCCAGACTCAAGGTCGGATCCGGGAAGTCTGAGGGGTACCGGATGGGAACGCCCGAGCAGCTGGCCGAACTTGAGTCGGCGGGCGACGTCATCTACCAGAACAGCCGGTACGGCAACACCTACGTCATCGACCGTCCCGGCATGGACCGCGCGTTCGAGGACGGGACCCCGATCGTGCACTTGGGCCAGGTCGAAGGCATCGAGGCCTTGGTGACCAGCTACCCGGCGGACTGGTCGGTGGTGCTGCTCTGGTGCGGGCGCGAGGTGACCGCGGCTCGCTCGGCTGGCCGAGGGGACAAGGACATCGAAGCCCGGCTTATTGCCTGGGACGCTACCCAGGCTGACGTCGAAGCGCACCCCGGCCAGGTATGGGATCTCTCGGTGGACACGAGCGTTGTCGATCCGGCGGAGGCTGCCGGGCTCATCGACGCGCTTCTCGGTGGTGGCTGGCGCCCGTGGAGCCGCGCCCCTATGGACTAGTGAGACGGTCGAGGGCCTCGTCGGGCGTAAGTCCGGCGAGGTCCTTGCTGTCCGCCCAGCGACCCAGCGTCCGGGCGACCGCCCGCAGCACCTCCTCCGGCAAGCCGGCGGCAGACAGCATGTCGGCGGCCTCATCCATCTCGGGGCCCCAACGCCAGGCCCGAGCCGCGGTCTTGGGAATGTATTCGGTCTCCACCAGGTAGCTGCCCTCCCGCTTGCTGGCGACGTCAAGCAGCGCATCGTCCACGCCGTGAGCACGTGCCGCACCGAAGGCAACCGCCGCGAGCACGCGGGACGCCTTCTGGTACGAGCTGTACGCCAGTTTCAGAGCTGATGCCTGACCGATCTCCGTCCCTAGAACGGGAGTTGACACCACGCCTCCGGAGAACAGCCCTTCCACCAACGAGACGGCGTCGGACGGACCGGAGAGGTACAACCGGGTCTGCTTCCCGTTGATGGGCGGGGATCCGATGACCGCGCCATCAACCACAGCTTGGGCGGACTTGCCTAGCAGCTCGGCGATGCGATCCATCCGTTCAGGGCTGATGGCATTGGCCTCCACGTAGACGCCGACGTACCGACGCTCGGCGATGGAATGCGCTACCTGCTCGGCAGCGGCTGGCGGGCAGAGGCTCAAGATGACGTGTGCCTGCTCCACCAACTCGTCCAGGCTGCTGACGGGCTCCAGCTCGGCCCGCTCAGCCCGGGCCGCGGTGGCCGCACTGCGGCCGGTCGGGCACCAAAGCACCCGTGCGGCGTTCGGCCGTGCGCAAGCGGCCACCGCAGCGCCCATGCTTCCGGGGTGGACGATGCCGACGATCGGCTTGATGGTCATCGTGGATTCTCCGGGAGTCCGAGCAGGAAGTCCGCCGCATCGGCGACGGTGGGTGCGATGTGGTCGGGGGTGAGTCCGGGCGTGGCCCAGGCGGCGCCGGCCGAGACCCAGACCGTTCGCAGCCCGGCGGCACTGGCCCCGCCGATGTCCGTCACCGGGTTGTCCCCGACCATCCACGCGGCGGAATGAGGTTCGAAGCCGCAGCGCGAGGCGGCCGTCCGGAACGCCTTGGGATCTGGCTTACGGGCTCCGGCTTCCTCGGAGATGCACACCGCATCCACGTGGTCCAGGATGCCTGCCGCAGTGAGCTTGGCCCGCTGAATGTCCGTCGCGCCGTTGGTCAACACGCCCACCGTCCACCCGACGGCCCGGAGCAGGTCGAGGCGGAGCAGGGTCCCCGGGGTGCAAGTGACCTTCGCGGCCAGCCCGACTACGTAGGCGTCCCACAGCTCTGCCGCGGACTCAGCTAGACCGAGGGCTGTGCGCAGTGCCTCGAAGGTCTCCGGCAGTGCCCGGTCCCGTAGCGCATCGGTCAACGTCTGCGCGGCCGCTGGTGCCAAGTGCCGGCCGGCACTGAAATCCGCAGCCCACGCCGTCACCGCATCACGCCGGTTGATCAGCGTGTCATCGAGGTCCATGAGAACGAGCCTGCCCATGGCGGCGACCCTACCGACGGTGGGGCAGGCGCGCGACGCCGCGCACCTGTCTATCCCGTGCCACAGTCGTGCCAGGACGGGCGGGGAACCACGGGGAATCACGGACGGCGGCGGTGAGAACTCGGGGTGGAGCCCCAGCACCGCTTCGGCGCAGGTCAGGGCACGTAGGCGACAACTGTGCGGCGCGCAGCTGGTGGCTGCGCGAGAGGTGGTACATGCCCTCGACGGTGTAGCCGGCGTCCAGCCAGCCCTGCCACAGCGCGTCGCGGTCCGCCTCCTGCCCGGCGAAGTGCTCCAGGGCGCGCGGCCGCGGCTCGGTCGGGGCCACCGGCGCCGGCACCCCGGCGGTCGGCACCGGCTCGGCCCGCAGCTCGACCCGCCGCCCGCTCAGGTAGAGCACCGGAACGCCCTTGCGGACACAGAGGTTGAGCGCCTGCGCGGCCTGGTCGACGACCGCCTCGGCCTTGTCGTTGAGCGAGGTGTTGCACAGGATCGGCACCCCGGTCGCGGCCCGGAAGGCGTCCAGCGCCCGATGCAGCCGCGGGTTGGACGCCGCGGTGACGGTCTGGTGCCGGGCCGAGCCGTCCAGGTGGACGATCGCGGGCACCAGCTCCCGCACCTGCGGCCGGACCTGCACGGCCTCCAGCATGTACGGCGACTCGCGGTCGGAGGCGAACCAGTCGCCCGCGTGCTCGGCCATCACCATCGGCGCGACCGGCCGCCACCACTGGCGCCGCTTGACCTCGTTCAGCAGGTCCTTGACCTTCGGCGACCGCGGGTCGCCGAGCAGGCTGCGGTGGCCCAGCGCGCGCGGACCGAGCTCGGCCCGGCCGTCCACCCAGGCGACCACGCCGTCCGAGACGTCGGCGACGAAGCGCTCGTCCTCGAAGTCCGTCACCGAGACGATCCACGGCGCGAACTCGGCCAGCGCCTCCTCGGTGTCCAGGACGTCCCGGCCGTAGTACGGGGAGGTGATCCGCAGCCCGGCGCCGTCGAGGGCGCCGGCCCCGTACAGGCCGAGCAGGCCCAGGCCGATGCCCTGGCCGGAGTCGTTGGCGCACGGCGGGGTGACCAGGCCGCGGAAGCCGAAGCGGTCCATCAGCAGGGTGTTGGTGGGGCAGTTGAGCGCGTAGCCGCCGGTGGTGGCCAGGTGGGTGTCCTCGGCGCGGATGCCGCCGACCTCCAGCAGCCGCTCCACGTTGCGGATCGCGACGCCCTCGCAGCAGCGCTGGATCACCTTCATCACGGCGCTGCGCAGGTGGTCCTCACGGCTGAGCGAGTCGTCCAGCTCCGCGTCGGCGAGCTGCTCCTCGGCCGCGTCCACCACCGAGCGCACCAGGTCGTGGGCGGCCTTCCAGGGCTGGGTCGCCGAGCCGCCGAAGAAGGTGACGCCGGCGATCGCGGCCTCGGCGTCGAACTCGATCGCGGCCGTCGAGGCGGAGGCGAGCGCCATCAGCGAGCCCGGCTCCAGCCCGAACACCGTCTCGGCCGCGGTGTACAGCGGCCCGGGGGACTCCACCGGCTCGAAGGTGATCCGGCCCTGCTTCACCACGCAGCCCGCGTACCAGTACGGGTTGGGGCGGCTCTCCTGGGCGTAGTCGGGCAGCGCGTCGATCGCCAGGCCGACGATCTGCCCCTCGCGGAACAGCGGGACGTCCCGCAGCACGCCGCTGAACAGGTGCGCCAGGCTGTGCAGCGGGAAGTCCTCCGCCCCGGCCGGCTTCGGCACCGGCTGCGCCTTGGGCAGGCCGGGCGTGCCCCAGGTGGCGGTGACGTCGTCGAGGGTCAGCCCCTCCTCGGCGAGCAGCGCCGACAGGAAGGCCGCCGAGCGGCCCTCGGTGTACAGCGGCCAGAAATGGTGCTTCTGCCCGCTGACCCGCTCCAGTTCCCAGACCCGGACGAGTTCGACGTCCGCCCCGTCCCGGCGCCACAGCGCGACGTTCTGGTCGTGCCGGACCGAGAAGACCGCACCCGGCCCCGGCGGCGTGAGATAGGCGGAAAGGAAATGCTCGGCCACGGTTACCTCTTTTTCCTCGGTCTGCCAGGTTCTGTCAGGACGAGGTATTTCCGGCCCGTGCGCGAAGGGATGCCCCGGGATTTCCGGTACCCCGCCCGGGCCGGCCGCCTGCCCCCGGCACCAGCGACTACCCGGTCATTCGACCACGCGTGCGCAGGGCCGGTACATACTGAAATCCCCGTTTACGCACGGCCCCGCGCCCGGGCGTACGCATGCGCAGCGGGGGCCCGGCGGACTCCCGGCGCAACGGCCCGGGCCCCGGGCCCGGGGTCCGCCCCAGCCCCGGGCGCGGGCGCCAGAGGGCGCGGCGGACGGAG
>NZ_JBIAXC010000082.1:0-22612 GCF_042896295.1 Kitasatospora sp. NPDC001309 | reverse complement strand
CGCCGCGCCCGCCCCGGCGCCCCCGCCGGCCTAGCCCCCCCGGGCCGTGCTGGCGCCGGGGCCCCGCGCGCCCCCCCGGGCGGGCTCCCCCGCGGGCCCCCGGGGGGCCCCCCGGCCGGGCTGCCCCCCCCCGCCCCCTCGGGCGTTCCCGGGCGTCCCCGTCCTGGTGGGAGGGGGTGCCGGGACGGCATAGGCTCGGGGCGTCGCCTGCCCCGGGAGGGAACCCGCCCATGAGTACTCCGCCGTTCCTGGACCTGCCCCGCTGCGCCCGGGCGGAGCGCGTGCCGACCGGGCGCGGGGAGTTCGCGGCGCTGCGCGCGGAGCCGGACGGCCCGGTGCGCGGCTCGGCGCTGCTGGTGCCGGGGTTCACCGGCAGCAAGGAGGACTTCATCGCGCTGCTCGCGCCGCTCGCGGCCGCCGGGTACCGGGTGACGGCCGTGGACCAGCGGGGTCAGTACGAGACCGGCGGGCCGGACGACGGGGCGGCGTACGCCGTGGCCGCGCTGGGCGCCGACGTCCGGGCGCTGACCGGGGTGCTGGCCGCGGAGGGCGGGCCGGTGCACCTGCTGGGGCACTCCTTCGGCGGCCAGGTGGTCCGGGAGGCGGTGCTCGCGGCCGCCGGGGAGGGCCCGCTGCCGTGGCGTTCGCTGACCCTGATGGCCACCGGGCCGGGCGCGATCGACCCGGCCGAGGCGGCCCGGACCAGGATGCTGCTGGACGTCCTGCCGGTCATGGGCCTGGAGGAGATCTGGCAGGTCATGCGGCAGATGGACGAGAGCGGCGGGGAGCCGAGGCCCGCCCTGGCGCCGGGGGTCGCGGAGTTCCTGCACCGCCGCTGGGTGGCCAACGTGCCGCGGTCGCTGGCCGTCACCGGCGCGCACCTGGTCGCCGCGCCGGACCGGGTGGACGAGCTGGCCGCGGTGGCGGCCGGGACGCTGCCGGTGCTGGTGGTGTCCGGGGAGCAGGACTACGCCTGGCCGGTACCGGAGCAGGGCGCGATGGCGCGGCGGCTGGGCGCCCGCCGGGTGGTCGTCGCGGGCGCGGCCCACTCCCCCAACGCCGAGCGGCCGGCCGCCACGGCCGAGGCGCTGGCCGCGTTCTGGGCCTGAGCCCGGCCCCCGACCGACCCGCTCCCCGGCGTGGTCTGTACCACTTCCGGAGGTTCGACCTGGCACGGCACAGGACAAAAGTCGTTAGTTACGGTAATCTTTGATTCTGTCCGGGAATCATCGGCGACATCCACAGGGTGCCTTTCAGCCGAAACCCGGACGTTACGGACGGGCAACGGCCCGGTAGCACCGCCACGACACCGTGGTTCACGAGGGACTGGACGCACCAGGCAAGCCCAGGGGGAGCCCTTGCCGCAGCAGACCGCCACACGTACGACCCGCGTGGTCCGGCCGCAGCGCCGGATCCGCAGGACCCCGAAAGGGCTGATACCGACTCAGCCGCAACCGCCCCGCCCCGCGGGGCTCGAAAAGGAGACGCCCATGACCAAGCCCATGCGCTTCGAGATCCTCCGACTGGACGACGCCAACGGCTCCGCGACCGACCGCGTGATCGCCGACGCCGAGACCGTCCGCGAGCTCGTCCAGGACGCCGCCCGCACCGGCGAGCGCCTGCTCATCCGCCCGTGCCCGACCGTCTGACCCAGCGCGGCGCCTCCGACCGGGAGACCTCACCCGCCGCCGACGAGCCGGGACCGTCCGATCCGGACGTACCGATACCCGACTGACGCCCCGTCACCGCGATCGCCGTTGACGGGGCGTCAGTGCGTCCGGCCCCGGAACGGACCGGCCCCGGCCCTGACTCGGCCCCGCCCCCGACCCCGGCCCCGGAACGTTTGCCGCCGCCCGCGACGGGACATCCCCCAACGGGAACCGCCCGCGCCGCAAGCCACCCGCGCCGGCCGGGCGTCCAGCACCGACAGGGTGCCGCCGGGCCGTCCGTACGGGTGATCGTCCTTGACGCGGCGGTCCGGAGGGAGGAGCGTTGTCGGCTATGAGGGGCGAGCCAAGCTGTCCGAGGTGCGCCGGTCGGGTCCGCGCCCCCGGTCTTTTTTCGGACACCTGGCAGTGCGACCGGCACGGAGCCGTGCACCCGATGCAGCCCGTACTACCCCCGAGCGTGGAAGCCCTGGGCGTCGCCGTCGCCCGTTCCCAGGTCCCCGTCTGGCTGCCCTGGCCGCTCCCGGTCGGCTGGCTCTACACCGGTATCGCCCACGTCGGCGACGACGTCTCGGGTGCCCGGGCCACCGCCGTCGCCTGCTCCGGGCCCGCCCCGCTCGGCGGCTTCGGCGAACTGGTGCTGGTCGCCGAGGAACTGGGCGTCGGGCTCGGCGCCCGCTACGCCGGACTGCCCGGCCCCGACCCGGGCGACTCGGTCGGCCTCTACAAGCCCGCCGACGCCAAGCTGATGGCCGCCGGGCGGCCCACCCCGATGTTCCACGTCCCGGACGCCCCGCCCGACCGCGCGGTGTTCGTCGGCGAGGCCCGCGGGCTCTGGCTCTGGGCGATCGCCTGGCCCGAGCAGTCCGCGCTGGTGATGTACGACGAGCTGGTGCTCACCGACCTGCGCGAGGCCGGCGCCGAACTGGACCTGCTGCCCTGCGGGGCGCTCTCCCCCCGGCTGCTGGGCTGACGGCGGACCGGACGGCCTATCCTGGGCGGCACCCACCAGCCTGAGGAGTCCGCCCCGTGCGCATCGACCTGCACGCCCACAGCAACGCCTCCGACGGCACCGACAGCCCGGCCGAGCTGGTCGCGGCGGCGGTCGCGGCCGGGCTCGACGTGGTCGCGCTCACCGACCACGACACCGTCGCCGGGCACGCCGGGGCCGCCGCCGCCGTGCACGCGCTGCCGGACGGCACCCGGCTGACCGTCGTCCCCGGCGCCGAACTGTCCTGTGTGGTGGACGGCGTCAGCATGCACCTGCTGGCCTACCTGTTCGACCCCGAGGAGCCGGAGTTCGCGGCCGAGCGCGAGCTGGTGCGCACCGACCGGTTCCGGCGCGGCCGGGCGGTCGTCGAGCGCTGCCGGGAGCTCGGCGCGGACATCAGCTGGGAGCAGGTGCAGCGGATCGCCGGGGCCGGTTCGGTCGGGCGGCCGCACATCGCCAGCGCGCTGGTCGAGGCGGGCGTGGTGGCCACCGTCTCGGACGCCTTCACCCCGCAGTGGCTGGCCAACGGCGGCCGGGCGGACGTCCGCAAGCACGAGACCGACCCGGTGCGGGCGGTCCGGCTGGTCCGGGCGGCCGGCGGGGTACCGGTGTTCGCCCACCCCGGCGCGGTCAAGCGCGGCCGGACCGTCCCGGACGGGGTGATCGCCGACCTCGCGGCCGCCGGACTGGCCGGGCTGGAGGTCGACCACACCGACCACGACGAGGAGACCAGGCAGCGGCTGCGCGGCCTGGCCGGCGACCTCGGCCTGCTGGTCACCGGCTCCAGCGACTACCACGGCAGCCGCAAGACCGTCCGGCTCGGCGAGCACACCACCGACCCCGGGGTGTACGAGGCCCTGCTGGCCCAGGCCACCGGGGCGAAGCCGATCGAGCGCTGACGGCGGGCGGGGCCGCGCTCCGGCGCACCGGAGCACGGCGGGGCGGGCGGGCCGCCCGTGCGCCCTCCGGGCCGGGGGCCGGCGCCGGTCAGGATCCGGCCCGGCGCCGGTCCTGGACCGGGCCCCGGTCCTGACCGGGAGTCATCGGGGGTCAGTCGAGCTTGACGCCGCGCCGCCGCGGGTCACGCAGGTCGGTGCCCTGGTCCAGCCAGCGCTCCTGGAGCGCGGCCGCGCCGTGCACCCGCTTCCAGCCCGCCTCGTTGGGCGTCATCGGCAGCAGCGGCAGGAAGCGCACCGGCTCGGCGGGCTCGGCCAGTTCCAGGTCCTCGACCAGCCCGCCCGGCTCGGCGGCCAGCACCGAGGTGAACGGGGCGTCCTCCCAGAGCGGGGCGCCGAGGTCCAGCGAGCCGCCCGGGGCCACCACCAGGCCCTCGACCTGCGGCGTCGCGGCGAAGGTGGCGAGGCTGCGCAGCACGCCGTCGCGCCCGCCGCGCACCGTCAGCACCAGTTCGGCGCGCGGTCCGCGCAGCTGGTCGGCGACCGGCTGGGTCGGGTCGGCCATCGGGGCGGCCGCCATTCCGAGCGTCGCGTAGCGGACCAGGCCGTCGGCGTCCGGGCCGAAGCGCAGCACCTCGATCCGGTCGGTGCCCAGGAAGGTGACGGCGGCGCGGCCGCTCGGCTCGCCGAAGGTGGAGATCAGCCGGGCCTCGACGGCCGCCAGCACCGCCTCCCGGGTGAGGTCCGGGGAGCTGCCGCCGTGGGGGTCGCCGAAGGACGGGAAGTCGTGCGCCATGCCGGTGAGCGTAACCCGGGCCGCTCCGGCGTCCGCGCGGGGGCGTACGGGCGAAGGCCGGGGAAACCCCGGGGCACCGATGCCCGGTCAGATGTTAGGGTGAGCGACTGGCCACCGGGATCGCAGGTCCCGGGGCGGCGAGCGAAGGAGGTGGTTGCGGTGGATACCGGCCGACCATGCAGTACCGGCAGCTCTGCCCGGCCCCGACTTCCCCGCACTTCCCGCCCCGCAGGCCTCAGCGGCTGACCGAGCCCTAGTGGCCCGGGCGCGGGTCGGCGGCGGACGGACCGGCCGGGAGAGCACCCCTCGTCCCCTTCACCGGTGTTCCTCGCCGTCGCACCACGGCCATTCCGCGTCCCCTCCGCGCCACCGTGCGACGGCTCCTGCCCCAGGGAGCCTGTCATGTCGATGATCAACAGCCTGCGCGCCGCCGTCCGCACCAACCGCCGCCGGGGCGCCGTCGGGCCGTACGACGCCGTGCCCGAGGGCGCCGGCTCGGCGGTCGTGGACTGCGCGGTCTACCAGCACGGCCGGCGCAACGGCGTGACCTGCAGCCCCCGCGAGGCCGCCCGCCGGGTCAAGGCCGCGCACCAACTCCCGGACACCGCAGGGTCGTTCAGCTGGATCGGGCTGCACGAGCCGACCGGCGCCGAGTTCGAGGGGATCGCCCAGCGGTTCGGCCTGCACCCGCTCGCGGTGGAGGACGCGGTGCACGCCCACCAGCGGCCCAAGGTGGAGCGCTACGACGACGTGCTGTTCGCCGTCTTCAAGACCATCCGCTACGTCGAGCACGACCAACTCACGCCCACCAGCGAGGTGGTGGAGACCGGCGAGCTGATGGTCTTCGCCGGCCGGGACTTCGTGATCACCGTCCGGCACGGCGGCCACGGCTCGCTGCAGGAGCTGCGGCACCGGCTGGAGGCGGACGCGGACGAGGCCGGCCTGCTCGCCAAGGGCCCGGCCGCGGTGCTGCACGCGATCGCCGACCACGTCGTGGACAACTACCTGCTGGTCGCCGAGCGGCTGCAGAACGACGTGGACGAGATCGAGTACGGCGTCTTCTCGGCCAAGGGCGCGCGCACCGCGGACGTCGGCCGGGTCTACCAACTCAAGCGCGAGGTACTGGAGTTCAAGCGCGCGGTGGCACCGCTGCTGCGCCCCATGCAGCAGCTGTCCGAGCCGCAGCAGGGCCTGGTCGACCCGGACATCCAGAAGTACTTCCGGGACGTCGCCGACCACCTGGCCCGGGTCACCGAGCAGGTGCACGGCTTCGACGAACTGCTGAACTCGCTGCTCCAGGCCAACCTGGCGCAGGTGTCGGTGGCGCAGAACGAGGACATGCGCAAGATCACCGCCTGGGCGGCGATCTTCGCGGTGCCCACCATGATCACCGGCGTCTACGGCATGAACTTCGACTACATGCCCGAACTGCACCACGCCTACGGCTATCCGCTGGTGCTCACCGCGATCGCGGTGATCTGCGTCGGGATGTACCGGGGCTTCCGCCGCAACGGCTGGCTGTAGCGTCCCCCAGCCCCCGGGCCCCGTCCCGGACCCCGCACCCGGACCCCGGTCCCGCGGGGGCGTCAGCGCCGCCCGCCGCGGGCGACCAGGACCAGGCCGAGCAGGATCAGCACCACCGCCGGGTACGCCGCCGCCGGGGGCCACTGGCCGAGCCAGAGCGCGGCGATCAGGGCCGCGCCCGGGGTCTCCAGCAGGATCGCGGTGGAGGTGATCGACGGGCCGAGGGTGCGCACCACCCGGTTGCTCAGCGAGTGCCCGAGCAGCTGCGCGGTGACCATCAGCAGCACGATCTGCCACCAGGCCCCGGCCGACCAGCCGGACAGCCGCGTGCCGGTGGCCAGGCAGATCACCAGCAGGCCGACCGCCGTGGTCGCGTAGCAGACCAGCGTGTACGCGGTGGTGCTGACCGTCCTGCGGACCTCCGCGCCCAGCAGCATGTACCCGGCCGCGGCCAGGCCCGCGGCGAGCGCGAGGGCGTCGCCGAGCAGGGCGCGCGGGGACATCGAGAGGTCGACGCCGGTCAGCACCAGCACGCCGGCGAAGGCGACGACCGTCCCGAGCCAGACCATCCTCGGCGCGCGGACGCCGAACAGCCGCATCAGCAGGATCGTCCACAGCGGGGTGGTGGTGACCAGGGCGGTCGCGGAGGCCACCGAGGTCATCCGCAGGCTGGGCATCCAGAGCGCGAAGTGCACCGCGAGCAGCACCCCGGCGGCGACCGCGAGCAGCAGCGCCCGCCGGCCGATCCCGCGCAGCTCGGCGCGGTGGCGCAGCAGCGCGTACGGGCCCAGGGCGCCGACCGACATGACGTTGCGCCAGAAGGCGATGGCCAGCGCGGGCGCGGCGGTGGCGGAGATCAGCGGGCCGGAGAGGGAGATGCCGCCGATCGAGACGGCGAGCAGCAGCAGGTCGGCGGTGGGGAGCGGGTGCGCGGGCCGCTGGTCGGCGGCGGTGGCAGGGGCGGGGGTGGTCGCGGGCCGGGCGGCGGGCACGGCGCTCCTTCGCTGGTCGCGGGGGCGGGGCGCTCATACGGTAAGGCCCGTGGGCCGTCAATGGAACTGTCGCCCGGGGGCTGAGACGTCCGGCCGGGCGGGCGCGGGCGGCGAGCCCGTACGCTGTCCGCCATGGACCGCAACTCCGCCGCCCCCGTCGCCGACGACTTCCTCGACCAGGCCCTGCTGGAGGAGGCCGCGAAGAAGTCCGGACTGCTCTGGGTGCGCGCGGACGGCGAGGCGCAGGCCCGCCCGCTGTGGCACGCCTGGCACGACGGCGCCGTGGTGGTCGTCGGCGGGGGCGGCGAGCAGCCCCTGCACGGCCTGACCCCGGGCGCCCGTGCCGTGATCACCGTGCGCAGCAAGGACAAGGGCGGCCGGCTGACCGGCTGGGCCGCCGAGGTGGTCGAGCTGGCGCCGAACGGCGAGGCCTGGCGGGGCGCCGTCGAGGAACTCAAGGGCAAACGGCTGAACGCGCCCGACACGGACACCGTCACCGAGCGCTGGGCCCGCGAGTGCCGGGTGCTGCGGCTGCGCCCGGCCGGGGCGCTGACCGAGCGTCCGGGCGCCATGCCGGACGGCTCGCACGCCGCCGAGCCGATGCCCACCCCGGCCACCACCCGCCGCCCGATCCCCGCCGGACTGCCCAAACTGCTGTTCAAGCGCCGTTAAAGGTTCATGCCGAGGACGCCTGGGCCCGCTACCGTGCCTCACCGGGCCGGGTGCACGCGGCGCGGGTAGCCTTGGCCGGACGTGCGCCCCGGTGCACACCGTACGGCGCCGGGCAGGTCGGACCGCTCGGGCAGGGTCGAGGGAGTCGAGGGAGTTCATGGCAGGGCCAGGAAGCCGGGTCTTCATCTCCCACCTCTCCGCCGTCGCGGTGTTCGACCCGAACGGCGACCAGGTCGGGCGGGTCCGCGACGTGGTCGTCTCACTGCGCCTCGGCGGCCGCCCCCCGCTGGTGCTCGGCCTGGTGGTCGAGGTCGTCGCCCGGCGCCGGATCTTCCTGCCGATGACCAGGGTGACCAGCCTGGAGTCCGGCCAGGTGCTCACCACCGGCCTGATCAACCTGCGCCGGTTCGAGCAGCGCCCGTCCGAGACCCTGGTGCTGGCCGAGCTGCTGGACCGCACCGTCACCTGGTCCAAGACCGCCGAGGACGTCACCGTGCTGGACGTCGGCATGGTGCAGACCCGGCTGCGCGAGTGGGAGGTCAGCAAGGTCTTCGTCCAGGTCGGCCGGGCCACCCGGCTGCGCAAGGGCAAGGGCGAGCGGCTCACCCTGGACTGGCAGGACGTCACCGGCTTCGCGCTGCCCGAGCAGGACCAGGGCGCGGCCAACCTGCTCGCCACCTTCGAGCAGCTGCGCCCGGCCGACCTCGCCAGCGTGATGCACCACCTGTCGGCCAAGCGCCGCGCCGAGGTGGCCGCCGCGCTGCCGGACGAGCGGCTCGCGGACGTCCTGGAGGAGCTGCCCGAGGACGACCAGGTCGAGATCATCGGCAAGCTCCAGGGGGAGCGGGCGGCCGACGTCCTGGAGGCGATGGACCCGGACGACGCCGCCGACCTGCTCTCCGAACTGCCCGGCGACGAGGCCGAGCGGCTGCTCGGCCTGATGGAGCCGGAGGAGGCCGAGCCGGTCCGCCGGCTGCTCTCCTACGAGGAGGACACCGCCGGCGGTCTGATGACCACCGAGCCGATCGTCCTGGAGCCGGACGCGACGGTCGCCGAGGCGCTGGCCCGGATCCGGATCCGCGACCACAAGCCCGCGCTGGCCGCCCAGGTGTACGTCTGCCGGCCGCCGAACGAGACCCCGACCGGCAAGTACCTGGGCGCGGTGCACTTCCAGCGGCTGCTGCGCGAGCCCCCGTACGTCCTGGTCGGCTCGCTGGTGGACGACGACCTGGACGCGCTGCCGCCGGACACCCCGCTGTCCCTGGTCACCAGCTACCTGGCGACGTACAACCTGGTGGCCGCGCCGGTCGTGGACGAGGCCGACCACCTGCTCGGCGCGGTGACCGTCGACGACGTGCTCGACCACCTGCTGCCCGAGGACTGGCGCGACGCCGCGCTGCACGCCGGGGACGACGACAGAGACGAGGTGCACGGTGGACGGTGACCGCAACGGCCGGCGGGGCGAGTCCGCCCGCCGGCGCCTGCAGGGCGAACTGCGGGAGCTGCGCCAGCTGCGCGAACTACGCGAACTGCGCACCCGCGAGGGCGGCGGCCGGGAGCGCCTGGAGACCTCCCCGATCACCGGCTCCAACCGCACCCGGCTCGACCAGCCCCGCACCGCGCGGCCCGGCCTGCTGACCCTGCCGTCCTACGACCCCGAGGCCTTCGGCGTGCTGTCGGAGCGGATCGCCCGCTTCCTCGGCACCGGGCGGTTCATCGTCTGGATGACGGTGGTGATCATCGTCTGGGTGCTGTGGAACACCATGCTGCCCTCGGACGCGCGCTTCGACGAGTACCCGTTCATCTTCCTGACCCTGGTGCTGTCGCTCCAGGCCTCCTACGCGGCGCCGCTGATCCTGCTGGCGCAGAACCGGCAGGACAACCGGGACCGCGTCAACATGGAGCAGGACCGGGCCCGCAGCGACCGCAACATCGCCGACACCGAGTACCTGGCCCGCGAGGTCGCGGCCCTGCGGCACGGGCTCGGCGAGGTCGCCACCCGGGACTTCATCCGGTCCGAGCTCCAGTCGCTGCTCAAGGAGATCGACGAACGGCGGGGCGCCTCCGAGGCGTTGTGACCGGCGGCACGCTACCGGCCGGTTAAGCGGTTCGCCCGGAGCCGTACCATCAAGGCATGGCCAACGAGACAGAGGTCGCGGCCGGCGTCACGGAGGACTCCGTACGCCAGGCGCTGGCGACCGTCAACGACCCGGAGATCAACCGTCCGATCACCGAGATCGGCATGGTGAAATCGGTCGGGATCGCCGAGGACGGCGCGGTGCGCGTCGCGGTCTACCTGACCGTCTCCGGCTGTCCGATGCGCGACACCATCGTCACCCGGGTCCGTGACGCGGTCGGCCGGGTGCCCGGGGTGACCGGCGTCGAGGTCGAACTCGACGTGATGAGCGACGAGCAGCGCAAGGAGCTCTCCCAGCTGCTGCGCGGCGGCGCCCCCGAGCGGGAGATCCCGTTCGCCAAGCCGGGCACGCTGACCCGGGTCTACGCCGTCGCCTCCGGCAAGGGCGGCGTCGGCAAGTCCTCGGTGACCGTCAACCTGGCCGCCGCGATGGCCGCGGACGGGTTGAAGGTCGCCGTCGTGGACGCCGACATCTACGGCCACAGCGTGCCGCGCATGCTGGGCGTCGAGGGCCGGCCCACCCAGGTCCAGGACATGATCATGCCGCCGCAGGCGAACGGCGTGAAGGTCATCTCGATCGGCATGTTCACCCCGGGCAACGCCCCGGTGGTCTGGCGCGGCCCGATGCTGCACCGCGCGCTGCAGCAGTTCCTGGCCGACGTCTACTGGGGCGACCTGGACGTGCTGCTGCTGGACCTGCCGCCGGGCACCGGCGACATCGCGATCTCGGTGGCCCAGCTGGTCCCCAACGCGGAGATCCTGATCGTCACCACCCCGCAGATGGCCGCCGCCGAGGTGGCCGAGCGGGCCGGCACCATCGCGGTGCAGACCCACCAGAAGATCGTCGGCGTGATCGAGAACATGTCCGGCATGCCGTGCCCGCACTGCGACGAGATGATCGACGTCTTCGGCACCGGCGGCGGCCAGACCGTCGCCGACGCGCTGACCCGCACCGTCGGCGCCACCGTCCCGGTGCTCGGCTCGATCCCGATCGACGTCCGGCTGCGCGAGGGCGGCGACGACGGCCGCCCGGTCGTGCTCGCCGCCCCCGACTCCCCGGCCGGCGCCGCCCTGCGCGCCGTGGCCGGCAAGCTCGGCGGCCGCCGGCGCGGCCTGTCCGGCATGTCCCTGGGGCTGACGCCCAAGAACAAGTTCTGATCGGGCAAACCGAAGGGCTGCGGAGATCCTCCGCAGCCCTTCTGCCATCTGCCCTGACGCCGTCGTCGGTTGTCATCGTTGGTCGGCATTGAGCGCCCCTCGACGGCCCGAAGACGGCCCACGAACCCGCCTACATGCTGACCTTGGCCAGGGTGTTCAGGTGGTCCAGGTATGAGCGCGTGGCTGGGGCTTCGGCGTAGTTCTTGCTGACCACGGTGGCCAACTCACGGCTGACCGCGAGGATGGACGGGAGGGACTGGCGCTCGCTTCGCAGGGCCCACTCCCCGTAGTTCACGGCGCCTTCCAGGTCCCCCTCGCGCGCCGCCACCACACCGAGCGTCAGCCGGGCCTCTGCGATCCGCATCGGTGAGCGCTCGGTGCCGTCGTAGTCGGTGCTGGCCCGGATCACCTCTTCGGCCAGCGTCTGGGCGAGCCGGTTCTCACCGAGCATCCGGTAGGCGTCCATCACGTAGAAGTCGTACTTCGCCGGGTCCACCACGAAGTGGTTGTCCAGGTTCTCCGGGTACGGCATCCCCTCCAGCAGCCTTCGCCCGCGGTCGAGGGCCACCTCAGCCTGCCGCCGGTCCCCGAGCCGGGCCCACGCCTTCGCTTCCTGCGCAGCGAGCTGTACAGCAACACCCTGGTGCGGGGCCACCTCGATTCCCGCGTTTGACGCCGCGATCACGCCCCGGTAGTCCCCCGCCGTGATTGCGAACCAGGCCCGCATTTCGTGCGCCCATCCCTGGATCTCGGCGTGCTCCGCCTCGGCCCCCAGAGACAGGGCCGCCCGGCGGGTGGACTCTGCCGCGCGGCGGTCGCCCATGTCGTACTCGACGCAGCCCACCAACAGGGCCAACCAGCCAGCGAGGGCCAGCACCTCACGGTGCTGGGCCAGCGTCAGCCGCTGCGACTGCAATCCGGCAACCCGCTTGAGCCACTGCCTGCCCTCGACCGCCAGTTGGCCGGGCGGGAGCAGGGCGTACTCAGAGCAGAGCCGGTCGGCCGTGATTCGGAGGGCATCCATCGTGGCGTTGTCCACGTCGGATGCCTGCAGGCGGCTGACGATGTCGAGCGTCTCCATCCCGCTGGCCACGGCGATTTCGGCGTTGCCGTCCCGCCGGCCGCTCACCGGGAAGAGCGCGTGCGTCACGGTGCCGAAGGTGGCGGCAATGATCGGCTGGTAGAAGTCGCTGGGCATGACCTCCCCCGACTCCCAGCGCTTCCATTGCCGGAGCAAGCTCGCGTTGTCCGGGAGCTTCTTGGGTGCGTGGGCCCTGAGCGTGCCGATCGCATCCGACTGCGACCAACCACGCGCCTCCCGCTCCGCCGTCATGCGTCGCGCCCATGCGGGCCTGTCCAAGCTCATGGTGCCCTCCCTCTGGGGTGGTGCCTGCGCTGAGTCTTGCACCGCGAAAGCCCTGGACAGCAGGGGGTGACAGGGCAGTGACACCACCCCTGTCACCAGTGAGCCCCCGCCTGTGTCACTGGTTGCGCACTCGCCACTACCCGATGGTTAGTCAGGAACGGACGACGCGGTCACGCGTCGTTCAAGTTCCTCGACCCGGGCCGTCAGGCCCTGCACCTGGGAGGTGAGAAGTTGAACCTGCGCGCTCATGTCGTCCCCGCCCTGCGATGCGGCAGCCCCGACGGCCGACGGGTCCACATCGCTGCGGACGAAGGTCCCGCGCCCGGGGCTGGACACGATGAGCCCCTCTTCTCGCAGCACGCGAAGCCCCGACTGCACGGTCATGTCGGCGATGCCGAATCGCTCCGCCAGCTTCTTCACCGAAGGCAGCTTCGCGCCCGGCAGATGCTCACCGGCGGCGATTTCCGCCCGCAGGGTGTCAGCCACCTGCACGTACGGTGCCCGCTCATCCTGAATCAGAGTCATGCCCTCAGGCTACCTCTCCAAGCGCTCTAACACAGCTAGGTCAATCGCTTGACATTCTAGAGCGACCTAGAGCACGCTAGGTCATGCAAGGAAGCCCCGCAGACATGCTGCGGGGCGGCGCCCAACTGCCAGGAAAGCCGCCGCCCCGCGCCCCGATGAAGGGAGTTCCATCATGCACGCTTCGCTCACCATTCAGCCGTCCCTGACCGTCGACGCGGTCGAGGAGAACGTCTCGCTGTTCGGCGAGACGGACCCGGGCGAGACCGAGCCGCGCCTGTCGGTGCGCGTGTCGATGTCGCTGCGGTTCTACGACCTGGTGGGCCTGCTGGCCTACCACCCGCTGCTGATGCTCGCCGCCTCCGACCTGGAAAGCTCCGCCGAGCTGGCCGACGCGCTGCAGTTCGCGCTCGTGGACTCGGACATGAACCAGATCGAGCAGTACTCGGAGCGGGCCCGTGCTGCCCTGTCGAACCCGCGCCAGCCGCTCTACGCCTACTCCAAGCTCGTCGCGGAGGCCGTCACCCGCACGTTCGGCATCAGCGCCCCGCAGCCGCCCGCCGCCCCGGCGGCGAACACCCTCCGGCTCGCCGCCGCCTGACGCCGGTCCGGGTGAGCGCTCACCGACGCTCACGGGCGCTCACGGCCCGCTCACCCGACCAGTCGGCCGCCCCGGTTCAGCCGCAGTCGGCCGACTCTCACGGGCACACGCGACGCGGTGAACACCCAGGTGTTCACCGCCCCGCTCGGGGGTGAACACCCGACCGCTCACCGCCGCTCACGGAACCGTTCCCGGCGCTACCCGCCGACCGTTCCCACGCTCACGGGAAGCGTTCCCGCCCTTTACCCCCAAGCATCGATCGCCCCCTGACCAGCGGGCACAGCCCGACCGTCACCCGACTCACGCACCGGTGAACACCCCGGCCGTTCACCGGTGAACACCCGCCGGACCGGACCAACCCGAGGCGGACAGAGCGCCGCGCCCGCCCCGGCTCACCGCCCGCCCGACCGGCCCGTGAACGCCCCGTGAGCGTCGGTGAGCGCCCGCCCCGCCGCCGTTCCCGCCCGACCGAGGAGAGTTGCATGAACACCCCGTCGCCGACCACCGACCCGACCGCGCCCACGGACCCGACGGACTACCTGACGGTGCCGCAGGTGGCCTTCGCCCTGCGGCTGTCCCAGGAGACCGTCTGGCGCATGGCCCGCAACGGCCTGCTGGCCACCTACCGGGTCGGCAACGGGCGCGGCCTGGTCCGCGTCCCCCGCGACGCCTTCCGCGCCTACCTGTCCGCCACCGGACTGCCCGCCGGCCTGTCCGCCGTCGCCGCCGCGGCTCCGTCCAGCAGCCGGGAGCGGTCCCCCTGGGCCACGCCCCGCACCTGACCGGCCCGCCGTCCGCCGCGTCCGGGAAACGGCGCGCGCGCCGGACAAGCAAGAAGAGCACCGCGCCCGCCCGGCACAGGGTGCTCCTCTTGCTGTTCGGCGGAGCCGCTAGAAGGTCGTGCCGCGCAGCGGCTCCTTCTTCACTCCCTGAGGTGCACCTAGGTACTACAACGGCCCCTTCTTTTTCCTAAGTAGGAAGAGTCTGCGTCACCGCGTCACCCGGGGCCGAAATGTGGCCTCTGACCTGCGACAACAGGGGTGACGCAGACGGCAACTCCTGCGTCATCGCTGCGTCACCGCGTCACCCGGTGACGCAGGGCGTGACGGAGGGGTGACGCAGCCCCCGACTGGCGCGTCACCCAAAACCGCAGGTCACAGGCCATGGGTGTCGCAGATGACGCGGTGACGCAGAAATCCCCACCTCGGACACACACGTCCACCCCGAGAGCCAGCCTGCGTCACCCGATGACGCAGGCCGTGACGCAGCGGTGACGCAGCCCCCGACCGGCACGTCACCCAAAACCGCAGGTCACAGGCCATGGGTGTCGCAGATGACGCGGTGACGCAGAAATCCCCACCTCGGACACACACGTCCACCCCGAGAAGCCCCAGAGCCCCCCAGCGCCCCGAACCGGGCACCAGACCTAGCGGTCGGGCCCGCTAGACCTAGCACCCCCGCTAGCACCCCATGCCCACCCCGATCAGCCACCTAACGGCCAAGGGCCCCCCGCCGCAGGCCTCGAAAGCCGCCCCCAGAGCACCCCCGAGACCCTCACCGGTCGCTAGCGCGCGACACCGCGCCCGACCACCGCCCAGCCGCTCTGACACTCCCTGACGCCTGACACCCCCTGACACCCAAACCCCTAGGCAAACGCGGGTGTCAGGGGCCCTGACACCCGCCTCTGACACCGCCTGACACCCACCCCTGACGCCCGGCCTGACACCCACCGCAACCGCTCCGAGGAGAGGCCCGTGGCCAACCGCAGCACCCCCGCCGACAGTCGACCGGTCGTAGTCGCCCTCCCCGCCCGCTTCCTCACCCCCGAGGACATCGCCGCCGTGTTCGGCGTCCCGCTGGAGACCGTCTACCAGTGGCGCCGCAAGCGCACCGGCCCGCCCGGCTTCCGCGTCGGCCGACACCTCCGCTACCACCCCGACGCCGTCGCCCAATGGGTCACCGACCAGACCCAGCACGCCGCTTGAAGCCGCTACCGGCAGCACCCCTCCCCACTACCGGTAGCACCCCCGATAGCGCCCCACACCCGGCCCCACCAGCTCGCCAGCAGGTAGCACCCCCTTCCCCACCATGCCCCGGAACCGCCCTATCCAGAGCCCCGGCGCACAGGGAGCCACCAGGGAGACAGGGAGAACTCCCTGACCACCTCCCTGGGCCCCGAATAGCCCCTGATCAGCGGCGACGCCGCCTCAGGGAGGCAGGGAGGCGCCCACGCGCCCCGCCGAACACCCCCGAACGACAGCCCATCACCGCCCCGGGCACCTCCCTCCCTGCCCCACCACACCCAACCCTTCGCACCCAAGGAGCGGCCCATGGCCGGCCACATCCAAGACCGCTGGTACAAGACCGAGACCGGCCCCGACGGCAAGCCCCACCGGGTCAAGACCGAACGCCACGGCACCGGCATGCGCTACCGGGCCCGGTACATCGGCCCGGACGGCACTGAGAAGAGCAAGAGCTTCGCCGACCGACAGAAGCGCCAGGCTGATCTTTGGCTCGCCCAGATCGAGGCCGACATGGCGCGTGGCCAGTACATCGATCCGAACGCCGGCCGGGTCACCGTGAAGCAGTTCGCCGAGAAGTGGTTGGCCTCACTCACCATGGACCCGCTGTCGTACGTGACCACCGAGCAGCGCATCCGGCTGCACGTGGTGCCGCACCTCGGGGCCCGGCCGTTGGCGTCCTTGCGGCCGAGTGACCTTCGGGAGTGGTTGGTGAAGCTGGCCGAGAAGGGCATGGCGCCTGCCAGTCAGCGCGTGGTGTTCGCCAACCTCGGCACGATGCTGACCGCCGCTGTTGAGGACCGGGTGATCCCGAGCAACCCGGCCCGCTCCACTTCGGTCAAGGCGCCCAAGCTGGACCCGCGCCGCATCTCGCCGTGGCTGCTCGACCGGGTCAAGGCAGTCCGGTCCGCGCTCCCCGAACTGCAACAGCCGCTGGTGGACCTGGCCGCTGGGTGCGGCCTCCGACAAGGAGAGGCTTTCGGGCTGGCCGTGGACCAGGTGGACTTCGCCGAAGGCACGATCCACGTCGTCCGGCAGATCCGGCTGATCCGGAACCGTCCGGTGTTCTCCCTCCCCAAGGGCGGCAAGACGCGGTCGGTGCCGCTCCCGGACAGCGTGGCCGGCCGTCTACAAGCGCACATCGCCGCACACCCGCCGGTCAGCGTCACGCTCCCGTGGCGCGGTGTGGACGGTCCCCCGAGCACGGCCCGGTTGGTCTTCTTCGACAGCCGCGGTAACCACCTCCACCGCAACCGGTTCAACCGGAACCTCTGGCGTCCGGCGCTGGCTTCGGCCGGCGTACCGCTCGGCCGCGAGAACGGAATGCACGCGCTCCGGCACTTCTACGCGTCCGTCCTACTGGATGCCGGGGAGAGCATCAAGGCATTGAGCGACTACCTCGGCCACCATGACCCGGGCTTCACGCTCCGGACCTACACGCACCTCATGCCGAGCAGTGAGAAGCGCACCAAGGAAGCGGTTGACCGAGCCTTCGAGGACGGCCCCGCAGCGGCAGACGGCCCCAGCACGGCCCCGGAGGAGGGATAGAGTGCTTCCGCCCCAGGCCAGACGGCAAGTGGCCTGACTTGAACAAGTTCTGACGTTCCGAGCGGGCGTACGCGGCGGGGCCGGACGGTGATCCGTCCGGCCCCGCCGCGTGTCCGCTGCCTCGCTACGGCCGGGCGTAGCCGCCCAGGTCGGGGACGGTGGCGAAACCGACGCCGTAGGCGCTGACGCCCCGGCCGAAGGCGCCGAGCAGCACACCGGGGGCCTCGCCCGCCAGCACCCAGCCGTACTCGGACTCCCGGTAGCGGAAGGGCTGCGGCAGGCCGTTGACCGGCAGGCTCAGGGTCGACCAGCCGGGCCCGGCCAGGTCGTCGGCGAGGTCCCAGGCCAGGTTGCTCTGCTGGTCCAGCCAGTCCTGGCGCAGCGCGCGGTCCAGCTGGCCGGGCCAGGTCGCGGCGAGCAGGCCGGAGCCGGCCAGCCAGGCCGCCGAGGAGGCGGACGTCGCCTCCAGCGTGCCGGTGTTGTCGGCGCTGCGGCGGCTGTCCCGGCGGGCCACGGTGACCACCACGGCGAACTTGCGCACATCGCGCGGCTCGAACTGCTTGGCCGGCTCGTCGCCGTGGCCGAGGGTGCCGTAGTCGACGCCGCCGGCCGCCCCGCCGCGGGGGCCGCCGGCGCCGGCCTGCATCAGGAAGCGGCGGCCGGTCCAGCCCTCGTCCAGGCCGTACCAGGGGAAGTCGGCGGACAGGTAGGGCACCAGCGGGTCCGCCGGACCGGCCTGCCCGCCGACCACCGGGCCGCCGGCCGTGACCGTCGCCCCTCCCGCCTGACTCGTCGCGTCCATCCCCGGGCCTCCTCAACGCACGTGTGCCTGCCGTGGCGCGCTCCCATGGTGGCGTACCTCGGCGTTCCCGGGGGCCGTTCCTGGTCCGCGCGGGCGCGGATGTGACGGACGGCTCAACGGGAACAATCAGCACAATAGCGGCGCGCACGCCGGGGCCCCGCTCAGCCGGGCGGGCCGGCGGGAATTGTCGGACGCGCCCCGGGCCGCGGACGGCCGGCCCGGATCAGGTGGCGTCGGGGTCGAACGGGGGCCGCTCGCCGGGCTGCAGCGGGGCGCCGGCGGAGGCGGGCGCCGCGGCCTTCTCGAAACTCACGCTGCCCGTCCGGCCGTTCACCGGCGCGGCCGGCTTGTCGTCCAGGACGGAGCGGATGTCGAGCGACTCCTTCATGTCCTTGAGGCCCAGCGGGTCCTGCTGGTCGCCCATCAGCTGCTTGCGGACGAAGGTCTTGGGGTTGAGGTCCTCGAACTCGAAGTCCTTGAAATCGGGCCCCAGCTCGCTGCGGATGTCCTCCTTCGCGGTGTCGGCGAAGGAACGGACCTTCCGGATGAAGCCCATGGTGTCCTGGATCAGCTTCGGCAGCTTGTCCGGGCCGAAGACGACGATCGCCAGTACGGCCAGGGTCAGCAGCTTCAGCCCGCCTACATCGGTGAACACCTGGGCTCCCTAGCTCATCGGACGACGTTCCTACAGGGTAATGGCCACCGGCGAGTCCCTGGTCCACGACGGGATGAAGCCGTGGTAAAGACCAGCCGGTGGCCGGGGGCCCGGCAAGATCGGCCGGACAGGGCCTAACGGGTCTGCTGGCGCAGGGCGGCGATGTTGCCCGGGTAGCGCTCCGGGGAGGAGGACGGCTCCGGGTCGCGGGTGGCGGCCACCGGGCGGCCCGGGAAGTCCACCGGGACCTGCGCGTTCATCGGGACGTAGCCGCTCCGGCCGCTGGTGCCGCCCACCGGGCTCACCGTGGTGCCGTGCTGCTCCTCGCCCTGGGTGAGCCCGCCGACGCCGCCGAGCGTCACCGCGGCGACCGAGAAGGCGCCCGCGGCGGCGAACACCAGGCGGCGGCCGCGGGCCGCGGAGGGCCGCAGGACGGCCGCTGCGGGCTGCGGGCGGGCGGCGGTGCGGTCGGGGCGGGCGACGGCCTCCGGACGGCCGCTGCGCCGGCCGATGAGCGGTCGCAGCATCGAGCCGCGGCCGAAGGCGCGCGGGTCGAACCCGGGCAGCGGGGCGTCGGCGCCGAGCGCGCCCGCGCCGAAGGAGGCACCGGCGCCGCGGCCGAAGGAGCCGCCGGTCAGCCGGCTGCCGCCGAGCGTCCCGGTGGCGTTCACGCCGCCACCGGGGAGGTCGTCGTCGTCCCGGCCGCGGAGCCGGCCGGCGTCCGCCGGGGCGTCCTCGGGGAGGCTGCCGACGGCCATCAGCCGGGCCATCAGCGCGGAGGAGGGGCCGGGGGTGTCGGTGCGGGTCAGCAGGTGCTTGACGGACCGGCCCTCGTCGGCCTCGGCCTTGCACTGCGGACAGGTGGCCAGGTGGGCCAGGACCCGCTCGCGGGAGTCGTGGCCGAGTTCGCCGTCCAGGAAGGCGGACAGCCGGTCGCCCAGGTGGTGCTCCTCGGCCGCGGGCTCGGCGGGCCGTACGGGCAGCGCGCGCAGCGCCGTGTCGGCGGGCAGCGGGACGGTCGGCAGCAGAGGGTCCCCGAGGTCACCGCCCACCGGGTCCGCGGCGCCGCGGCGGCCCGGAAGGGCCCAGCTCCGCCGGGCCGAGGACCGGTCGGACGCATCCGAACGGTCCTGGCCGGACCAGCCGGTTCCGCTCACGATCGCCTCCGTCCGCGCCCGCCCGGCGCCGTCGCGACCTCGGCGGCGACGCCGACCGGCACCGGCTCCTCCGAGCCGCCGCGGCGCTCGCGGCCCGGGGCCGAGCCGGGGGCGCGGTGCTTGAGGGCGGCGCGCAGGTGGGAGCGGCCGCGGTGGATGCGGCTGCGGACGGTGCCGAGCTTGACGCCCAGGGTGGCGGCGATCTCCTCGTAGGAGAGGCCCTCGATGTCGCAGAGCACCACGGCGGCGCGGAACTCCGGCGCGAGGGTGTCCAGGGCCTGCTGCACGTCGGCGTCGAAGTGGGTGTCGCTGAAGTGCTGGGCCGGGCTGGGCTCGCGGGAGGCGAGCCGCTCGGCCGCGTCCTCGCCGAGCGCGTCGAAGCGGATGCGCTGGCGGCGGCGGACCATGTCCAGGAACAGGTTGGTGGTGATCCGGTGCAGCCAGCCCTCGAAGGTGCCGGGGGTGTAGGTCGACAACGAACGGAACACCCGGACGAAGACCTCCTGGGTGAGGTCCTCGGCGTCGTGCTGGTTGCCCGTCAGCCGGTACGCGAGGCGGTAGACGCGGGCGCTGTGCGCCTCGACGATCTCCTCCCACGTGGGCGGAGTCCAGCTCTGCGAGTCGGGACCCTCGGCGAAGGTCGCGAGGACAGGGGCCTCGGCGGTACCGGCGGCCGGCGTGGCGGCGGCGGGCTGGTCCAGGTCGGAGTGCGCAGGCTGGTTCATCACGGGCTTCGGCGTACGGGCCGACGCGGTGCCGCGGGAGTGCCGCCGCACAGGGACGTCGCCCTCGGCCACACCTCCTCGGTCGGCTCTTCTGCCCAGCAGGGCCACCACCATATCCACCTCACCCGTCAAGCCCGGATAAAAGTGTCCGGGAGGTCTTGCGCACCCGGTCGTCAGTGACAACGGCCCGCCGCCGTACGCGGTTCCCGCCCGGCCAGTAATCTGTGGCAGGAAATATCGACATGCTCCGGCACCGGGCCGCCACCCGGGGCTCCGAAAGAGGCAGCCATCAGCGAGTTCGGGCCCGCGCGCGCGGCCCTCGCCGACACCTACGTGGGCGAGGACGCCGTGCTGACCTACGCCCGGGCCCAGTCCGCGCGGACCGGCATACGGGCCATCGGGCCGAGCGGCGGGGCCTGCCTGCGGCTGCTGGCCGCCGCCCTGGACGCCAAGGCGGTGGCCGAGATCGGCACCGGCACCGGCGTCTCCGGCGTCTACCTGCTGCGCGGGATGCGGCCGGACGGCGTGCTCACCACGGTCGACTCGGAGCCGGTGCGCCAGCAACTGGCCCGCGAGGCCTACCAGGCGGCCGGGTTCGCGGCCAACCGCTCGCGGTTCATACCGGGCCGGGCCCTGGAGGTGCTGCCCCGGCTCGCCGACGGCCAGTACGACCTGGTGTTCTGCGACGGCGACCCGGCCGAGTCGCGGGAGTACCTGCTGGAGTCGCTGCGGCTGCTGCGGCCGGGCGGGATGGTCTGCTTCGAGGGGGTCTTCCAGGAGGGCCGGCTCGCCGAGCCGGACCACCAGGACCCGCAGACCGGCGCGGTGCGCGACCTGGTGCGGGACGTGCGGGAGAGCGACGCCCTGCTGCCCGCGCTGCTGCCGGTCTCGGACGGGCTGCTCTGCGCCGTGAAGCGCTAGCGGCCGTACGGCGCCGGGCCCCCGCCCCCGGAGAACGCACGGGCCCGGGCCGACATGACGTCGTGCCCGGGCCCGGCGGTACGTCTCCAGGAGACGGCGAGCGCTGCGGTCAGCCGCAGGCCTTCTTCAGGGCCTCGCCCAGGGCGTCGGCCTCGTCAGGCGTGAGCTCCACCACGAGACGTCCGCCGCCTTCGAGCGGAACGCGCATGATGATGCCCCGCCCCTCTTTGGTGACTTCGAGCGGGCCGTCACCCGTCCGCGGCTTCATGGCCGCCATGCTCGTTCCCCTTCCTGCAACCGCTCAGCTACGCACCGGCAGTCCGTCCACCGCCGGTATCGAACGCATTGATCGGAAGCCATTATCCCGCATGCCACGGCCTGATGACCAACATCACTCTCGGTGCAACCACGGCCGGACCGGCAACAACCACCGCAATCGGCACCAAAAGCCCCGGCGTGGCGGCGGTGGTGACGGCACCGGAAGGTGCGATACCTCACACTCCCCAGTCCGCCCTCCGCTCCGGCATCCTGGCACGACCACCCGCGTGACGATCGTCGAGGGAGCCCTCACCCATGTCCGATTCCGTGCTCTACGAGCTGGACGGCGGCCTCGCCGTCATCACCATCAACCGCCCGGAGGCGATGAACGCCCTGGACGTGGCCACCAAGGTCGCGCTGCGCGACGCCGTGACCGAGGCCGCCGGGGACCCGGCCGTGCGCGCGGTGCTGCTCACCGGCGCGGGCGAGCGGGCCTTCTGCGTCGGGCAGGACCTGAACGAGCACCTGGCGCTGCTCAAGCGCTTCGAGGAGACCGGCGAGGGCGCGCTGCGGACCGTCGCCGAGCACTACAACCCGCTGACCCGCGCGCTGGCCGGGATGCGCAAGCCGACCGTCGCCGCGGTCGGCGGGGTGGCGGCCGGCGCGGGCGCCTCGCTCGCCTTCGCCTGCGACTTCCGGATCCTGTCCGACCGGGCCGGCTTCAACACCGCCTTCGCCGGGATCGCCCTGACCGCCGACTCCGGCGCGTCCTGGACGCTGCCCCGGCTGGTCGGGCACGCCAAGGCCACCGAGCTGCTGATGCTGCCCCGCACGGTCAAGGCCGCCGAGGCGATGGAGCTGGGCCTGGCCACCAAGGTCGTGCCGGGCGACGAACTCGCCGCCACCGCACGGGTCTTCGCCCGCGAGCTGGCCGAGGGCCCGACGGTGGCCTACGGCGCCGTCAAGGAGTCGCTGGCGTACGGCGCCTCGCACTCGCTGGACGAGCTGCTCGACAAGGAGGACGAACTCCAGACCCTGGCCGGGGAGAGCGAGGACCACCGGATCGCGGTGCGCGCCTTCATCGCCAAGGAGAAGCCGAAGTACGTCGGCCGCTAGGGCCTGTCCGGCGGATCTTGGCAGATCAGCGCGCGGCGTTGGGCGCCCGGCTGGGCGTGCGCCCGAGTCGGCCTCGTACTGGACGTA
>NZ_JBIAXC010000081.1:0-24119 GCF_042896295.1 Kitasatospora sp. NPDC001309 | reverse complement strand
TGTTGGAGGCCCTCGCCGACCCGGCGAGGCGCAAAGTGGTGCACACCCTCGCCCACTCGGGCGCTGACCTGAGCTGCGGCTCCTTCGACCTACCCATCGGACGCTCCACCTCCAGCCACCACTTCTCCGTCCTGCGCGCGGCCGGAGTGGTACGGCAGTACTACGTCGGCACCACCAAGATGAACACCCTCCGCACCGAGGAACTCGAACAACGCTTCCCCGGCCTCCTGACCGCAGTCATCGCGGCCGCCGACACCGAAGCCCACCGCACGCCCCACCCACCAAGCCCCTAGGGACCAGCGGCTCCGCCGCCAGGCCGTCGTACGGGGCCGGGGCGTCGCCACGGGTGCGCGGGGCGTGGCGTAGGGTGGTCGACCATGACCGAGGACGACGTCCAGGGGTGGGCCGGAACGCGCCGGTGGGTCGAGGGCACGCTGGCGCCCGGTGAGCGGATCGCCGGCGTGCGGGCGCTCAAGGGCGGGTGGACCTCTCAGATGCGCCGCCTGGACATCGAATCCGTCAACAGCGACAGCAGCGACGACGGCAACCACGACAACAGCGGTAACGGCGACAACGGCCGGGACGGCAGCGGGCGTTACTCGCTGGTACTGCGTTCCTTCGTCAAGCCCTTCTACGTCCGCCACGCCCCGGGCATGCTGGAGCGCGAGGTCGACGTGCTGCGCCTGCTGGCCGCCCGCGACATCCCGGCGGCGCGGCTGCGCGCGGTGGACGCCCGGGGCGAGCACGGCGAGCACCCGTCGCTGCTGATGACCCACCTGGACGGCGGGGTGCGGGTGCAGGAGGACGGGGACGTGGCGCGGCGGGTGGAGTTGCTGGCCCGGCAGCTGGCCGCCGTGCACACCGTCGAGGTCGACGAGGAGCAGCGGCCGCGGGCCTGGCAGGCCTGGACCTCCCCCGAACGCGTGCAGGTGCCGCCCGCCACCGAGCGGCCGGAACTGTGGGAGCGCGCGGTGACGCTGATCGGCCGCCCGGCCCCCGAGCACCGAGGTGCCTTCCTGCACCGCGACTTCCACCCGGGCAACGTGCTGTTCGACGGTACGGGGGCGGAACTCGCGGTCAGCGGAGTCGTCGACTGGGTGGAGACCTCCTGGGGCCCCACCGACCTGGACGTCGCCCACTGCTCGACGGCGCTGGCCCTGCTGCACGGCGTGGAGACGGGCCTGGCCTTCGCCGACGCCTACGAGCGGGCCGGCGGCACGCTCACCGCCACCGGGGAGGACCACCTGTACTGGCGGCTGCTGGACGCGCTGGCCTTCGCGCCGGACGCGGAGAAGGTCGCCGTGCCCTGGCGCGAACTGGGCCGCACCGACCTGAGCACCCAGCTGCTGTCCGCCCGCCTGGAGGAGTACGTGGCGGCCCTGTTCGAGCGCTACGCGTAGTCGGCCCCCGCCCCGGGCACCCTCCCCCTCGACCCGGCGAGCACCGGTGGCCACCGCAAGGCCACCCGACAGCGCAGGGCAGGGCAGCCCAGGGGCGGGGCAGGGAGGAACCGGCGAATGGCAGTGGAGATCGTCTACGAGACGCACGCCACGACCACCGACAACGAAGCGGGCATCGCCACCGGCCACCTGCCCGGGCGCCTGGGCCCGCTGGGCCGGCGCCAGGCCGCCGAGCTGGGCGAGCGGCGCCGGGGCGAGGCGCTGGCGGCGGTGTTCAGCTCCGACCTGCACCGCGCGGTGGCCACCGCGCGCATCGCCTTCCCCGGCGGCCACCCGCCCCTGCACCAGGACCCCCGACTACGCGAGTGCGACTACGGCACCCTCAACGGCGCCCCGGCCGCCCTGGTCGCGGCGCTGCGCCCGTACTGCGCCGACCACCCGTACCCCGGTGGGCAGAGCCACCGCCAGGTCCTCGCCGCCACCGGGGCCTTCCTGGCCGACCTCGCCGCGGGGTTCGACGGACGGCGCGTCCTGCTGATCGCACACTCGGCCAACCGCTGGGCGCTGGACTGCCTGCTGGCCGGCGCCCGCCTGGAGGACGTCCTGCGCGAACCGCCGCCCTGGCGCCCGGGCTGGTACTACAGCCTGCCCGCGCCCTGGCCCTGGCCGCCGCCCGCCTGAACCCCGCTGCGGGACGGGGCCCGCTCCGCGGCCGGGGCCGAGACCGCGGCCGGGCCCGGGACGCCCGCCGGCGGGGTGGGTGGGCCGACGCGACGGCGGGCGCAGACGGCGGCGAGGGCGAGGGCCGCCAGGGCCGCGCCGGCCAGGGGCAGGTGGCGGGGACCGGCGACCGTGACGGTGGCGCCGGCCAGGGCGGTGCCCAGGGTGATGCCGAGGTTGGAGAAGGAGATGAACAGGCTGTTGCCGAACTCCGGTGCCCGGGCGGCGTCGCGGGCCAGCCAGCCCTGGGCGACGGCCAGTCCCCCGGAGTGGACGGCGCCCCACAGCAGGACGCCCGCGACCATCGCGGCCGGATGGGTGCCGATCGCGTAGAGCAGCGCGTACAGGCCGACGTACAGCAGCGGGTAGGCGGTGACGGTGCGGGTCAGGTCGCGTTCCAGCAGGCGCCCGAAGCCGATGCCGGTGACGGTCATGACGGCGCCGAAGGCCATCAGGGCGGCGCCGGTGAGGGAGGGGGCGAGGCCGGTGACCCTCTCCAGGTACTCGGCGAAGAAGCCGTAGCCGGCGAACATCGCCGCGAAGACCAGGGTCACGGCCGCCACCGCGAGCCACAGTCGGGCGCTGCGCAGGATGCCGAGCTGTCCGGCGGTCGAGACGTGCTGCTCCCGGGGCAGGCGGGGGAAGAGGACCAGCAGGCCGGCGGCGGCGAGCAGGTTGACCGCGGCGGCGCTCCAGAACGCGGCGGCCAGGCCGAGGTGGTCGGCGAGGTAGGCGGTCAGCGGGACCCCGAAGGCGAAGCCGGCGCTGACGCCCGCGAAGACGACGCTCACCGCCCGTCCCTCCCGGCCGGGGCGGGCCAGCCGGGTGGCGGCGGTCAGCGCCAGGGCGAAGAACACCGGGTGCACCAGGGCCGGTAGGACGCGGAAGGCGAGCATCACCGGGAAGGAGTCGGTGAGCGCGTACACGGCGTTGGACACCGCGAACAGCACCGGCACCGCCACCAGCACCGCCTTACGCGGCAGCCGGGAAGCCGCCAGGGTGGCCGGCGGCCCGGCCAGGGCCACGGTCAGCGCGAAGACGCCGACCAGCCAGCCCGCGGTGGCCGGAGCCACGTGCAGGTGCTGCGACAAGCGCGGCAGCACCCCGACCACCCCCATCTCGGTGGTGATCACTCCGAACACCCCGACCGCCAGGGCCCCCACCGCCAGCGCCGCGCGCGGACCTCGTACACCGTCCATCAACAGCCTCCCTCTCACGTCCACGGGCCGTCCACGGGCCGGATCGCCATCCGAATCCGCAACGACAAATCTAGATAGTTAGATGAATCAGGGCCGAAGAAGAGGGGCGCCCACCCAAGGGCACCCCTCATCGACGTCACAGCACCACGGCACCCCGGCACCCCCGCACCACGACCCCGGTCGAGCGGCACCCGGCCGGGCACGACCTCAGAGCTCGTCGCGCACGTACGCGGCGAAGGCCGCGATCGTCTCCTCGTCACGCCGGTAGAACGTCCACTTGCCGACCCGCTCGGACACCAACAGCCCGGCGTCACGCAGGATCTGCAGATACCCGGAGACCACCGACTGGGCCAGGCCCGAACGCTCGCGGATGTCGGTCACGCACACCCCGACGTGGAAGCCCACCCCGCGCTCGCGGTAGTACGCCTCGTCCCAGTACCGCTCGGGCGTCTTGAGCCAGCGCAGGAAATCCGCACGCGCCGGGTTGGCGAGCGCCTTGTGCACGGCCAGCGGATCCACCACGCACGCTCCTTCCCCGACCACGGACACCCTCGACACCAGGACGCATCTAATATTCTCGATACGATCAACCGTGTCAAGCCGCACCCGCCCCGCCCGGCGACCGCCGAACTCCCGCCATGCACATGCCTTCGTGCGCCGGGCGGTGCGCCCTGACCGGGGCGCCGCGCACCGCTGATCTTGGATGCGTTGCCGGTCACACGCGCGAGGAGCGGTCGAGTGCCCCAGGATGCCGAGTTCTTCATGCCCTACCCCCGCCGGTCGCACCCGGACACGCCCGCCGCCCTGGAACGCAACATCCAGTGGGCCCGGCAGTTCGGGCCGCTGCCCACCGACAGCGCCGTGGCGCTGTACGCCGCCAGCGGGGTCGCGGAGTTCGGCACGGACTTCTGCACCGAAGCCGGGGACGACGTCGACCTGCTGACCAACGGGATGGCCTTCCACTTCATCTTCGACGACTTCTTCGACACCCCGTCCGGACAGCCCGCCGACGCCGCGGTCGCCGCGGCGCTGGAGATGGCCGACCTCCTCGGCCGCCCCGCCCTGTCGCCCCGCCCGCCGACCACGCGGATCGGCGCCGCCTTCGCGCGGCTCTGGGCGGACATGACCGAGGGGCGGTCGGCCGAGTGGAGCCGCCGTGCGGCCAGGAGCTGGCTGGACTACCTGTACGCGAACCTCACCGAGGAGGCCAACCGGCGCACCGGCGAAGTCCCCACCGTCGACGAACACTTGGAGGTACGGCGACACTCGATCGCGGTGCGGCCGACCCTCCATCTGCTGGAGGCGGCCGGTCGTTTCGAGGTGCCGTCGCTGGCCTGGCACAGCGGGCGGCTCACCACCGCCCGCCGGCACACCCGTCGATCACGTGGTCCTCGTCAACGAGGTCACGGGCCTGGAGAAGGACGAGGCCCGGGGCGAACCCAACCTCGTCCAGCTCGTCATGGCGGAACAGGGCCGCTCCCGTGACTCGGCGATCCGCTACGTCATCGCGACGGCCGACGAGCACCTGCGGGCGTTCCTGGACCTGCACCAGGGCACAGCGGGGTTCTGCGACCGGCTGGGCCTGTCCGGCGGCGGTCGTGAAGCGGTGCACCACCACGTCGACAACCTCCGCGACATGATCGCCGGGAACTACTACGTCCACACCTCCGTAGGGCGGTACGGCCCGGCCGCCTCCGCCCGCATCGGGCCCGACGCACCAGGCCTGCTCGGCCAGGACGGCATCACGCCCTCGTAGCGGCCCCCACCCGAGCCGGAGCACCTGGCGGGAGGGTGTCCGCTCCTCGGTCACCCCGCGTCGGGCGCGGGGTGCGGGCAGTAGGATCGACGGCGTTGTCTGTCGTACACCGCTGGTAGGAGGCTTTTCATGGCTCAGGTCACGCTCAAGGGGAACCCGGTCGAGATCGGCGGCGCACTGCCCGCCGCCGGCAGCCAGGCCCCCGCGTTCACGCTGGTCGGCGAGGGCCTCGCGGACACCTCGCTCCAGGACTTCGCCGGCCGCCGCAAGGTCCTCAACATCTTCCCCAGCATCGACACCCCCACCTGCGCCACCTCCGTGCGCACCTTCAACGCCAAGGCCGGCTCGCTCGACAACACCGTCGTGCTCTGTATCTCCGCCGACCTCCCCTTCGCCCAGGCCCGCTTCTGCGGCGCCGAAGGCCTCGACAACGTCAAGACCCTCTCCACCCTGCGCGGACGCGACTTCCACGACACCTACGGCGTCGCCATCAACAACGGCCCCCTCGCCGCCCTCACCGCCCGCGCCGTCGTCGTCCTCGACGAGAACGACACCGTCCTGCACACCGAACTCGTCGCCGAGATCGCCGACGAGCCGAACTACGAGGCCGCCCTCACCGCCCTCAGCTAAACCCCGCACACCCCACGCACCACGGGCCCGCCCCGCACCGCCACCCACAGCGGCACGAGGCGGGCCCTGCCTGTTCCCGCAGGCAGGGCCCGTACCGGTGGCGCCGCGGGGGGCAGTTCGCGGGCCACCGGGGTCTGGTGTCGATCGGTCAGATGCGGTTGTGGGCCTCGGTGAGGCAGTGGCGCATGATCTGTTCGATCTCGTCGAAGGTGTTCTGGTCGGCGGTCAGGGGCGGGACGAACTGGACGACCGGGTCGCCGCGGTCGTCGGCGCGGCAGTAGAGGCCGTTGTCGAAGAGGGCCTTGGAGAGGTAGCCGTAGAGGACGCGTTCGCACTGCTCGTCGGTGAAGGTGGTCTTGTCCGCCTTGTCGGTGACGAGTTCGACGCCGTAGAAGTAGCCGTTGCCGCGGACGTCGCCGACGATGGGCAGGTCGCGGAGCTTGTCGAGGGTCTTGAGGAATTTGCCCCCGTTGGCGAGGACGTGCTGGTTGAGGCCTTCGCGTTCGAAGATGTCGAGGTTGGCGAGGGCGACGGCGGCGGAGACGGGGTGGCCGCCGAAGGTGTAGCCGTGGGGGAAGACGGAGTCGCCGGTGTAGAAGGGTTCGGCGATGCGGTCGGAGATGATGGTGGCGCCGATGGGGGCGTAGCCGGAGGACATGCCCTTGGCGCAGGTGATCATGTCGGGGATGTAGCCGAACTTGTCGGCGCCGAACATGGTGCCGAGGCGGCCGAAGGCGCAGATGACCTCGTCGGAGACCAGCAGCACGTCGTGGCGGTCGCAGATCTCGCGCAGGCGTTGGAAGTAGCCGGGGGGCGGGGTGAAGCAGCCGCCGGCGTTCTGGACGGGTTCGACGAAGACGGCGGCGACGGTGTCGGCGCCCTCCTGGAGGATGGCGGTCTCGATCTGGTCATCTCGACGGTCCGGCCGCGCCGGGCGCTGGTTCCCCCGGGTCGAGTGCACGGCGCCGTCACCCGCCGCCGGGTTCCGGCTGCGCCTGCGGCCCGCCCCGACCGGCGGCGGCGGGGTGGTGCTGCGGATCGCGGACGGCCCCGACGTCCGCAACGCCCCGACCGTCAAGGGGCCGGACCTCCCGGCCCTGCTCGCGCTCCGGGCGGCTGCCGAACGGGACGGCGCGGACGAGGCGCTGCTGGTGACCGCCGGTGGCCTGGTGCTGGAAGGCGCGGTCACCGGAGTGCTCTGGTGGCGCGGGGACGCGCTGTGCGCGCCGGCACCCGAACTGCCGGTGCTGCCCAGCATCACCCGGCGGCTGATCATGCGCCTCGCCGCGCAGCGCGACGTCGAGGTGCGCTACGAGGCCTGCCGGCCCGAGGAGTTGGACGGGCTGGAGGTCTGGACGGTGAACGCCCTGCACGGGATCCGCCCGGTCACCGGCTGGCTCGACCGGCGCCTGACGGCGGCCGCGCCCGTCCGGGCCGCGCACTGGCAGGCGGCGCTGCTGCGCACGGCCGTGCCCCTGGAACGACGGGCCCGAACACGGTGACCGGTACGGGAACGACGCCCCGCAGACCGACGCCGCGCCCCCGCACGACGACGACAACACGACAACACGACGAGGAGGCCCGTCGATGACCCTGAACCGAGACTTCATCGGCCGAACCCGCACAGCACCGGAGGTCTACGAGGTGAGCCGGGAGAAGATCCGCGAGTTCGCCCTGGCGACCGGCGACCCCGACCCGGCCCACCTGGACCCGGCGGCCGCCCGGGCGCTCGGCCACCCGGACGTGATCGCGCCGCCCGCCTTCGCCACCGTCGTCTGGTTCCGGCTCGGCGGCTGGCCGCTCTTCGAACCCGGGTTCGGCAAGCAGAAGCAGCCGGTGATGGTCCTCGGCGGACAGCGCGTCACCCACCACCGGCCGATCCGGGCCGGTGACCGCCTGGTCCACACCACCACGGTGGCCGACATCTCCGACGCCGGGCCGCACGAGCGCTTCACCTGCGTGCACCGGATCACCACAGTGGACGGGGAGCCGGTCAGCACGGTCACCGACACGGCGCTGTCCCGGGGCACCGCGGAGGCCGGGCGATGACCGACACCACCTCCGTCCGCCCCCGCGTCGGCACCCGGCTGCCCACCCGCACCTTCGTGATCTCGCGCGCGGACCTGATGCGCTACTGCGGCGCCACCGCCGACTTCACCGCGATCCACTGGAACGAGCGCGTCGCCCGGGCCGTCGGCCTCCCCGACGTCATCGCCCACGGCACCCTCACCGTCTCCCGGGCCCTGCACGTGGTCACCGACTGGCTCGGCGACCCGGGCGCCCTGGTGGAGTACGAGGTGGAGCGCTTCGCCCGCCCGCTCGCCGTCCCCGACGACGACACCGGCGCGACGCTCCAGGTCGACGGCGAGGTCACCGAGGTCGGGGACGGCCGGGCGGTGCTCCGGCTGACCATCGGCTCGGGCGGGCAGACCGTCGTGTCCGGCCTCCGGGTCGTCGTCCGTCTGCCGTCGTGACGCCGGACGGCGCCCCCGGCACGTCCGGCGCGTCCGGTCCGCCGCTGGTCCTGCCGGACGAGTGCGAACGGTTGCGCACCCGGCTGGCCGCCGTCGCCCGCGGCGAGGGCTTCCTGCTCCTCGGCAGCGACCCCGGCGGCCTGCCCGCAGGCACCCGGACCGCGGGCACCCTGCCCCCGGACACCCAGGCCGCGGGCTCCGTCGACGCCTCGGCGCAGCAGCTCGGACACCGGCTGGCCGCCCTCTCCCAGATGGCCGTCCTGCTGACCTACGCGCTGTCCGTACCGGTGGTCCGGATCGGGCCCGCGCCCGAGCGGGGGTGCGAAGCCGCCGCCGCGAACCTGGCGCGGGCGTTCATCGCGAACACCGGCGTCCACCAGCTGCACGCCCGGAACCGGGAGTTCGCGGCCCGCTCCCCCGCCGGCGCACACCACCGCGAGCTGACCCGCCGGATCGACTCCACCCTGGCCTTCATGCGGGCCTGCGGGATCGACCCGGCCGGGTCCAGGAGCACACGTTAGGCGAGTTCTACACCGGCCGTCCCCACCCGGGCAGCGCGACCGACCGGGAGGCCCCGGCAGCGGCACCGACCTGGACCGAGCCGTGTACCGGCCGGTCCTACGACGCCTCCGCGTACCTGGTCCGGATCGGACGCCGCGGGCGCCGACCGGACGCCGTCGAGGTCGGGTTCACCGCCCGGGTCCGGAACCCGGTCGCGGTCGGGCTCGGCCCCGGCAGCACGGCGGACGAGGTCCTGGCCCTGGTCGAGCGGCTGAACCCGCACGGGGAGCCGGGCCGGCTGGCCTTCCTCGCCCGGCTGGGCTCGGCGCGGGTCCGGGACGTCCTGCCGGACCTGGTGGGCAAGGCCGCCGCCTCCGGTGTGCCGGTGGTCTGGGTCTGCGACCCACGGCCCCTCGCCCACCACCCCGACCCCTTCGACGAGGTCGTCGCGGAGGTCAGGGCGTTCTTCGAGGTCCACCGCGAACTCGGCACCCACCCCGGCGGCCTCCACCTGGAGCTGACCGGCGAGGACCCCCGCCATGACCGGAACCGTCTGCTCGACCTGGCCTTCCTGGTCGCCGAACTCCACGGCTACCGCTGACCGGGCGCCGGTGCGGCCGCTCCCGGACCGTCCGCACCGGCGTGCCACGTGCAGCCCTCCAGCCGCGCAGCCGTCCAGCCGGTCCGGGAGCGAACGGAAGTTGAGGAACTGATGAGAAAACCGGCCGACGGGCCCGGGCGCCGATAGCGTGGCCGGATGGATCACGACCAGCACCAGCTCCACGCCTCGTCCTTCGGCGCCGCGGCGGCGGCCTACGCCGAGCACCGCCCGGACTACGCGCACGCCGCGGTGCGTTGGGCCCTCGACGCCGCGCCCGGGCCCCGGGTGCTCGACCTCGGGGCCGGGACCGGCAAGTTGACCGCCACCCTGCTCGACCTGGGGGCCGAGGTCATCGCGGTCGAGCCGGATCCGGCGATGCTGACCGAGCTGCGCCGCTCGCTGCCGACCGTCCGGGCGCTGTCGGGGAGCGCGGAGTCCGTTCCGCTGCCGGACGCCTCGGTGGACGTGGTGCTGGCCGGGAACGCGATGCACTGGTTCGACATGGCGGTCGCGGGCCCGGAGATCGCCCGGGTCCTACGGTCCGGCGGCGTCCTGGCGGGCCTGTGGAACCTGCTGGACGACCGGGTCGAGTGGGTCGCCGAGCTGGCCCGGGTGAGCGGGGCGGCGGCGATCGGGCCGCGTGACACGCCCGCCGCCTGGCGGACCGAGACGGCCGGCGCCCACCTGCCGAAGAGCACCGGCGCGGTGCGCTTCGGCGAGGCGCGGCAGGAGCTCTTCCCGCACGGCCAGGCGCGCACCGCCGATTCGCTGGTGGCGACCCTGGCCACCCGCGCGGGGATGCTGGTGATGCCGGAGGACCGGCGGGAGGCCGCGCTCGCCCGGATCCGCGCGTTCCTGGCGAGCCGGCCGGAGACCGCGGACGGCGGCTTCACCCTGCCGATGCTGACCGGCGTCCTGCGCACCCGCCGACTGTGACCGCCCCGGACGGCGACGGCCGTCCTGAGCCCTTCCGCCTCCGGTCGGCGCCCCGGCGCTACGCGCGCGCCTCCGGCGGGAGCGCCGCGGCGATGCAGTCGAGGACCCGCTCCAGCCCGATCCGGAACTGCTCGTCCCGGCCGAGCCTGGGCCCCCGCGCCTCCAGGGCGATCCGGCCGAAGATCGGGTACTCCCCGCTCTCCAGCAGCTGCCGGACGTACGGGTAGCTGCGTGCCTGCCATTCCTCCTCGCTGACGCCGCTGCGCCGGACCTCCTCGGTCCAGCTGACCTCGTCGCGGGCGGCCCCCTCCACGTAGCCGTTGAGGACGGCCATCAGGCCGAGGTTCTCGTCGATCGGGACGTGGGCGTCCAGCACGCCCATCACCCCTTCGATCAGGCGCAGTTGCCGGGGGCCGAAGCCGGGCAGCGCGCGGTGCACGGTGGCGATCCAGGGGTGGCGCAGCCACATGGCGCGCAGGCCGTGGGCGTAGCGGGTGAGGTCGCCCCGCCAGTCGCCGGAGGGCATGCCCTCGACGTCGATCTCCCCCATCAGCCGGTCGGCCATCAGCTGGATCAGCTCGTCGCGGCCGGGGACGTACCGGTAGAGCGACATCGCGCCGGCGCCGATCTCGGCGGCGATCCGGCGCATGGTGGCGGCCTCCAGGCCCTCGGCGTCGGCGATCCGGACGGCGGCCTCGGTGATCTGCGCCCGACTGTAGGCGGGCTTCGGCCCGCGGGCGGGGCGCTCGGGCCGCATCCAGATGTTCACGTACTCGGCGTCGGTCACCGTCGGCCCCTCTTCTTGCGTACACGGTACCCAGTAATCTAGCGTGGCCGCCATGACCGCGTACAACGTACTCAGTCGAGGGGTGGAGTGATGGCGACCGGCACGGGCGGGCCGACCACGATCAGCGAGGCCGACCGCGACACCGCGGTCCGCCGGCTCCAGGAGGCCTACGCGGAGGGGCAGTTCGGCTTCGAGGAGCTGGAGCAGCGACTGCAGCGGGCGCTCACCGCGACGACACCGGACGGCCTCGCCGAGGCCCTCGACGGACTGCCGGAGCCCCTCGCCCGACCGGCCACCCGGTCCGAGGCCACCCTCACGGGCGACGCCCTCGGCGGCCGGATCCGGCGGCGCGGCGCCTGGCGCGTCCCGCGCGTCCTCACCGTGGCCTCGGCGCTCGGGCGGGTGCGACTGGACCTCTCCCGGGCGGTCATCGAGCACCCGGTGGTCGACATCCAACTGCTGCTCGGCACCGGCGGGGCGAGCATCACCGTGCCCCGGGACGCGGTGGTCGACCTCACGGCCCTCCACGCCGGCCTCAAGCAGCCGCGCTACCGGCCCCGCCGGGCCGTCCGCCCGGGCGGTCCGGTCATCCGGATCTCCGGGGGGACGGGGCTGGGCCGCCTGCGGATCCGCCACTCCCTCCGGTGAGACCCTGCCGACGGCACCCCCTCGGGACGCCCCGGTTCAGCCCCCGGCCGTGCGGACCGCCTCGATGAAGCCGCTGGTCCGACCGGCGCCCTCGGGCAGCGGACGGCCGTAGGCCTCCCCGACCTCGGCGAGGGAGGTGGTCCGGGCCTGCCAGCCGTGGTCGTTCAGCCACTGGTCGGTGTCGGGGCCGAGCCCGCCCTGCCAGAGCTCGGTGACGTGGGCCAGCGCCGGATCCTCCGGGCTGCGGGAGACGTCCCGGCCGCGCTCCATCAGCAGCCGGCTGCCCGGTGCGGAGAGCGAGCCGACGGCCGTGAGCAGTCCCGCCGCCTGCTCGGGGCTCAGGTACACCAGCAGGCCCTCGGCCAGCCAGGCGGTGGGCAGTTGCGGGTCGAAGCCGGCCGCGACCAGGCGGCGCGGCCACCCCGGGTCGAGGAGGTCGCCCGGCAGCACCTCGCGCCGGCAGGTCGGCACGGCGTCGGCCGCGTCGAGCACCTGCTCCTTGAACTCCAGCACCGGCGGCAGGTCCAGCTCCCACAGCCGGGTGCCGCCCGGCCAGTCCAACCGGTAGGCCCGGGCGTCCAGCCCGGCCGCCAGCAGCACCACCTGCTCGACCCCGGCGGCCTGCAGCCGGTCGTCGTAGTAGCGGGTCCGCAGCACGATGTGCACGGCGAGCGCCGCCGCGAGGCCCTCGCGCCGCGCCCGCTCGGGGAGTTCGGCGGGCAACCCGGCCGCCTCGGCGAACCGGGCCGCGTACGGGTCGGTGAACAGCGGCTCGGGCCGGGTGCTCTCGTGTGCCCGCACCAGCACCACGGGCAGGGCGGTGCGGGAGACCGGGCTCATCGCATCAGGCGTCGGCGTCATGCCCGCCAATCTACCGCCGCCTACAAGTCCGGTCCGGGCAGGGGAGATTCCTCGCGCACTCCGCCGTTCCCTGGCATGATCCGGGCTGTGACCGGGGGAGCGTCGACGGCGAACGCCGGGGCGACCGGGGAGGACTCGACGGGGGTGGCGATGAACGGGTACACCGTGCCGGCGCTGGACGGCGGCGATGCCTGAGGACGCCGTCCCCGTCCGGGACGAGCGCCCGAACCCGGACGGCTGGAAGGTGCCGCCGTCCCTCGGCGACAGGCTCCGGCCCGTCGCCCGGATCGTGCTCGCCCTGGTCGGCCTCGCCCTCGTCGTCGCGGGCTTCGTCCGGTTCACCGCCGACTTCGAGGACGTGCGCCGCTACCACCACACCCCGCTCTGCACCGCGCCCGCGCAGCCGTCCGACGACTGCGCGACGCGGGAGAGCGGCCGGGTGACCGGGAAGCACCTGGATCCGGGCTCCGACTCGGATCCCTACACGCTGACGGTGGCCCGCGAGACGGCGCCGGCCGCCGAGTACGGCGTCGGCAAGGCGTTCTACGACGACGTCACCGCCGGCACCACCGTGGACGTGACGGTCCTGCACGGCGAGGTGATCGAGATCGGCTACCACGGTCACCGCTCGCAGACGGAGACCTACCCGTGGGCGGACGCCGCCGTGCTCAGCCTGCTGATCGCCGCCGGGACGGCCCTGGTGCTCACCCAGGGGTGGCCGCTGGACGACGGGGTCGTGCCGTTCGTCCTGGCCGTCACCGTCGTGGCGAACGTGCTCGCCACGCTCCTCGGCTCCATCGCGCTGCTCACCCTCCAGTGGCCCCTGGTCGTCACCCTGATCGTCGCCGCGCTGTGCTGGATCGCCGCGACCGCCCTCTTCCGCGGCATCCTCAACGAATTCTCCTGATTGTCAGGTCCTCAACAAGGGAAGGAGCCTCCCCACACCCGCCGCCCACCGGGAGGAACTCCGTGCCGATCAGGACCAGAAGAAGAAGGAGCAGGACCGCGCCCGCCCTGCTCACCGCCGCCCTCGCCGTCGCACTCCTCGGTGCCTCCCCCGCCTGGAGCGCGCCGGAACCCGGCGCGTCCGGCGCCCCCGCCGCGCCCGGCGCAGCCGCCGCACCGGGCACCGACCGGCCCCCGCACCAGGTCGAGGCCTTCGACGAGGACGGGACCATCGCCCACGCCACGGCACCCGCCGCCTCCCCCTACCTGGCCACGCCGCCCGCCGGCCTCACCGCCCCGGGCGCCGACGGCGACGGCGAGGTCACCGCCCTGGTCCGCAACGGCGACCCGGCCACCAAGCTGGACGTGGTGGTGGTCGGCGACGGCTACACCGCCCAGGAGCAGCAGAAGTTCCGCACCGACGCCGCCGAGAAGTGGCGCGAGATCACCGCCGTCGAGCCGTACGCCACCTACCGGCAACTGTTCAACGTCTGGGCCGTGTCCGCCGTCTCACCGGAGTCCGGCGTCACCGGCGATCCCGACCGGGCCACCGTCCGGCACACCGCGCTCGGCTCCTACTTCTGGTGCGACGGCGTGGAACGGCTGCTCTGCGTGGACGACAAGGCCGTCGACCGCTACGCCGCCAAGGCCCCGCAGGCGGACCTGGTGATCGTCGTGGCCAACACCGCCAAGTACGGCGGCGCGGGCTACAACGACATCAAGTCCCCGCTCGGCTACGAGGGCATCGCCACCGTCGCGGGCGGCAACGCCAAGTCCGGGCAGATCGCCGTGCACGAGACCGGCCACTCGCTGGGCAAGCTCGCCGACGAGTACGCCTACGACGGCCAGGGGACGTACCAGGGCGCGGAACCGCCCGAGGCCAACATCAGCACCCTGACCGCCGACCGGATGCGCGACCAGGGCACCAAGTGGGCCCGCTGGCTCGGCCAGGCCTCGCCCGACGGCGGGACGGTCGGCAGCTTCGAGGGCGGCGGCTACTACCCGACGGGACTCTACCGGCCGACGGAGAACTCGATCATGCGCTCGCTCGGCCGCGAGTTCAACCTGCCCGGACGGGAGGCGATGATCGCCGGCTTCTACCGCCACGCCACCCCGCTGACCAGCCCGACCCCCACCGGCAGTTGGCTCACCGCCACCGACCGGCTGACCGTCGACCTGCCCGTCCCCGGCACCCAGCTGCACTGGTACCTCGACGGACGCGAACAGCCCCGGCTGCGCGGACGCACCGCCCTCGACCTCGACGCACTGCACCTGACCGGCCCGCGCTCACGCCCGCACCTGCTCACCGCCGTGGCGACCGACCCGACCCCGGCCGTCGCGGACCCGGCCCTGCGGAAGGAGCTGACCGGCAGTCTGTCCTGGCTGGTGACCAGGTAGTCGACCGTCAGGATGCCGCCCCCGCCCCCGCCCCCGGCCCCGACCCCGGCAGCCGACCGACGCCCGGGCCGGGGGCGGGACCAGGGGCGGGATCGGGGTCGGGGCCGGGCCACCGGCAGCACCGGTTCAACCGGCCGTCCCACGGCGCTCCGGACGCTCCGGTCGCTCCGGGGGTCGGCGGCGCAGCGGCGCCAGTTCGCGCTCCAAGGTCCGTACGTCCCGGGCGATGCGGGTCGCGAGCTCCTTCGGCCCGGTGTCGCCGGGCAGCCTGCGCGTCCAGGAGCGGGCCTTGGCCGGACCATCCTGGACCATGTGGAAGGTGAGGCCCACCACCGCGCCGACATCGGCCAGGCTCACCAGGATCCGGGTGTCCGCGAGGTCGATGGTGACCTCGTTGCCGATGCAGGAACAGGCCACCAGGCCCTCGATCTCCTCCTCCGCCAGGTACCTGGCCAGCGGAACCGCCCTCCCCCGGACCAGAAACGGACGCGTCACCGAAGCCACGGGACCCGCCTCCTCTCGCCGCTCGCGTACCGCCGCGGCCGGGCGCGAGCGCGCCACAACAGACCGGGCCCCGCCCATGCTCCACCACGCCGCAGCAAAGCGCCAACTCCGTGTCTCACCAGTTGAATTGAGCGCATGCACCCGACCGGCGCACCGGCGCACACCCAGGCGCACCGGGCGGTGCACCGGGTGTCCGAGCAGGCCTCGGCCCCCGGGCCGGGGCACGGCAGGGCACCGCCGTTCCCCGACGGAACCGAGTACCCGTACTCAGTTCCGCGCCGCCCCTCCTCGGGCAGGCTGTCCGCATGCCTCCGACCGACCGAGCCACCACCGTCATCGCCCGGCTCCGCCGCCTCCGCCGCCCGGAACAACCGCCGGTCGGCCGCGACCTCACCATCGGCGTGCTGCTCTTCCTCGCCCTCGGAGTCTTCTTCCTGGTCCGGTTGTTCTCCCTCGGCATGCACGCCTGGGCCGGGCAGGTCACCGACGGCACGGCCGACCGGACGGCCGATGCCCAACTCGGCTTCACCTGGCACCTGATGGGCGCCACGTTCGGCTTCGCGGCCCTCGCTGCCCTGCTGCGGGCGCGCTGGACGGCGGCGGTCCTGGTGCTGGCCGCGCTGGTGCTGTCGACGTCCGCCGCGCAACAGCAGCACGCGCGGGATCGCGGTCACCCCGCGCCGCCGACCCCGCTGCCCACCTGGTACACCCCCTGCTACAGCGGCAGCGGGCGGTGCAACTGACAGGCCCGGGGCTCCGGGGCGGACCAGCCCGCCACCTGCACGGCTCCTGACCGGGCGGCCCGGCCGCCGCCGGGGCATCATGACGGAGTAGTCGCGACCACTCACCGAGCGTGACGGCCCGGGGCGGCTCTCCTCCGGGCACCGGGCATCCGGGGCGGTTCTCGGGGCACCAGGCATCCGTGAGCAGTCGTCCGGCCGACGAAGGAGGACCGTCATGACCGATCCGGCGAAGCCGACCCCCACCTCGTCCGCGCACCAGCAGCCCCCGGCGGGGGTGATCGCCACCGACGTACCCGCCCGGCTGGACCGGCTGCCGTGGTCCCGCTGGCACTGGCGGATCGTGATCGGCCTGGGCACGGTGTGGATCCTGGACGGCCTGGAGGTGACGATCGTCGGCAACATGGCCGGCCGACTCGCCCAGGACGGCAGCGGCATCGCCATCACCACCGCCCAGGTGACCACCGTCGCCGCCGCCGTCTACGTGGCGGGCGCCTGCACCGGCGCCCTCTTCTTCGGCTGGCTGACCGACCGGCTGGGCCGCAAGAAGCTGTTCATGCTCACCCTCGCCGTCTACCTGGCCGCCACCGCCGTCACCTCGCTCTCCTGGACGGCCTGGTTCTTCTTCCTCTGCCGCTTCTTCACCGGCTTCGGGATCGGCGGCGAGTACGCGGCCATCAACTCGGCGATCGACGAACTGATCCCGGCCCGGGTCCGCGGCCGGGTCGACCTGGTCATCAACGGCAGCTTCTGGATCGGCGCCGCGCTCGGCGCCTTCGCCTCCATCGCCCTGCTCAACACCTCGCTGTTCGCCACCGACCTCGGCTGGCGGCTCGCCTTCGGCATCGGCGTGGTGCTGGGCCTGGTGATCCTGCTGGTGCGCCGGCACGTGCCGGAGAGCCCGCGCTGGCTGTTCACCCACGGGCGGGCGCCGGAGGCCGAGCAGGTCGTCGCGGAGGCCGAGCGGAGCATCGAGGAGGAGACCGGGCAGCCGCTGCCGGCGGTCACCGGGGAGCCGATCCTGATCCGCGAGCGGGAGCCGCTCGGCTTCGTCGCCATCGCCCGCACCGTGGTGCGCCGCTACCCCCGCCGCACCGTCCTCGGGCTGGCGCTCTTCATCGGCCAGGCCTTCCTCTACAACGCGGTGACCTTCGGTTACGCCACCATCCTGACCACCTACTTCGCGGTGCCGGAGGGCGACACCGGCTACTACTTCGCGGTGATCGCGGTCGGCAACTTCCTCGGCCCGCTGCTGCTCGGCCACCTCTTCGACTCCGTCGGCCGCAAGCCCATGATCGCCGGTACCTACCTCGGCTCCGGCGTCCTGCTGTTCGGCACCGCCGCGCTCTTCCAGCAGGGCTCGCTCTCCGCCGCCACCATGACGGCCTGCTGGACGGCCGTGCTCTTCCTCGCCTCGGCGGGGGCCAGCGCGGCCTATCTGACGGTCAGCGAGATCTTCCCGCTGGAGACCCGGGCCATGTCCATCGCCTTCTTCTACGCCGTCGGCACGGCGGTCGGCGGCATCAGCGGCCCGCTGCTCTTCAACGGCCTGGTCAGCAGCGGGAAGGTCGCCGACACCACGCTCGCCTTCTGCATCGGCGCCGCCCTGATGACGGCCGCCGGCCTCGTCGAGGCCGCCATCGGGGTGAAGGCCGAGCGGCGCAGCCTGGAGTCGCTGGCCGCGCCGCTCAGCGCCGTCGGTCCTTCCGGCGGCGGTTCCTGACCTGGCCTCGCCCCCGGCACCGTTGAACCGGGGTGCTGCCACGGATCCCGGACCCCTCGCGCCGTCCCTTCCATGTCCCTCCCCCGTCCCCGGATGACCGGTCGCCGTGTCCCAATCCGCAGGTCAGCGCCCTGGGACGGGCAGCGGCGTCCCCTGTCAGCGTCCCAGCGGGCCGAACGGGCTCGCGCCTGGTGCAGAGTCCTCCCTGTCGGCTCCGGGGTGGACCGACGGATCACGGGGCGAGCCGCGCGACAGCGGCCGGCGGCCCGGCTACGGAGGACTGCGATGAACATCATGAAGAAGGCCGCTCTCGCGGCGGCCGCGACCCTGCTCCTCGCCACGGGTGGCATCGCCACCGCCGGCACCGCGTCGGCGTCGACCCAGATCAGCTGCGCCGGCCGTGAGTACGAGCAGGCCGGCGCGCCGTACAAGTCCTCCGAGTCGGACAAGCACTTCGGCTTCTACAACGGCTACACCGAGACCCCGTCCCCGAACTCCTTCAGCTGGGCCACGGTCGAGGCGCAGTGCCTGCTCAACACGATCGGCAACAACCTGGTCGTGGACGGCTACTACGGGCCGAAGACGCAGGACGCCGTTCGTGACGTCCAGAGCAAGCAGAGCCTGAGCCAGGACGGCTTCGTCGGCCCCGAGACCTGGCCCGCCCTGCGCTTCGTCGCCTGGTGATCCCACCCCAGGTCCCGGCGGCCCAGCACCCGGGCCGCCGTCGGGGCGCCTCCGGCCGGTCGGGAGCCGCGCGAGTCCGCCCGAAGTTCCGTGCACGCCAGCTGTTTCCAGGGAGTTCGTCATGAGCAAGTTCCGGCGCCGGATGGCCGCCCTCACCGCATCCGCCGCCATCGCCCTGGGAGGCGTGGTGGCCCTGGCCCCGCAGGCGTCCGCGGACGTGTACTGCAGCTATATCTCGGACAGCGCCAGGCCCTACGTGTCCCCGAACCAGAACAGTGACGCGGTGAAGCAGGCCCAGTGCCTGATCCTGTTCGAGAGCGGCTTCGGGATGAACAACGCGGTGCAGGTGGACGGCCAGTACGGCCAGCAGACCTACGCCGGCGTGATCTGGGTCCAGCACTGCAACGGGCTGTCGGAGGACGGCATCGTCGGCCCCAAGACCTGGGAGAAGCTCTACAACCCGAACTACGCGTGCCAGCGGTTCGACAACTGACCGTTCCGGGCAGCACCGACGGCCGGCGCGGGAACCGCCCGGCCCACCCACCACTTGAAGGAAAGACTCATGAAGGCAGTAGGCAAGCGCGCCGTCCGTACCACCGCGATGCTCGGCGCGGCGGTGGCAGCCGTCGCGGGACTGACCGCGACGCCGGCCCAGGCGGAGTACGGCTACTGGCAGTCCTGCATGCAGCAGGTCGGCAGCTACCACTACCTGGGCTGGGACCTCCCGAGCGTGACGCTCCGCATGGGCTCGAGCGGCGTCTGCGTCAAGGAGCTGCAGTCCGATCTCCTCCAGCTGGGCGTCGTCCCGAGCCAGGACGTCCCCAACTTCGTGGACGGCTCCTTCGGCGGCAAGACGTACAACGCGGTGGTGGCCTACCAGACGAAGTTCTCCGACGCCAACGGTGTGGACGGCGTGGTCGGACGGGACACCTGGCACGGCCTGATCGCCCGTACCGAGTTCGAGTAGGCCTCCTGGACGGCGCGGGCGGCCACTGACCCTTGCGCCGAACACTGCGGCGCAGCCCCCCGGTGAAGGGGGGCTGCGCCGCTCAGTGCTGTCGGTCCTTCGGGGGATTCCTAGCGCAGCACCCCGCGCACGGCCTCGGGGTCGCTGGGGGCGAGCGGGGCGGCCGGTGCGGTGGTGAGGGCCTTCGCGGTGGCGGGCGGCGGGGTCACGTACACGGGGGCCGGGTCGGCCTCGGGGGCGCAGGTCCTGGCGATCCGCCCCTTGCCCTGGGGCAGGCTGCCGTCGCGCAGGTAGGCGGTGAAGGTGTCGTCCAGGCAGGCGTTGTCGTGGAAGAGGATCTCGTGGAAGCTGCCGCCGTTCTGGACGACGAGCTTGGAGCCGGGCAGCGCGTCGTGCATGGCGAGGCCGCCCTGGTAGGGGGTGGCGGCGTCCTCGGTGGCCTGGAAGAGCAGGACGGGGGGCAGGCCCTTGCCGGTGATCTTCAAGCGGCCGGCCGGGTTGCCCTGGTAGGGCCAGAACATGCAGGCGGCGTTGTACCACATGTTGTTGTAGGCGTAGAAGGGCGCGCGGGCGTCGACCTTCGCCTGGTCCTTCTTCCAGTACTCCCAGTCGCGGGGCCAGGCGTTCTCGGTGCACTGGGCGGCGTTGTAGGCGGGGAAGGCGCCGTCGTCGGCGCCGGGGGCCGCGTACTTGTTGTAGGCGATGTTCAGCGGCCGGGTGTCGTGCTGGGTGAGGTAGCCGGACAGCACGGTGGCCATCCGGGGCCAGCGCAGGAAGTTGTAGCCGCCGCCGTAGAAGGTGTCCTCGAACTCGGCGGGGCCGATCTTCCCGGGTGCCGGGGCTGCGTCGACCGGGTCCTTGCGCAGGGCGTCCTCGACCTGGTGGTAGGCCTGGGCCACGGCGGCGGGGTCGGTGCCCAGGTGGTAGGTCGAGTCGGCCTTGGCGGTCCAGGCGGTGAAGGCGTCGAAGCGGCGCTGGTGCTCCTCGTCCTGGAGGACGTTGTGGTCGTACCAGCTGATGGTCGGGCCGACGATGCTGTCCAGCACCATCCGGCGCACGTGGGAGGGGAACAGCTGGCCGTAGGTGGAGCCGAGCGAGGTGCCCCAGGAGCCGCCGTAGTAGTTGATCTTCGGTGCGCCGAGGGCCCGTCGGATGCTGTCCAGGTCGCGGGCGTTGTCGACGGTGGTCATGTGCGGCAGCAGCCAGGACCAGTCGGCCGCGCAGTCGGCGGCGTAGCCCGCCGCCTTCTTGAGCCAGGCCTTCGAAGTGCCCTGGCCCAGCTGGTAGTCGGGGCGCTCGGCGTCGAAGTAGTGGGCGTCGCAGATGACGTGGGGGTCGCTGCCGTTGGTGCCGCGCGGGTCGAAGCCGATCCAGTCGTAGGTGGCGGCGACGTCCGCCGGGATCTTCCCGGCGATGTAGGCGGGCATCCACAGCCCTGAGTCGCCGGGGCCGCCGGGGTTGAGCAGGATCGGGCCCTGCTGCTTGTCCTTGGGCGCGGTGGCGGGCAGCCGGTTGAGCTTGATCCTGATCCTGCGCCCGTGCGGGTCGGCGTAGTCCACCGGCACCTCCAGCATCGCGCACTGGAGGGCCGGGGTGGCCGGGTCGTTGCAGGAGCTCCAGGCGAGCGCGCCCTGACCGGTGTCGACCAGGTCGGGGCCGTCCGGTTCGGCGGCGGAGGCGGGGCCGACGAGTCCGCCGAAGGTGGCGAGGGCCGCGGCGGCCGAGAGCAGGGCGATGGCTTTTCTCATGGAGAGCATGATGTGACATGTGCAATGGCACATCCAGGGAACGGGCTGGACTTTGCCAAGCTTTGACCGGGAGTCGGCGGCCGGATCGTGCGCCTTTCTGCCCTACACTGCCGCATGGCCCGATTCGTCCTGACCCGCCGTTCCCCACTGCCGCCCGCCGAGTGCTGGGCCCGGCTGACCGCCTGGCACCGGCACGGCGACCGGGTGCCGTTCACCCGGGTGAGCGTGGTGCGGGGCGGCGGGCAGCAGGTGGGGGACGTGGTCCTGGCCAGGACGACCCTGGGGCCGCTGCGCCTCGACGACCCGATGGAGCTGGTCGAGCTGGCCGCGCCCGAGCGGTGCCGGCTCGCGAAGCGCGGCCGGGTGGTGCGCGGCGGCGCCGAACTGCGGGTCCGCGCGGTGGGCGCGGGCAGCGAGGCGGTGTGGGCCGAGGAGCTGCGGATCACCGGGCTGCCCCGGCTGTTCGACCCGGCGGTGGCGCTCGCCGGGCGGCTGGTGTTCGGCCGGGTGCTGGACCACCTGCTGGCCACGGACCCGGCCGAGGACCGGGCCGAGGACCCGGCCGGGGACTGAGCTCCGTTACGGCCGGCGGGTGCGCCAGCCCAGGTACTGCTCGCGCACGTAGTGCCGCTGGTCGCCCTCGACCGTGACCTGGTCGTACGTCACCAGCTCCTCCGCCGCCCGCAGGGCGATCGCCAGCGCCAGCCCGTCCCCGTCCCGCAGGAAGACCCGGTCGGCCAGCGCGGCGCGCCGCAGCAGGTACTCGCGCCGGCCGCGCTGCCGGGGCCGCCGGACCTCGGGCGGCAGGGCGTCCGCCTCCTGGTCGATGCCCGGCGCGTCGGCGTAGGCCCGCTCCGCCCCGGGCGCCCCCTCCGCGGGCGCGGCCCACACCCGCAGCGGCGGCAGCTTCGGGAGGCCCCGCACCCGGAGCACCTCGTTGGCGAACCCCGCCTCCTCGACAGGCAGTCCGCGCTCCCCGAAGACCGCGAACAGCTCGGCCATGGCCCGCGGCGGAACGCCCGAGGGGGCGTCCTCCCGGGTGACCAGGACCTTGCCGAGGAGCGGTCCCGCGAACCGGCCCGGCGGATCGGCGAGCCCCAGCCGCAGGGTGAGGCAGCGCCTGCCGATCTCCTCGTCCTCGTCGAACTCCATCGCCAGACCGCGGAGTTCCGCCCAGGCGAAGCGGCGCGGCAGCAGGTACCGGACGAGGGTGACGCCCTGCTCGTCGGCCCTCAGCCAGAAGGCGTACGGCGTGGCGAAAAGCGCGGCCGCGGCGACCAGGGCCGCGACCAGGAAGGCCCCGAAGGCGTCGACCGCGCCCGTGACGGCCAGGGCGACGCCCGTGACGACCATCAGCGTGAAGCCGACACCGGAACGCTCGCTCCGCATCTGCATGGACGACAACCGCACCGTGCGCATCCCGCGCCCCCTCCCCCGTGGCCCCGCCCCCCGTGGCCGCCACCACCGTCCCGTCCCGGCCCGCTCCGGGCAAGCTCCGGCGCGCAGCTGTGACAGCCCCGTGACGCCCCGGCCCTCCCCCGGGCCCGCGCCGCCGTCCGTGCCGCCGCCCGCCTCACCGTCCGCGCAGCCGCCGCACCAGGTTGCGGGCGGCCTCCGGCCAGTCCGGGTAGGCGAAGGCGAAGCCCGCCTCCAGCAGTCGGGCGGGCACCACCCGGCGGCTCTTCAACAGCAGTTCGCTCTCCGAGCGCAGTGCGAAGGCGCCGAGTTCGGCCATCCAGCGGGTCGCCGGGAGCGCCAGCGGCATGCCCCAGCCCGCGCGCAGCTCGCGCATGAACTCGCGCTGGGGCAGCGGGTTCGGGGCAGCGAGGTTGACCGGGCCGCTGAGCTCCTGCCGGGCGATCAGGAACTCGACGGCACGGACGAAGTCCTGCTCGTGGATCCACGACACGTACTGGGCGCCACCCGCGATCGGCCCGCCGACACCGAGCCGGGCCAGCCACGACAGCGAGTCGAAGGCGCCCCCGCGCTCGGGGCCGAGGACGACGGCGGTGCGCAGCGCGAGGCGCCGGGTGTGCGGGGTGTCGGCGTCGGTCTGGGCCTCCTCCCAGGCCCGGGCGATCTCGACGCTGTACCGCCAGGAGGCGGGGGCGTCGGGCTCGGTGCCGCCGATCCGGCCGTCCAGTTCGCCGTTGGGCGCGTCGTGCCGGTGGGCGTAGACGGTGGCGGTGCTCATCTGCAGCCAGACGGCGGGCGGCCTGCGGGCGGCGGCGATCGCCCGGCCGACGGCCCGGGCGGAGTCCACCCGGGAGTCCATCATGGCCCGCTGGTTCTCCTGCGTGTAGCGGCAGTTGACGCTGCGCCCGGCCAGGTTGACGACCACGTCGCTGCCGTCCAGCTCGGCTGCCCAGGCACCCTGGGTCCGTCCGTCCCAGCCGACCTGCCGGGGCCCGGCGGGGCGGCGGGTGAGCACCGTGACCTGGTGCCCGGCGGCCGTCAGGCTGCGGTCGAGCAGGGTCCCGAGCGCGCCGCAGCCGCCGGGGATGACGATCTTCATGAGTTCCCCCTCATCTTCACCCCGAGCGTAGCGCGCATATTGAACACGTTCAATTCGACGGGAGCGGCGGTTCGCCCGCCGCCGCACCCCTCGACGACGAAGCGCCCGAACTCCGCGGTACTGCGCGGAGTTCGGGCGCGGGGGACAGCCGGCTCGCCTTCGGAACTACTCGTCTAGCGGGGGGCGACCTTGGTGTTGGGCTGGGTCTTCTGGTTGTAGATCTCCTTGCCGTCCGCGTTGAAGGCGTGGACGTAGGCGTCCGGGGGGAAGGCCTTCGGGTCGGGACCGGCGGTGACGGCGGCCGCGTGGACGAACGCGCCGTCCGCCATGACGGCCGGGTACTGCGTCGGGTCGTCGCCGTAGCTGATGGTCACCTTGGCGA